>NZ_JAAHBU010000326.1 GCF_010671725.1 Pseudomonas brassicae | reverse complement strand
CCACAGGGTCAGGCGGTGTTCACAAAACCTGTGGGAGCTGGCTTGCCAGCGAATGGGCCGCAACGCGGCCCCAGGTTCAGAGCGCGCCGAAAACCTTCTTGGCCAAGCCGGTAGCCGCAGCCGCCGGGTTCTCGCGAATGGTCGCTTCCTGCTTGCCGATCATCTCGAACAGGCCGTTGAGCGCCTGCTCGGTCACATACCCTTCGACATTGGCATTCTTGCTGTCCAGCAAGCCCATCGACGATGCCTGGCCGGCAAAGCTGTTGTACTGCTTGGCCAACCCGACCTGATCGGTTGCCTGCTTGACGATCGGCAGGAACTTGGCGCGGATCTGCTCGCGGCTGGTCTTGCTCAGGTACTGGGTGGCCGAGTCATCGCCGCCGCTCAGAATGGACTTGGCATCGGCCACGGTCATCTTTTTCACCGCATCCACCAGCAAGGCCTGGGCCTGCGGTACTGCTGCCTCGGCAGCCTTGTTCATGCTCGCTTCCAACTGGTCGACCTGCGCGCCCATGCCGAATTTCTTCATGGCCTTGGCCGCCTTGCCGAGGTTGCCCGGCAATTCGATGCGTACGTCCGGGTTGTTGCTGAAGCCACCCGGCGTACCCAGTTGCTTGACCGCAATCTGCGCACCCTGGGTCAGGGCGTCCTTGAGGCCGCCCGAGGCGTCCTTCTGCGACAGGTCACTCAACGACAGGGCCAGCGCACTGGCCGACAACAGCAGGCCGGCGCACAGGCCGGTAAAGGTTAGAGCGGGGCGCAACATGGCAGCATCCTTATCCAGTGAAAAAAACAGGTTCAGCGAACGGCGTCGACCTTGATCCGCACAGGCGGCATATCGGTGCCGTCGAGTTGCACGCCGTGGTGCTCGGTAGTGATGAACAATAGCTTGCCGTCCAGCTCGATGCGCGCGCTGACCGCGTAGCGATGGCCCGGCTTGACCTGGGCCGGGTCATAGCTCAAGTGGAAGGGCAGTGGCACCTGGCCCTTGATCGGGCCACGCTGGTTGGCCAGGGTCACGGCCGGCGCATCAGCCAGCGACACGTCCTGCAGGCTGACGCTCAAGGTGGCCGCCGGTGGCAGGGCGATGCGTTGCAGGTAGTACACTTCGCCGTCCAGGCTGGCCTTGGACGGTGCCGGGGTGCTGCTGCAGGCAGCCAGCAGGCTGCCGAGCACAGCCAGGGTCAATTTTTTCATCAGGTTCTCCAATCAGGCCTCTTCTGAAGCGTGTTCAATGATTTCGTCGCTGCGCTGCAGGGCCACCTGACGAATCGACAGACGTACCTCCGCCGACAGCACACGCTTGGCGCGCCCTCGGCCAGCTCGCTCAGTTTTTCATGGTAGCCGAGCTTGCCGGCCGCATCCGGGCGCAGTACACCCTGCTCGATCTGGGTCTGGATAAAGTGGCGGAACAGGCTCTTGTCGAAGAACTCCGGGGCATTAAGCCCGTGCAGGATCGACAGGCGCTGGGCCATGACCACGCACAGGTCTTCAAGCTCTTCCGCGCTCAGGGTGTGCTGGCCGCTGTTGAGCAGCAGCGCGGTGGCCATGTAGAAACGTTGCAGGGTCTGGGTGATGGCTCGCGCCAGCAGGGTCAGCAGCACGAACTGGCGTGAACTCGGTGCCGGGCGCAGGTACACGCCGCTCTCGTAGCGCAACAGGCCCTGCTCGACGAACGCCTCCAGCCATTGGTCGATCACGCCGTCCAGCGCTTGCGCGTCCCAGCGGATGAACAGTTCCGATTGCAGGTACGGGTACAGCGCATGGGTGTACTTGCCGATCAGCTCGCGGCTGATCCGCGAGCTGCTCTGGAAGAAGCTTGCCAGCAACGCCGGCAGGGCGAAGATATGCAGCACGTTGTTGCGGTAGTAGGTCATCAGTACCGCATTGTTTTCGTCCAGGTACAGGATGCGCCCCAGCGCGTCCTGTTGCTCGGCCAGCAGGTCCATGCCACGCACATGGCTGATCAGCGCCAGGCCGTCGCCCTCGGGCAGTGTGGTGTGCGCCGAGTAGGGCACCTGGCGCAGGAGGGCCAGGTACAAGTCGAGCACCCGTGCCAGGGCACGCTCGTCCAGCGCCAGGCGGCTGGTGGACAGCAGCGCCAGGGCGACCAGGTTGACCGGGTTGATCGCCGCCGCTTCGTTCAGGTGCCGGGCAACCTTTTCACCCAGGCGCGAGGTGGTCTCGTTGAGCCAGGCCGGGCGGAACTGCGGGCCGTGCTCCTGTTCGCGCCAGCCCGGCTGCTGCTGGTCGAGAAAACTGGCCAGGCGGATAGGTTCGCCGAAGTTGACGGCGACCTGGCCGAAGCGCTGCTTGAGGGCGCCAATGACCTTGAAGATGTCGAAGATCGACTCTTTCTTCTTGCTTGCCCCGCGCAGTTCGCCCAGGTAGGTGCGACCTTCGAGCACGCGCTCGTAGCCGATGTACACCGGTACGAACACGATCGGGGTGCGCGAAGAGCGCAGAAAACTGCGCAGGGTGATCGCCAGCATGCCGGTCTTGGGCTGCAGCATGCGCCCGGTGCGCGAGCGCCCGCCTTCGACGAAGTACTCCACCGGGAAACCCTTGGTGAACAGCGTGTGCAGGTATTCGTTGAACACCGCGGTGTACAGCGGGTTGCCCTTGAAGGTGCGGCGCATGAAGAACGCGCCACCGCGGCGCAGCAGGCCACCGATCAGCGGCATGTTGAGGTTGATCCCGGCGGCGATGTGCGGCGGCGTCAGGCCGTTGCGAAACAGCAGGTACGACAGCAGCAGGTAGTCGATGTGGCTGCGATGGCACGGCACGTAGATCACCTCGTGGCCGGGTGCGATGCCTTGCACCTGCTCGATATGGTTGACCTTGATGCCGTCGTAGATCTTGTTCCAGAACCAGCTCAGCACCACTTCCAGGAAGCGGATGGCGGTGTAGGTGTAGTCCGAGGCGATCTCGTTGCCGTAGCGCAGCGCCTGGGCTTCGGCCCTGGCCAGCGGGATGTTCTCGCGCTCGGCCTCGTCGCTGATGGCCTGGCGTACCAGCGGGTCGTGGACCAGGCCCTTGACCAGGTTGCGGCGGTGCGAGATGTCGGGGCCGATGACCGCGGCCTTGAGGTTGCGAAAGTGCACCCGCAGCAGGCGCTGGGCCATGCGCACGGTGCGCTCGTGGCCCTTGTTGTGCTCGACCAGCTCGCGCAGGTGGATGGGCGCCGAGAACTGCACGCGGGTCTTGCGTCCCAGGATCAGCACGCTGAGCAGCCGGCGCAGGCGCCCGGTGACGGCCCAGCTGTCGGCGAACAGCAGTTTCCACGGGCTGGACTCGCTGGCCGGCGACTGGCCCCAGAACACGCTGACCGGAATGATCTGCGCGTCCTGTTCGGCGTGCTGACTGACCAGCTCGACCAGGCGCGTGAGTGCCGGTGGCGCGCCGCGCTTGTCGTGACGGCCGAGCCAGTCGGGTTCCGGGGTCAGGTAGAAGAACGCTGCCGGCTCCATCATCGGGCCTACCGCAACGGGCAGCACCGGGCGTGGCAGCCCGGCTTTGGTGCATTCGCGGTCAACCACGGCCAGGTCGGTGAGCGAGGGCGACTGCAGCACATAGAACACCGGACGGCTGCGGTCCAGGTTCAGCGAAAAGGATGACGGGTTGATGGTCTCGGAACGCACCCAGAGGTAAAGCAGACGGCGCAGGGCGCCGAAAATCAGGCGGCGCAAGGGGGATCGGGTCATTCGATAGGTGCCCTGGGTGATGAGATGCGAGTACAGGCTCGGGCGGTTAGTGTGCCGTATCCGCGCAAGTTCAGCAAAAAGCCGCCCGGTCATGAAAATTAATGAATGGCTGCGTTATAGTCGGTCCGCCGCTTGCAGGATAAATCCGCAGCGGCGTAGGCAGGTGCCTGGTGAGGCCCTGTCGACAAGGCGATTCCAAAATAAAAATCCGGAGTAGTTCAGATGTCGTCTCGTGAGACTGGAAGTGTGAAGTGGTTCAATGATGCCAAGGGGTATGGCTTCATTCAGCGTGAAGGCGGGGCTGATGTGTTCGTGCATTACCGCGCAATCCGCGGTGAAGGGCATCGCACCTTGCTTGAAGGGCAGCAGGTCGAATACAACCTGACCCAGGGCCAGAAAGGCCTGCAGGCTGAAGATGTAGTGGGGCTTTGAACCTGTAGGCGCAGCGTTGCTGGCGACGGCTGCCGGGCAGCCCCTTGGCCCGGCAATGCCGGGCTTCGCCAGCAAGGCTGGCGCCTCAGAAAAGTCCGTCAGCTGGTGCGCCAGGTGATCTCTTCTTCGCCATCGGCACTGACGCGAATCCAGCGGTCGGCGTCTTCTTCACCTTCCTCTTCCACCCAGCTGCCAGGGGCACAACGCACTTCGACATTGAGCGCGGCGAACGCGGCGCGGGCACAGGCGATGTCGTCATCCCAGGGGGTCTGGTCGCTTTCCAGGAACAGGCTGTTCCATTTGCCGACGGCCTTGGGCAGCCAGGTCACCGGTACGTTACCGGCCATGCACTTGTAGGTCTGGCCTTTCTGCTGCCAGTCGCTGCACGGGCCAAGTGCCGCGCCCAGCCAGGCGGCGATCTGTTTGTGATCGACGTCGGCGTCCTTCAGGTAGATCTCGATATCAGGTTGGCGCATGGGGCTCTCCGGGGGCGGCTCAGTCTTGCAGCACAAAGTAATCGTAACGCATCGATACCGTCACCTCTAACGGCGCGGCCTGATCGATGACCGCTGCGCGCTTGTCGGCGCTGGCCCGCCAGCCATGCGGGGTCATGGCCAGCAGGTTGGCACGGTCGGCCGGGGCCGCCAGGCTCAGGGCGAAACTCAGCACTTCGCTGTGGGCGTGCTGCATGCCATCGGGCACCAGGGCCAGATGCTTGTCATCAGCGTAATCACGCACTTCGTCGTAGAGCTGTTCGCGCAGCTCCATCAGGTGAGCGCTGGTGGGGCCGACACGCATCAGGCCGCCACCGGGGCTGAGCAGGCGTCTGGCCTCTTGCCAGTCGAGGGGGCTGAACACGCTGGCCAGGAACTGGCAGCTGGCGTCGGCCAGGGGCACCCGCGCCATGCTCGCCACCAGCCAGGTCAGCGCCGGGTTGCGTCGGCACGCGCGCTTGACTGCTTCGCGCGAGATGTCCAGTGCATAGCCGTCGGCCTGGGGCAGGGCCTCGGCCAGTTGCGCGGTGTAGTAACCCTCGCCACAGCCGATGTCGAGCCAGCGCGCCGGCGCGCGCTCGGCGGCAAGCTCGGCCAGGCGACGTGCCACCGGGGCGTAGTGCCCGGCGTTGAGAAAGTCGCGGCGTGCCTCGACCATGGCCTGGTTGTCACCGGGGTCGCGACTGTTCTTGTGCTGCACCGGCAACAGGTTCAGGTAACCCTGGCGTGCACGGTCGAAACGGTGCCCGGCGGGCAGCCGACACCGTTGTCCAGCGCGCCGAGCGCAGCGCTGCAGATCGGGCAGATGAGCATCACGCCAGCAGCCGGGTCAGGGTCTGGTAGTAGATCTCGGTCAGCACGTCGAGGTCGCTGGCCAGGACCCGCTCGTTGACCTGGTGAATGGTGGCGTTGACCGGGCCCAGCTCGACCACCTGGGTGCCGAGGGTGGCGATGAAGCGCCCGTCGGAGGTGCCGCCGCTGGTGGAGGCCTGGGTGTCGCGACCGGTCACGGCCTTGATGCTGGCCGACACCGCATCGAGCAGTTCGCCCGGTTCGGTGAGGAACGGCAGGCCCGACAGCGCCCAGTCTACCTGCCAGTCCAGGCCGTGCTTGTCGAGGATGCTGGCCACGCGTGCCTGCAGGCCTTCGACCGTCGACTCGGTAGAGAAGCGGAAGTTGAACAGGGCCGTCAGTTCGCCGGGCACCACGTTGGTGGCGCCAGTACCGGAATTGAGGTTGGAGATCTGGAAGCTGGTCGGCGGGAAGAACGCATTGCCTTCGTCCCAATGCTCGGCTGCCAGTTCCGCCAGGGCCGGCGCGGCCAGGTGGATAGGGTTCTTCGCCAGGTGCGGGTAGGCCACGTGGCCCTGTATGCCACGTACGGTGAGCTTGGCCCCGAGCGAGCCGCGTCGGCCGTTCTTGACCACGTCACCGACCAGCGTGGTGCTCGACGGCTCGCCCACGATGCACCAGTCCAGGCGCTCGTTGCGCGCGGCCAGGCGCTCGATCACGGCCTTGGTGCCGTGGTGGGCCGGGCCTTCCTCGTCACTGGTGATCAGGTAGGCGACCTTGCCCTTGTGGTTGGGGTAGTCGGCGACGAAGCGCTCGGTGGCCACCACCATGGCGGCCAGGCTGCCCTTCATGTCGGCCGCGCCGCGCCCGCAGAGCATGCCGTCGGCATCGATCAGGGCATCGAACGGGTCGTTGCTCCAGGCCTGTACCGGGCCGGTCGGCACCACGTCGGTGTGGCCGGCGAAGCACAGCACTGGGCCGTCGTCGCTGCCGTGGGTGGCCCAGAAGTTGTCGACGTCTTCGATGCGCATCGGTTCAAGCATGAAACCGGCATCGCCCAGGCGCTGCATCATCTGTTTCTGGCAGTCGAAGTCGAGCGGGGTCACCGAAGGACGACGGATCAGGTCGCAGGCCAGTTCAAGGGTAGGCGAGAGGTCGGCTGGGGCCGTCATGAAAGACTCCGGGTACAGGGCTGGGTGCAAAAAGAAGGGGCGTTATCTTATAGCAAAAGTGCGGGGAAGGGACTGTGGATCTGTGCTGTCTGTCTGGGCCTCTTCGCTGGCAAGCCAGCTCCCACAGGGATTCGGGTACGCCGAGGACCCCGTGGGA
>NZ_JAAHBU010000325.1 GCF_010671725.1 Pseudomonas brassicae | reverse complement strand
AAAACGCCTGGCAGCTGACCACAACCCTCTGGAGTGCCTTGAAAAACTTGCCAACGCCTATCGGCGTGCACCGCATGTCGAACGCACCCTGGCTTGGCTGAAGCCGCTTCTCGAACGTCCAGCGGACAACATTGCCGAGTTCAACCAGCGACTGCTGTTGGCCTGTTGCGAGCTGACGGGCATCAACACGCCGATGATCAAAGCCAGCGAACTGATTCCCCACGCCGCCAGCAAAGGGCAGCAACGCATCATCGAACTGGTCGAGGCTGTCGGCGGAACTCACTATCTGAACCCGGTGGGAGGTCAGGACCTCTACAATGCTGCCGACTTCGAGCATGCCGGTATAAGGCTGGAGTTTTTGCAGCCGGCCTTGCCGCCCTACGCTCAGAGTGGCAGCGCGCAGGCGTTTGTTCCGGGGTTGTCGATTATCGACGCTTTGATGCATAACGAGCCTGATGTCGTCGGCCAATTGACCCGGCTGGGGCACATCGGTCCCGCCGAAAGCGGCCCATCGGCACGCTAATCTGCCAAGCGCTGCAGCCTGGCTGCGCCCGTTTTCAAACCACCGTAGTAGTAATCGTTGAAACCGGCAGCATGCATAAGGTCAAAGACTTTCTGCATGTCGTACTCCACTCGATGCAAGGTGAACGTGCCGCTTTCATAGATTGCAAATGCAGCCCGCGGATCGCCATCACGAGGTTGCCCTACCGAACCGGGATTGCAATAGACCTTGTCACCGAAATGCTGCACGGTCTGATGATGAGTATGCCCCGTGACAAACGCACGCCCCTGCAGTTGCTCGAAGTACTGCGCCGAAGGCTTGAGGTATTCATCCAGCGGGTCGCCCCAGCCGCCATGCACCATACGCACATCACCGATCTCTCGCTGCAGCGGGAAGGTTCTCAACCACTCCAGGTGCTCGGGTTCGATAATTGTGCGCAGATAGGCGAGGCAATCATTCACGCTATGTGAACGGGGGCAGAAACCGTTACCGGCCATGTACCAATCGTGATTGCCCATGACGCAGGGAATCTGGCGCTCACGCAACTCGGCACAGCATTCGTTAACTTGCGCGTAATAACCCACCACATCGCCAGCGCAGTAGACACGGGTGACCCCTAGGCGATCAATCTCGGCCAGTACCTCTGAAAGCGCCTCGTAATTCCCGTGGATGTCAGAGATAAACGCCGTCTTCATAGAAAATCTGCTCTTCGGTGTAGCGTACGGCACGACCTCGGCGAATCGCCGGCTGCACCGGATCGCGTTGATCCAGAAAATAATCCAGCGACATTGCGCACTCGTTGTAACCGAATGCTGTGCGGATGGAGGTTGAGGAGGAAACCCTGGGGTTGATTTCCAGCAGTTTTGGCCCTTGTGGCAGCATGCGAAACTGAAAATTGGTAGGCCCCAACGGGCGTAGCACACGACAGAGCGCATCAACCTCTGACAGGAAAGGTGCAGAGTCACTGACCTCCCCCTTCTCGGTAAATCCGGCAGAGGAAAGATACCGTCGTAGCGTCATACAGGCGAAGTACCCACCAGCCCCGTCCCCAAACGCCGAAAGGGTGAACTCTTCGTCGTCAGTACCGACAATCGGCTGTGCCATAAGCACGCTACCTAGCTGTTCGCGATACTGATCAAACACCGCTTCTGAGGTGACTCGCACTATGCCTTTCGAGCCGAAACCCCGACGCGGCTTGAGCAGGAAAGGCAGGCCAAAACGAGCCACCAGATCAGCGTAATCTTGCTCGAGCGAACTCTCGATCGCACAGCAAACCCTAGCCGCGACCAGATGCTGATAGAAGTGCCATTTGTCCTCGCACAGTTTCACCAGCTCCGGGGTATTGAGCAGCGGCTGGGCGCCCGTCGCGCGGATCGGTACAACATGCTCGAGCCAATGAAACATGTCGACTTCTATACCGGGAATCAGCAGGTCGATCCGGTGGCGATGCAGCGTATCCAATAGCCACTCAAGGTACTCGGGCGCGCCGGTAGGCGGCGCTAACTCGAACGCATCGCAAAATGCGGGGGCGACTGAATCGTCGTAGATGGATGTACCCACGAGAAAACACGCCTGACCCGCTTGACGCAACGAACGCAGCGCACCATAACCCACTACGCCGCTAGCCCCGGATACCAGAATTCGTTTCACGATCCTATCAACCTGTTTTCAATCACCCGTGCAAGACCCTCCTCTATCCCGGTCACTGGATAGACGCCAGTCTTGCGGTACAACGTATCGTCATAAGGGAAAACGTTGTCAGCCATGTCCTTGAATGCATCATTGAAACGAACATTGCTCGCGGAGCCAGCAGCCTTGATTGCAGCGTTGGCGACCGCCACAAGGCTGGAGTCTTGCGCACTGGTGCACGAATATGTGCCCTCCACACGCTGGCGTATGACCGCTGCGACAAGCTGGCAAAAATCTTCGGCGTACAGATAGTTTCTACGCGCGTCGCGACTACCGTAAATGATCACATCCTCACCGCGTAGTGCTTGATCCACGGCGTTGTAAAGAAATACCTGATGCTTTCTGAAGCTGTCATGACCGTAGAGCTGTGAGGGTCGCAGTACGGTACACGGCAGGTTGGCCCGGGCACAGTGAAGCTGCACCACTTCGTCTGCATGTCGCTTGGAGAGCGCATAGATTCCATAAAACTCGGAATCGGGCTGCAGCAATGCGCTGATGCTGGAGATGTTGACGAAGTGGCCGACGCCTGCCAGGTGTGCGGCATGACAGAGTTTGAGTGTGCCCAGCGCGTTGACCTGCTCAGCCTCCACAATCGAATCAATATCACCCACACCGAAATGTGCTGCTGTATTGATTACCACATCAATGCCTTGAGGCAGTTGCAGCTGTTCGACAGGCCACGTCAAGTCCAAGCTCATATCGCAACCACTGCGACCAGCGGTCACCACGTCCGCAAATGGCTGGAGCACAGCGAGCAGACTTTGCCCCAGAGAAGACTGCCCTCCGACAATGAGTATCTTCATCGCGCAAAGACCTCCGCCGGCAGGCCGCAACTGAGCTCAGGATAATTGCCCTCCATGGCCCAGCCTACGTCGATCACTGAGCGCTCCAGTTGGCGGGACGTCATCTGGTATGTAGTGAAAATTTCAGTGGTATGCCCATGCCCCAAGCCGAATTCCAATAACGAGCGCGCTCCAGTAGCGTGCTTCAGAACGCGTTGCGAGTACCAGGTCAACAGTATTTCGTTGTCGAAGTCATACAAATTGCCACCCTCGTAGGCAGCCACATGTTTGTTCAGCGTGTTGCTCATTATCTCAACCTCAATCGGGGACTGGCCCTGTGGGCTTCTTTCGGCCTGTCTGGCTGTATCGGCACCGCCCACACGTATCTGAAGCCGTCAGGAACAACACTATTACAAAAATCGTATCTCAACGCGCCAGGGGTGATGCAGCCCAATCAAAGCATATGATACGTGCCCGTCTACACTGTACCCGGCAACGTCAGGCCATTGGCCGGCAGCGGCAGTGCGGTCTTGTAGCGCACCTGCTTGAGGGCAAAGCTGGAGCGGATGTTGGCGACCCCCGGCAGGCGCGTGAGGTAGTCGAGAAAGCGCTCCAGCGCCTGAATGCTCGGCAGCAACACACGCAACAGGTAATCCGGGTCGCCGGTCATCAGGTAGCACTCCATGACCTCCGGGCGCTCGGCGATTTCTTCCTCGAAACGGTGCAGCGACTGCTCCACCTGCTTTTCCAGGCTGACGTGGATGAACACATTGACGTCCAGCCCCAGTACCTCGGGGGCCAGCAAGGTTACCTGCTGGCGAATCACCCCCAGCTCTTCAAGCGCCTTGACCCGGTTGAAACACGGCGTGGGCGAAAGATTGACCGAGCGGGCCAGTTCGGCGTTGGTGATGCGGGCATTTTCCTGAAGGCTGTTGAGAATGCCGATGTCAGTACGATCCAGTTTGCGCATGAGACAAATTAACCTGCTTCTTGTTCTTTTGAAGAATGTTTATCTGCAAGCTGCGCCAAAGGCAACGAAGTTGAGAAAAATATTCTTCTGCTGGCGGAATATGATGTAGGCAAGACTGACTCCCTGGTCACAAGCCGGGTTCAGTAGCGACCGCTTCAAAGCTCAACAAAAACACAAGACAGAGCGAGCGTAATAAAGCATGAACGAGTACGCCCCCCTGCGTCTGCATGTGCCCGAGCCTACAGGCCGGCCAGGCTGCCAGACCGACTTTTCCTACCTGCGCCTGAACGACGCCGGTCAGGTCCGTAAACCCGCCATTGATGCCGAACCCGCCGACACTGCCGACCTGGCCTACGGGCTGGTCCGCGTGCTCGACGAGCAAGGCCGTGCACTGGGCCCGTGGGCCGAAGACATCGGCCCCGAGGTGCTGCGCCAAGGCATGCGCGCGATGCTCAAGACCCGGCTGTTCGACAGCCGCATGGTCGTGGCACAGCGCCAGAAGAAGATGTCCTTCTATATGCAGAGCCTGGGCGAGGAAGCCATTGGCAGCGGCCAGGCACTGGCCTTGAACCGCAGCGACATGTGCTTCCCCACCTACCGCCAGCAAAGCATCCTGATGGCCCGCAACGTGTCACTGGTGGAGATGATCTGCCAATTGCTGTCCAACGAGCGCGACCCGCTCAAGGGCCGCCAGTTGCCGATCATGTACTCGGTGCGCGAGGCCGGCTTCTTCACCATCAGCGGTAACCTGGCGACCCAGTTCGTGCAGGCTGTCGGCTGGGCGATGGCCTCGGCCATCAAGGGCGATACCAAGATCGCCTCGGCCTGGATCGGCGATGGCGCTACCGCCGAATCGGACTTCCATACCGCACTCACCTTCGCCCACGTCTACCAGGCACCGGTGATCCTCAACGTCGTGAACAACCAATGGGCGATCTCGACCTTCCAGGCCATTGCCGGCGGTGAAGCCACCACGTTCGCCGGGCGGGGTGTGGGGTGCGGGATCGCCTCGCTGCGGGTCGACGGCAACGACTTCATCGCGGTCTACGCCGCCTCGCGCTGGGCAGCCGAGCGCGCACGTCGCGGCCTGGGCCCTACCCTGATCGAATGGGTGACCTACCGCGCCGGCCCGCACTCTACCTCGGACGACCCGTCCAAGTATCGCCCTGCCGACGACTGGAGCCACTTCCCGCTGGGTGACCCGATCGCCCGCCTCAAGCAGCACCTGATCGCCATAGGGCACTGGAGCGAAGAAGAGCACCAGGCGGTGACCGCCGAACTCGAAGCCGAGATCATCGGCGCGCAGAAGGAAGCCGAGCAGTACGGCACCCTGGCCGGTGGGCAGATGCCGAGCCCGGCGAGCATGTTCGAGGACGTGTACAAGGAAATGCCCGACCACCTGCGGCGTCAGCGCCAGGAACTGGGGATCTGACATGAACGATCACAACAACACTATCCAGTTGGAAACCGCCATGGCGACTACCACCATGACCATGATCCAGGCCCTGCGCTCGGCCATGGACATCATGCTCGAGCGCGATGACAACGTGGTCGTGTATGGCCAGGACGTCGGCTACTTCGGCGGCGTGTTCCGCTGCACCGAAGGCTTGCAGAACAAGTACGGCAAGTCGCGGGTGTTCGACGCGCCGATCTCCGAAAGTGGCATCGTCGGTACCGCCGTGGGCATGGGCGCCTATGGCCTGCGGCCGGTGGTGGAAATCCAGTTCGCCGACTACTTCTACCCGGCCTCCGACCAGATCGTGTCGGAAATGGCCCGCCTGCGCTATCGCTCGGCGGGCGAGTTCATCTCCCCGCTCACCCTGCGCATGCCCTGCGGCGGCGGCATCTACGGCGGCCAGACCCACAGCCAGAGCCCGGAGGCAATGTTCACCCAGGTCTGCGGCCTACGCACCGTGATGCCGTCCAACCCTTACGACGCCAAAGGCCTGTTGATCGCCTCGATCGAGAATGACGACCCGGTGATTTTCCTGGAGCCCAAGCGCCTGTACAACGGCCCGTTCGATGGCCACCACGACCGCCCGGTGACGCCGTGGTCCAAGCACCCGGCCAGTGCCGTACCGGATGGCTATTACACGGTGCCGCTGGACAAGGCCGCGATCACCCGCCCCGGCAATGCAGTGACGGTACTGACCTACGGCACCACCGTGTACGTGTCGCAGGTGGCTGCCGAGGAAACCGGCATCGATGCCGAAGTCATCGACCTGCGCAGCCTGTGGCCGTTGGACCTGGAGACCATCGTCGCCTCGGTGAAGAAGACCGGTCGCTGCGTGGTCGTGCACGAGGCCACGCGTACCTGCGGCTTTGGCGCCGAACTGGTGGCGCTGGTGCAGGAGCATTGCTTCCATCACCTCGAAGCCCCGATCGAACGTGTCACCGGCTGGGATACACCCTACCCGCACGCGCAGGAATGGGCGTATTTCCCCGGCCCCTCACGCGTGGGCGCCGCATTGAAACGGGTCATGGAGGTCTGAATGGGCACGCACGTCATCAAGATGCCGGACATTGGCGAAGGCATCGCCCAAGTTGAACTGGTGGAGTGGTTCGTCAAGGTCGGCGACACCGTCACCGAAGATCAGGTGGTCGCCGATGTCATGACCGACAAGGCCACCGTGGAAATCCCCTCGCCGGTGAGCGGCAAGGTGCTGGCGCTGGGCGGTCAGCCTGGCGAAGTCATGGCGGTCGGCAGCGAGCTGATTCGCATCGAAGTCGAAGGCGCCGGCAACTACCAGGAGGGTAGCGGCAAGCCTGCCCAGGCAGCTGAAGCGCCAGCAGCGGCCAGCAAGCCTGAGGCGCCTCAGGTTCAACCGGTGGTCGCGGCAGGGGCACCAGCGCCTGCCTGTACTGCGCAACGTCAGGCCGCACTCGTGCCGCGTGCGGCCAACGAGCGCCCCCTGGCATCGCCGGCCGTGCGCAAGCGCGCGCTGGACGCCGGCATCGAGCTGCGTTACGTGCATGGCAGCGGCCGGCCGGGCGTATCCTGCATGAAGACCTCGATGTCTTCCTGGCGCAGCCGAGCACCAGTAGCAGCGCAGCACCGGGCGGCTATGGCAAACGTACCGATGCCGAGCAGATCCCGGTGATCGGCCTGCGGCGCAAGATCGCCCAGCGCATGCAGGACGCCAAGCGCCGCGTGGCGCACTTCAGTTATGTCGAGGAAATCGACGTCACCGCGCTCGAAGAGCTGCGCGTGCACTTGAACAGGAAACACGGTGAACGCCGCGGCAAACTCACCCTGCTGCCCTTCCTGGTGCGAGCGATGGTGATCGCCGCACGCGAGTTCCCGCAGATCAATGCCACCTACGACGACGAAGCCCAGTTGATCACCCGCCATGGCGCAGTGCATGTGGGCATTGCCACCCAAGGGGACAACGGGCTGATGGTGCCGGTGCTGCGCCATGCCGAAGCCGGCAACCTGTGGGGCAACGCCAGTGAAATTGCCCGCGTGGCCAACGCGGCGCGCAACAACAAAGCCAGTCGCGAGGAGCTGTCGGGCTCGACCATCACCCTGACCAGCCTGGGCGCACTGGGCGGTATCGTCAGCACCCCGGTGGTCAATACCCCGGAAGTGGCCATCGTCGGCGTCAACCGCATCGTCGAGCGGCCCATGGTGGTCAACGGCCAGATCGCGGTACGCAAGATGATGAACCTCTCCAGCTCGTTCGATCACCGGGTGGTCGACGGCATGGATGCCGCGCTCTTCATCCAGGCCATCCGTGGCCTGCTGGAACAACCCGCCAGCCTGTTTGTGGAGTGACCATGCAGACCCTCAAGACTACCCTGCTGATCATTGGCGGCGGCCCAGGCGGTTATGTGGCAGCCATTCGTGCCGGGCAACTGGGCATTCCCACCGTGCTGGTCGAAGGCCAGGCACTGGGCGGCACGTGCCTGAACGTCGGCTGCATCCCGTCCAAGGCGCTGATCCATGTGGCCGAGCAGTTCCATCAGACCCACCAGCACAGCCAGCACGCGCAACTGGGCATCACGGTCCAGGCGCCGAGCCTGGACATCGCCCAGAGTGTTGCCTGGAAGGACGGCATCGTCGATCGCCTCACCAGCGGTGTGGCCGCCCTGCTCAAGAAGCACGGGGTCACGGTCATCCATGGCTGGGCGCACGTCGTTGATGGCAAGACGG
The DNA here is from genome assembly GCF_010671725.1 of Pseudomonas brassicae. Classification (GTDB taxonomy): domain Bacteria; phylum Pseudomonadota; class Gammaproteobacteria; order Pseudomonadales; family Pseudomonadaceae; genus Aquipseudomonas; species Aquipseudomonas brassicae. The sequence continues at coordinate 5,203 of NZ_JAAHBU010000325.1, read as the reverse complement.
TCGACGTCGATGGGCAGCGCATTCAGTGCGAGCACCTGTTGCTGGCCACCGGCTCCAGTAGTGTCGAATTGCCCATGCTGCCGTTGGGCGATGCAATCATTTCATCCACCGAGGCGCTGGCCCCCAAACGTCTGCCACGGCGCCTGACGGTGGTAGGCGCTGGCTATATCGGCCTTGAGCTGGGCATTGCCTACCGCAAGCTCGGCGTCGAGGTGAGCGTGGTCGAGGCGCGTGAGCGCATCTTGCCGAGCTACGACAGCGAACTCACCCAGCCCGTGGCCGAGTCACTTAAAAAGCTCGGCATACCGCTCTATCTCCAGCACAGCGTCGAAGGTTTCGACGCCGCCACACATCGCCTGCAGGTACGCGACGCCAACGGTGAGCAACTGAAGCTGGACACCGACCAGGTGCTGGTGGCCGTCGGGCGTCGGCCACGCACCCAGGGCTTCAACCTGGAAGCACTGCGCTCAAGATGAACGGTGCGGCAATTGCCATCGATGCACGGTGCCAGACCAGTATGCGCAACGTATGGGCCATTGGTGACCTGAGTGGCGAGCCGATGCTGGCACACCGCGCCATGGCCCAGGGCGAGATGGTCGCCGAGTTGATCGCTGGCCACTCCCGCGAGTTCAACCCCGTGGCGATCGCCGCCGTGTGCTTTACCGATCCGGAGCTCGTGGTGGTCGGCAAGACGCCTGACACGGCGCAGCAGGAAGGGCTGGACTGCATCGTCGCGCAGTTCCCCTTTGCCGCCAATGGCCGGGCCATGACGCTGGAATCACGCAGTGGTTTCGTACGCGTGGTGGCACGTCGCGACAACCACCTGATTCTTGGCTGGCAGGCTGTGGGGGTCGGTGTATCGGAGCTTTCGAGCGCGTTTGCGCAATCGCTGGAGATGGGCGCACGGCTTGAGGATGTGGCGGGCACCATCCATGCCCACCCGACCTTGGGTGAAGCCGTGCAGGAGGCGGCATTGCGCGCTTTGGGCCATGCGTTGCACCTCTGAGGTACGTCCCAGAGATGACGCGCCAGACGTCACACTTACCGATCACGCCGCAGGAAGAGCCGTCATCACGCCGGCTTCTTCCCGCACCCAGTCGATAAATGCCTGCACCTCGGGACGCTGCAAGGATTCTGCTCGAGTGACGGCGTAGTAGGCAAAGCGCGACGGCCAAGGCTTGTCCAAGGCGACGACCAGCTTGCCCGACTCGATGTCTTCCTGTGCATGCTTGTCCTGAACCAGAGCGATACCCTGCCCCGTTGCTGCCGCGCGCAACAGCAGCAGGTCTTCGTCGAAGCTTGGCCCACGTTGCGCCGCGCTGTCGACCTCCACCCCATGCGCCTGCAGCCAGAGCATCCAGTCGGCACGATCGGCATCCTGCAGCAGAGGGTATTGCAGACAGTCGAGCGGACTGCTGATCGCTGGCCCTTTGGCCAGCAAGGCAGGGCTCGCCACAGGAAGCAGGACCGGCGCCATCAGCAGGATCGACTCCAAACCGGGGTAACTGCCAAGACCATGGCGCAAGGCCACGTCTATTCGCTCGCGCTTGAAGTCCACCAGTTTTGACGATGCCTCGACACGCACCTCGATACCGGGATGACGAGTGCTGAAACGCCCGATTCTCGGCACCAGCCAGGTGGACGCAAGCGACGGGACGGTACTGATCGTAAGGGTTTTCTCGACAGACAGCGCCTGCAAGGTTGCCAGGGATTTTTCGATCTGATCGAAACCACGCAGCAAACCCGGGTGTGCACGCGCGCCCGCTTCGGTGAGATAGACACCATGCCGGCTGCGGACAAACAGCGTGACCCCCAGTCGGTCTTCAAGCAGCCGGATCTGCTGGCTTATCGCGCCAGGCGTGACCCCCAGGCTCTCGGCCGCAGCCTTCAGGCTGCCAAGTCGCCCGGTCTCGGCGAAGGCACGTAGTGCAAGCAACGGTAGTACAGCCCCCATTTGCCAATCCTTGATTTAGAAAATCTAATGCCTTGGAAGAGAATTCATCGTTTTTAAAAGCCTTTTTACCTGACTAGGATAGCAACACACGCTTCGCCCAGAAAATAGTACTGCTAAGGTTTAAACAATGACGAAAGCCCGCGACCTGACGCTTTACACCGACAGCTCACCCAATGGCTTCAAAATCACGATTGCCCTGGAAGAGCTCGAGCTGCCTTACACCCTGAAGCATGTACATATCGAGCACGGTGAACACCGACGACCAGATTTTCTGAAACTGAATCCCCATGGCCGTATTCCGGTACTGGTGGACGCCGCGAGCGGCATCACACTCTTCGAGTCTGCCGCTATCTTGCTGTACCTCGCGCAAAAAACCGGGCGCCTGCTTCCCACTGAGCCATCAGCACACTGGTCAGCGATCACCTGGCTGATGTTTCATAGTTCAAGCATGGGGCCACTGCTGGGCCAACGCGTGCACTTCGAAATGTTCGACAGCACATCCAACCCCGCCGCTATCGCGCGTTATCGGCAATTGACTGAAGCTGCCTTCGCGACACTTGACCATCACCTGGCACATCACCACTGGCTTGCCGGTATCGAGTACTCGATTGCCGATATCGCAACCTTCGGCTGGATGCATATTGCACGCATCGTCCAATTCGACTTCCTCAGCTACCGACACCTGAGCGCCTGGCATGAACGCATGGCACGGCGCCCAGCGGTACAACGTGGCATTGCTGTACCCACCCCGGCGACCGGCCCCTGACCCCATGAACCAAGGAACGGGTATGAACGAAACCGTGATACATGCAATTCCCCCCTCAACTGCAGGTGCGGATGCATCGGCTTTTGCCGAGCATCCGGGCTACCGGCGGATGTTCGCGCACGACCAACTGACACTGGGTATTTTTTTGCCACTGCGGTTTTACCAAGGTGACATGGCGGTATTGAACGGCCAGGCAGACCTTGTGAGTGAAGTCGATCGGCTGGGTTTCGCCGCCGCCTGGGTACGCGACGTGCCACTGTACGATCCGTTTTTTGGCGACGCAGGGCAGTTGTTCGATCCTTTCACCTACCTTGCGTACCTGGCGGCCCGCACAAAACAGATCGCACTGGTGACCGGTAGTGCAATTTTCTCGCTACGTCATCCCATTGACCTTGCCAAGGCCGCGACAACCATCGACCAGCTGTCTGGTGGCCGCCTGGTCATGGGTATCGCCTCGGGTGATCGCCCGTTGGAGTTTCCGGCTTATGGGCTTGAGCACAGCGCGCGGGGCGAACGCTTTGCCCACGCGACCGACTACTTTCGGCAATTGCTGCAGGCCGAACCACGTGCAATTCATTCACCACTGGGCAGCCTGAGCGGGGGGGCAATTACTGCCCAAGCCGGTCACGGGTCGTATTCCGCTGATCGTGACCGGTTCGTCCCGTCAATCAATGCAGTGGCTTGGCGAACATGCCGACGGCTGGCTGACCTATCCGGACTCCACGCAAAACAGTCTTGGCCCGCGGCGTCTGGCAGAAAAAGTACGCGCCTGGCGCTCGAATATTCCTGGAGGCGGTTTTCGGCCTCACATGACCAACGAATGGATCGACCTGGCAGAAGATCCGAATTTCCCCCGCACTCCGCTACGCGGCGGCTATGTACTCAAGACCGGGCGCAAAGGCCTGATCGACTTGCTGACTGAATGGCGAGATGCCGGTGTGAACCATGCTGCACTGGGCATTCAAATGGCTGAACGTTCGCCGTACGAGATTATCCAGGAACTGGCAGAGGACGTCCTGCCGCTGTTCCCATCACACTCTGGCCCAACTGCGCGCCCGCAAAACTGGTAGGCATTGACCGCCTGGCGCATCCGGGCGGTCTTTTTACTTGGTACCCGGAGACACTTGCATGCTCACTGCCCGTCGCCGCTTGTTCAGGGGCTATCTCGATAGCCAACTGGGCAGGATCAACTTACTGTTCAACACTCAAGGCGAGCTCATCAGGCTCGACCTCGGCCTTCCTGAGCACTTCGATCCCTGGCCCCAGTACCGCGAGGCTACGGCGGACCAGCAGGTCGCCACCGCCGCCTGCACCCAATTAGGCGAATACTTCGAGGGCACTCGGCGTGAATTCGATTTGCCGATCGCGCCGCTGGGCAGCGCATTTCTCAAGCAAGCCTGGGCCCTGCTCAGAAGCATCCCCTATGGTACTACCAGCACTTACGGTGCACTGGCCAAGGCCATGAGCAAACCCTCCTCAGCCCGCGCGATCGGCATGGCCAACGCAGTGAACCCCGTCTCGATCATCGTGCCCTGCCATCGGGTGATCGCTGCGACAGGGCATCTCACCGGCTACAGTGGTGGCCTGGATAAAAAACGCAGCCTGCTGATGCTTGAGGCCAAATACACGCGCGCGGATCTCGCCTGCGGCGCACGCTGGATGAATGCCCCGTCAACCTGACGCCTGCCCATTGCCGCTTTCGGCAACCAACCGCCGCTACAAGGCAATCCTACGTTGCTGTCCCGGCCCGAGATCTCCATAGCCGGCGGGGATAGAGGTGCTGGCACACCTTTTGCGAGTGCCCTCTCAGGCTAAAATACTGCTCAAGGAGAACCATAAGGTGAGCATCATCAATGACTATGGCTGGCAAATCACAGCCAGCGCCCAGCAGCGCCCCACTGCGCCGACTATCGATACTTCTGCCCCCTACGCCGCCCTACCAATCGAAACCGCCAAAGCGCAGCCCCAGCAAGGTGGCGATGCCTCCCAACAGCGCTCACAGGACCAGCAGAATGAAGCTTTCGCCAAGTTGATGCTGAGCCTCCAGAACCCTGAGCGATCCGCTATCGGCGCGCAGATAGAGACGCAGGGCAACGCGCGCCAGGAGTTTCTCGACTACATGGCGCTTTCACCGGAACAGAAAATTCGCGAGAAGATGCTCCGTGAAATGGGGCTTAGTCTTGAAGAATACGAAGCTCTGCCACCCGAAAAGAAAGAACTGATCGATAAACAGATTGCACAGCAAATGAAAGAAGAAATGGAGATCAAGAGCATGGCCAAGTTTCAGCCAATGCAACAGACGGCGCTCGCGCACCAGGCCCTTGAAGGCTCGCAATCATTGCTCACTGACAGGGAAAGTAACAAGGAAAGGAAAGACCCTTTGGGCTGAGTATCTCGTCAGGAACAACCACCCCATGCGGGTGTTTTTTTCGCGGGTTGACAAGCACAGCTGGCCAAGGGGCTAAAAGACAAAACCCCTACCT
>NZ_JAAHBU010000324.1 GCF_010671725.1 Pseudomonas brassicae | reverse complement strand
GCAGGAGCCGGCCTGGCCGGCGAAGTGTCTAGCGGTTGGTGGCAATCCAGATCAGCAACCCGGCCTGGAACACCGCGAAGGCCACCAGGCAGGTGATGGTAAAGCGCAGCCCGCTGTCCTCGCGGCGGTACTGGTTGACCCGCTCGTCGCGTTCGCGCAACTGCGCTTCCTTCTCCTGCAGGTTCTGTTCGGCCTGCTGCAGCATGGCTGCCGCATCCAGAATCTCCACCTTGTGCACCTTGTCGGTGTTCCAGCCACCCTTGAGCTGCCCCGCCTGTACTTCCACGCAACGCCCCTTCAGGTGCTGGGCATCGGCGTACTCTACGTCCATCCCATGGCTGCGCAGCACATGGTCACGGCGCAGGCGTGTGTCTTCGTTCAGCGCGTCCTTGTTGGCCAGGGCCATGCCCTCGACACGGTAATGCGACCACTTGCGCTGCACCCACTGCACCGCCTGAGCCAGCAGGAAGCGCCCCAGCCCGCGGCTGACCGGTTCGATCTGCAAGCCGCTGTCCGGCTTGATCCTGATCTGATGCAGTTCGTGGTCGACCCAGATATCCAGGTGGTTCTGTTCCTTGCGTACCTTCTGCCCAGGCAGGCGCACTTCCATGCGCAGCAGGCTGTGGGTCTTGCTGTGGCGCTCGGCGAAACCGTACTGCACGAAGCGCAGCGGCCGCGCACCGATGTTGCGGTCGGTGGGCAGCGGGGCCAGGCGCAGCATCTGGAAATGCTCGGGCGCAACGTCCGCCCACGGCAGCGGGGCAGCTTCGGGAGCTTCTTCGGTCGCGTCTTGGGCGTCCTGGGGAGTGGCTTCAGTCATCACGGCGGTCCTCTTGTGCGCAGCAGGCTGGTCGCAAGAGCGATGCCAGCACCGGCTTATCGGCCGCTTCGGTCAAGACTGGAGATACAATTTGCGCCAATTCGCCTCACGCCGCCGGCAATCGACGAATGAAGGCGACGATCCGCTCACCCAGGGCGCTGGCCAGTGGCAGTTGCGGATTGCTGTAGCTGTCGCGCTGTGCGCTCATGTCGCGCGGGCTGATGCGCAGCATGTGGTTCATGCCGTCGATCAGCGCAAGCTCTGCGTCCGGCTTGGCGGCCTGCAGGCGCTCGGCGTCTTCGACATCCACCTGCACGTCGTTGCGGCCCTGCACGATCAAGGCCGGCAGGTGCAGGCGGGCAAACGCGGCGGCCGGGTCCTGGCGGAACAGCGAGATCAGGTACGGCTGCACGCTGGGGCGGAACACGTCACGCAGGGCGGCGGGTACCTGCGGGCTCAGTTGGCCGGCCTTGAGCTGCTCGATCACACGCTCGCCCTGCAGGCGTTCCTGCGGTGGCAGGCGCTCGCTCAACTGCTCGCGCAGCACCTGGTCGACCGGGCGACCGCTGCCGGCCAGCGAGATCACTGCACTGGCACCTGCCTGCTCGGCGGCCAGGCTGGCGATCAGCGCGCCCTCGCTATGCCCCAGCACGATCAGGTTGCCAAAGCGCTGGTCGCTGCGCAGTGCCTGGCCCCAGGCCACGGCGTCGGCCACGTAGCGCTCCACGCTCAGGTTGCGTTCATCCGGGGTTGCCGGCCGGCTTGCGGCGACCCCGCGCTTGTCATAGCGCACACTGGCGATGCCCTGGTTGGCCAGCAGCAGTGCCAGACGCTTGAGGTTGTCGATGCGCCCGCCCGCCGGGTTGTTGCCGTCACGGTCGGTGGGGCCGGAGCCGGCGATGATCAGCACCACCGGCGGCGGCGTGTCGCTGCGCGGCAACAGCAGGCTGCCGTGCAGCGTGCCCGCCCCGGTATCCAGGCTGATCGGGCGCTGCAGCACCGTGGGGGCCGCCTGGGCCAGGCCGGTGAACAACAGAAACAGCAGGGCGGTTGTGCGCAGCATCATCAGGCCACTATCGAAACGAGGTGGCGTTTGGACCCGGCCCGCGGCATTAGGTTCGCCGTCGCAGGTGAACTAAGGGTATACCCTGCGTATACTGATTGGCTTGTTACCAACCCGTTAAAAAGCTGATCGCGGAGCGTCCTGCATGTCCGGCAATACCTACGGCAAGCTGTTCACTGTCACCACCGCTGGCGAAAGCCATGGCCCGGCGTTGGTCGCCATTGTGGATGGCTGCCCCCCCGGCCTGGAGATTTCGCTGGCCGACCTGCAGCACGATCTGGACCGGCGCAAGCCCGGCACCAGCCGGCACACCACCCAGCGTCAGGAGCCCGACGAGGTCGAGATCCTCTCGGGGGTCTTCGAGGGCCGTACCACCGGTTGCGCCATCGGCCTGCTGATTCGCAACACCGACCAGAAGTCCAAGGACTACTCGGCGATCAAGGACCTGTTCCGCCCGGCCCACGCCGACTACACCTACCACCACAAGTACGGCGAGCGTGACTACCGTGGCGGCGGCCGCAGTTCGGCGCGCGAAACCGCCATGCGCGTGGCGGCCGGTGCCATCGCGAAAAAGTACCTGGCCAGCCAGGGCATTCGCATTCGTGGCTACATGAGCCAGCTGGGCCCGATCGAAATTCCGTTCAAGACCTGGGCGTCGGTGGAGCACAATGCCTTCTTCAGCCCCGACCCGGACAAAGTGCCGGAGCTGGAGGCCTACATGGACCAGCTACGGCGTGACCAGGACTCGGTGGGTGCCCGGATCACCGTGGTTGCCGAGGGCGTGATGCCCGGTTTGGGCGAGCCGATCTTCGACCGCCTCGACGCCGAGCTGGCCCACGCGCTGATGAGCATCAATGCGGTCAAGGGGGTCGAGATCGGTGCCGGTTTTGCCAGCGTCGCGCAGCGCGGCACCGAACACCGCGACGAACTGACCCCCGAAGGCTTCCTCAGCAACAATGCCGGCGGCATTCTGGGCGGTATTTCGTCCGGCCAGCCCATCGTTGCGCACCTGGCGCTCAAACCCACCTCCAGCATCACCACCCCAGGCCGCTCGATCGATGTCGACGGCAACCCGGTGGAGGTGATCACCAAGGGTCGTCACGATCCGTGCGTGGGCATCCGTGCCACACCGATTGCCGAGGCGATGATGGCCATCGTGCTGATGGATCACCTGCTGCGTCACCGTGGGCAGAACGCCGATGTACGGGTCGGCACGCCGGTGCTGGGCCAGTTGTAATGCGCCCACGCGTCGCCTGCGCCGCGGCTCGCTGAGCCGTGGCGCCCATTCCTTACTGGCGGCTGTCCAGTTTCTACCTGTTCTACTTTGCCCTGCTGGGTTCGACCGCGCCGTTTCTGGCGTTGTATTTCGATCACCTGGGGTTCTCCAGTGCGCGCATAGGCGAGCTGGTGGCAATCCCCATGCTGATGCGCTGCGTGGCACCTAACCTGTGGGGCTGGCTGGGTGACCGCAGCGGCCAGCGTCTGCTGATCGTACGGCTCGGCGCCCTGTGCACGCTGGCAAGTTTTTCGCTGATTCTCGTGGCCAAGAGCTATGCCTGGCTGGCGCTGGTGATGGCGTTGCATGCGTTCTTCTGGCACGCGGTGCTGCCGCAGTTCGAGGTCATCACGCTGGCGCACCTGCAAGGGCAGACCGCGCGCTACAGCCAGGTGCGCCTGTGGGGGTCGATCGGTTTCATCCTGACTGTGGTGGCGCTGGGGCGGCTGTTCGAATGGCTGAGCCTGGACATCTACCCGATGGCGCTGGTGGTGATCATGGCCGGCATCGTGCTGGCCAGCCTCTGGGTGCCTAACGCGCAGCCCCCGGGCCAGCACGAACGCGCCAATGGCGGCGGCTTCCTCAAGCAACTGGCCAGCCCCGGTGTGGCGGCATTCTATGTGTGCGTGGCGTTGATGCAACTGAGTCACGGGCCGTATTACACCTTCCTCACCCTGCACCTGGAACGCCTGGGCTACCTGCGTGGCACCATCGGTATGCTGTGGGCGCTGGGGGTGGTGGCCGAGGTGCTGATGTTCCTGGCCATGAGCTGGATCCTGGCGCGGTTCTCGTTGCGGCGTGTGCTGTTGGCCAGCTTCGTGCTGGCGGCGTTGCGCTGGTTGTTGCTGGGCGGTTTTGCCGAGCACCTGGGCGTGCTGCTGGTTGCGCAACTCTTGCATGCCGCCACGTTCGGCAGTTTTCATGCCGCCGCGATTGCCTTCGTGCAGCGCAGCTTCGGCGCGCGTCAGCAGGGCCAGGGCCAGGCGTTGTACGCGGCGCTGGCCGGCACTGGCGGCGCCTTGGGCGCCTTGTATTCGGGCTACAGCTGGAATGCGCTGGGCGCCACCACCACCTTTAGTATTGCCAGCGTCGCGGCGCTGGCCGCAGCCGTTATCATTGCGATTCGAATGAAAGAGGACAAGGCCCCATGAGTTGCCTGAGCGTGTATCACCAGTCCACCCCGGACATCCCCAACAAGGTGCTGACCCACCTTGAAGACATCGCCGCGACACTGGCCGAGCATGGGGTGCGGTTCGAGCGCTGGTCGGCGCAGGCGCCCGTGCAGGCAGGTACCGGGCAGGACGGGGTGCTGGCGGCCTACCGCGGGCCCATCGACAGGCTGATGACCGAACGTGGCTATCGCCACGTCGATGTCATCAGCACCCGTGGTGAGCAAGCCATCGAGCTGCTCGACGAGCACACCTACGATGAAGACCTGGTGCGTTTCTTCGCGGCCGGACGTGGCCAGATCAGTGTGCGTGCGGGGGAGTATGTGTATGCCGTGTACTGCGAGAAGGGCGACCTGATCGTGGTGCCAGCGGGTACACGGGTATGGATCGATGGCGGCGAACATCCGCATTGCGTGGCGGTGAGGCTGTTCAATCAGCCGCAAGGGTTGGTTGCCCGCTTGACCGGTGACAAGGTGGCGCAAGGTTTTGCGCGGTTGGACGACTGAGCGCGGCCCTCCATTCGCTGACAAGCCTGCTCCTCCACGCACCACGCCGGTTTTCAGAGCGGTGGAGCAGCTGTGGGAGCTGGCTTGCCAGCGAAGGCCGCGATGCGGTCAACGGTAGGTCGGCAACGCAAACCGCTGCTGGCTCTGCAGCATCGAAATCACCGGCAACTCGCTGGCCTGCTCGGCCAGGTCACGGCGGATCGCGCTGATCGCCCAGGACAACTGTTCTGCACTGTGCAGTTGGCCGTACGAGATCGAGCGTTTGACCTGCTTGCCATCGGCTGCACGCAATGTCAGCAGTACACCGCCATCGGGGCGGGCCTGGGTCGCGACGTCGTAGGCGGAAAATACCGAGGCAAATTTTTGCTGGATGAGGTCCATATCAGCTCCTGACTGTTGTGTGGCAGACATGGAGTGATGGTTGCAGCGACCGTGCCAGCTATTTCAATATAAAAAATCCTTTTAAAACAATGCTTTATGCATTTTTGTGCATGGGCGTGTCGTGCATTGTGCATGGTCGTGCAGTTTGCACAGTGCATTTTGCAGGGTGGGCTGGCCAATAGATTTGCTCTGTCACGCCCATGGGCGATGCCGAGTTGACCTTGCGCGCTGTCTGACAAAGACTTGGGCTCTACCGCAGCCAGGAGGTTCCCCATGTCCGACCCACACGCCCCAACCCCCATGAACGATGACGAAGCCGCAGCGTTTGCCGAAGAGGTCTTCGACCGTGCACGCAAGGGCGATGCCGACATGCTGGGCCGTTTGCTGGAAAAGGGGCTGCCGGTCAACCTGCGCAACGGCAATGGCGATACCCTGCTGATGCTGGCCAGCTACCACGGCCATCTGGCGGCGGTGTCGGTATTGCTCGCGCATGGTGCCGACCCGCAGTTGCCCAACGACAAGGGTCAGTTGCCCATCGCCGGCGCTGCGTTCAAGGGTAACCAGGCCATGCTCGAGTTGCTGGTGGAGCAGGGCGCGGCGATCGATGGCGCCGCGGCGGACGGGCGCACCGCATTGATGCTGGCGGCCATGTTCAATCGCACGGCGATCGTGGCGTACCTGCTGGGCAAAGGCGCGAACCCCGAGCACCGTGATGCACAGGGCACTACCGCGCTGGTCGCCGCGCAAACCATGGGTGCGGTGGATACTGCGGCCCAGTTGCAGGCGCTGGCCGGCTAACCCCTCGGGGGCGTTTGCGGCTATCCTTGGCGACTTTTTTCCGCGTCGCAAGGCCCCCGTCATGAAAAATCAACTGGTCGAACTCATCGGCAAAATCAGCTCCGGCTGCCTCGCCGACGCCGACATCGAGCGCATTGCCGACGAAGCCGCCCAGGCCTACGCCGACCCGCGAGGGTTCCTGGCGGCCAACCCCGACATCAACTACGACGACAGCTTCCCGATCCCGCTGGGTGAATGGGTGGTGGTCGGCAGCCTGCCCGAGACCGTGCTGTTCCAGGCGGACAGCTACAGTGACCTGTTCCAGCAGATCACCGACTCGTTCGGCAAGGACGTTGCCTTCAACATCAAACCCAAGCAACTGGTCAAGGTCGAGGCGCTCACCGCGCTCAACCGTATCCAGGTGCAGATGGGCAGCATGAACAAGGACAACGGCGGCTACGTCCTGCTCAACTTCAGCCAGTTGCTCGATGACGAGTTGCAGATGGTGCTGGTGTACGGCAATGACCTGCCGCGCGTGCTCGAACTGTGCGCCGAGGTGGGCATCAGCGCAGCGCCTGCGCTGGAGGCGCTGCGGGTCGCGGTGCACGTCTAGCCAAGGGCGGTATCGAGAAACATCATGACCGCAAAGCCGCCCATCAGGCCCAGGGTGGCAGAAGTCTGGTGGCCGTTGCGGTGGGTTTCCGGGATCACTTCGTGGGATACCACAAAGATCATCGCGCCCGCCGCCAGCCCCATGCTCACCGGGTAGGCGATGGCAAAACCGGTGGAAATGCCCAGGCCGATGACTGCGCCGATCGGCTCCATCAAGCCCGAGCCGATTGCCACCAGCGCCGCCTTGAGGTTGGACAGGCCGGTGGCGCGCAGGGCCAGGGCCACCGCCAGCCCTTCGGGAATGTCCTGGATGGCAATGGCGCTGGTCAGCGGCAGCCCGACATTGAGGTCACCAGTGGCGAAGCTCACGCCGATGGCCATGCCTTCGGGCAGGTTGTGCAGGGTGATCGCCAGCACGAACAACCACACTCGATTGATGCGCTCCGATTGCGGGCCGCACGGGCCGGTGCTTTCATGTTCGTGCGGGGTGAACCGATCCAGTCCGAGCATCAGCAGCACCCCCAGGCCCATGCCGACCACCACGGTGAGCGCGGCAAAGGGGCCGTTGCCGGTGATCTCGCGGGCTGCCTCCAGGCCAGGCAGTATCAGCGAGAAGGAGCTGGCGGCGAGCATCATGCCCGCGGCGAAGCCGAGCATCACGTCCTGCGCGCGGGTGCTGACGTCACGCAGTACCACGGCCAGCACTGCCCCCAGTGCGGTGGCGGCGAAGCCGGCCAGGCCGCCGAGCATGGCCATCTGCAGGTTGTCCTTGTTGTCGCCGTGTAGCGCATTCCAGGCACTGGCCAGCAGCAAGCCAAGTACCGCCAGCAGGCTCAGGCCAAGGCCGGCACTGAGCCAGGGGGCGTTTTGCGCCTGCTGCAGCCAGGCGCTCCACAGTGAGGGTGGGCTGGTGTCGCTGTGGGCGGGGGGCATGGCAGACCTCTGTCGGGCAAATCGATAAGCCGAGTGTAAGCAGTACGGCGTAGTGCTGACGAACGATTTGCCTCTATGGCCGTGATAGCCAGCTACGCTGTGTGGCAGGTGCACTCATGGGAGTATCGGCATGGGATCTACGTTCAATGGGCTGGTGGGCCTGATCATCCTGGCGTTGGATATCTGGGCGATCATCAATGTGATCAAGAGCGGGGCCAGCGGTGGGGCCAAGGTGTTGTGGATCTTGCTGATCCTGCTGTTGCCGGTGCTGGGGCTGATCATCTGGGCGATTGCCGGGCCCAGGGGCAACGTAAAGCTCTAGCAAGGCCTGTAGGCACCAGCTTTGCTGGCCAGGGCGCGACGCGGTCTGTCAGATCAACCAGGCGCCTTCAAGCTGGAGCAACTGCTGCTTGCGCTCCAGCCCCCCGGCGAACCCGGTCAGGCTGCCATCGCTGCCGATCACCCGATGGCAGGGCACGATCACTGCGACCGGGTTGGCACCGTTTGCCGTGCCCACTGCGCGAATGGCCTTGGGGCGGCCGATCGTGTTCGCAGCTGCGCATAGCTGGTGGTGGTGCCATAAGGTATCTGCTGCAAAGCCCACCAGACCGCCCGCTGAAATTCGGTGCCGCGTGGCGCCAGGGTCAGCTCGAAGCGCTGGCGCCTGCCCTCGAAGTAGTCGTCCAGTTGACGTGCCACCTCGTCCAGTTGCCCGCCAGCGGGCTGCCAGCGCTCATCCAGTGCCCATGGGTGCGCGCTGTCCATGTGCAGCAGATGCAGGCCCTGCGCATCGCCGGCCAGCAACAATTGGCCAATGGGGCTGGGGTGATAACGAAAATGCATCAAGGCTGTCTCCGGACACGTGCAGCCCCAACCATACCGCATCCTCGCGCTCAGGTTCGAGCCCGGCCCTCAACAGAATTTTCACATCCGATTGCCGACAATCCGCGCGCGCAATTATCTGTTCGTCCAAGGGCCTCGCAACGCCCGGGCGTTTAGGGCAAATTAAGCTGTTTTGCTGCGGCTTCACTGCAGTGCCCTCATAAAAATCTGAATCCTAGGGATCTCCCAATCCATGGCTAACACGGATGCCTTGAGTCATCAGCGGGCCGCCTCGCGCCCGCTGCTGCAACCAACGCTCAAATCACACCTTGCCTACACCTTGCTGTGCGGCCTGGTGATCATGCTGATGCTTAGCCTGGTGCGCCTTGCGCTGCTGCTCTACAACAGCGACATGATCGGCGACACGCCGCTCGCCACCGTGGCTGAAGGCTTTCTGAACGGCCTGCGCTTCGACTTGCGGGTGGTGGTTTACCTGAGCATCCCGTTGCTGTTGGCGATCCTCAGCGCGCGCGCCATGGCTGCACGCGGCCTGTTCCGCCTGTGGCTGACGGCAGCGTCCAGCGTGGTGATGTTCCTCGGCCTGATGGAGATGGACTTCTATCGCGAGTTCCACCAGCGCCTCAACGGCCTGGTATTCCAGTACGTGAAGGAAGACCCCAAGACCGTGCTGAGCATGCTCTGGTACGGCTTCCCGGTGGTGCGCTACCTGCTGGCCTGGGCCTTTGGCACCTGGCTGCTGAGCCTGCTGTTCAAGGGTATCGACCGCATGACCCGCCCGCGTGACGCCTACTCCAGCCGTGTTGCCGGCCTGCGCAGCGTGGCGCCGTGGTACATGCGCGCGGTGGTGTTCGTGGTAATTCTGCTGGTGGCAGTGATTGCCGCGCGCGGTACCCTGCGCCAGGGCCCGCCGATGCGCTGGGGTGATGCCTTCACCACCGACTCCAACTTCGTCAACCAGCTGGGCCTCAATGGCACCCTGACCCTGATCGATGCCGCCCATAGCCGCTTTGGTGAAGACCGCGCCAATGTCTGGAAGGCCACCGTCAAGCAGGAAGAAGCCACGCAGGTCGTGCGTGACCTGGTGCTCACCGAGCACGATCAGTTGGTGGACGCCGACAGCGCAGCGATCCGCCGCGACTTCAATCCACCGGCGGCCAATAGCCTGCCGATCAAGAACGTCGTGGTGATCCTGATGGAGAGCTTCGCCGGGCATTCCGTCGGCGCCCTGGGCAGCACCACCAACATCACGCCGTACTTCGACAAGCTGGCCAAGGAAGGGCTGCTGTTCGATCGCTTCTTCTCCAACGGTACGCATACCCACCAGGGCATGTTCGCCACCATGGCCTGCTTTCCCAACCTGCCGGGCTTCGAGTACCTGATGCAGACCCCTGAAGGCAGCCACAAACTGTCGGGCCTGCCGGCCTTGCTCAGTGCCCGCGACTATGACGACGTGTACGTCTACAACGGTGACTTTGCCTGGGACAACCAGTCCGGGTTCTTCGGCAACCAGGGCATGACCACCTTCATCGGCCGCAACGACTTCGTCAACCCGGTGTTCTCCGACCCGACCTGGGGCGTGTCCGACCAGGACATGTTCGATCGCGGCGCGCAGGAGCTGGCGCACACCTATGGCAAGAAACCGTTCTATGCCTTGCTGCAGACCCTGTCCAACCACACCCCGTACGCCTTGCCCAAGGACTTGCCGGTCGCACCGGTCACCGACCAGGGGCGCCTGAACGAGCACCTGACCGCCATGCGCTATTCCGACTGGGCGCTGGGCCAGTTCTTCGAGAAAGCGCGCAAGGAGCCTTACTTCAAGGAAACGCTGTTCGTTATCGTCGGCGACCACGGCTTTGGCAATGCACAGCAGGTTACCGAACTCGACCTGGGCCGCTTCAACGTGCCGCTGCTGCTGATTGCACCGGGTATCCAGGAGAAGTTCGGTGCGCTCAACCACACCGTCGGTACCCAGGTCGACATCGTGCCGACCATCATGGGCCGCCTGGGTGGCGAAACCCGCCAGCAATGCTGGGGGCGTGACCTGCTCAACCTGCCGGCGGGCGATCAGGGCTTCGGCATGATCAAGCCGTCGGGCAGCGAGCAGGTCGTTGGCCTGGTGCAGGGTGATCGTATCCTGATCCAGTCCAAGGACATGGCGCCACGCCTGTATCGCTACCAGTTGGGGGCCAACTTCAAGGCCGAGGTGATTGAAAGCCCCGACCAGGCGCAGTTGAGCCGGCAACTGGAGTCCTATATCCAGACCGCGACCAAGAGCCTGCTCGACAATACCGCCGGTGTGACCCACAGCACGCCGCAGTAACGCCCTGGCGTTGTACTGAACAGGACCCCGGCTTGCTGGGGTCTTGGCTTTTAGGGCAATGGGTGATCAAATCACGCGCCTCAGCCAGAGGGGCCTCGATTGCGCCCCGCAAAAAGGATCTTTGCGTGCGTGTGTTGGTGCTGTTCGCTTGTCTGTTCCATTCGATCTGCGCGCTGGCGGATACCGCATCGCCTGGCCCCGACTCTGCCAGAGAGTGCGTGGGACGTTCCGGGCTGGTGGTGCCAAGCAGCCTGCAATGGCAACTGAGTGGCGGCGCTCGCCTGGGCGTGCCGTTTGCCCGGTTCATGCCGGGTGGTGATACGTGGCAGGTCGACTACGGTACGCCGGCATTCGCCGGGCAAGCGCACCTGGTCACGATCGATGTGAGCCCGCTGACTACCCGTACGCAGTTCGAGCGCCTCAAGGGCACCCTGGTGCTGAGCCGGGCCGATGCGCAAGGTGAGTACAACCTGGCCGAGCAGACACGCGTCCGCCACCTGATGACCCCGTACCTCAAGGCCCACAAGCCAAGCGAGTACTACGCCTTGAACGAAAGGTACAAGCAGCTTGCGCGTACCTTTGAACGTATCCACAAGATCCCCGGTGAAAGGGCAGCGCTGGAGGCGATGATCGCCGACTTCGCCGCCAAGGCTTGGCCAATCGATACGCTGCAGGCGCGACTTCAGCGGCTGCACGACGAAGACGTGGGGTATCCGCTCTCCGATCGTTTCAAGTGGCAGCAACTGCCGGACTTTGGCCTGGAGGATGGCTATGCGGTGTTCAACTCGGGTGAGCTGAGCGTGGTGCTGTGGCGCCAGTCGCGGGTGTACAAGCTGAGCTTCGGCTACACCGAACGCGGTATCAGCGATGACGAGGCGCTGCAGCGGCTGGACCCTCACGTGCGCCGTCTGCTTGGCGCCTTGCGTCCGCGCGCGGCGTTCGAAGTGCCTCGCCAGCCGGGCGTATGCCTGCCATTCGGCTTCCTGGCAGACGACGGCACACCGCCCTATGCGGTGCGCGTCGCCTGGTTCGGGCGGCACCAGGAGGCGCTTCGCTACGACCTGCAGGTAGCCAGCCAGCCGCTGCGAGAACAGTTCGAGGCCCAGCGGGCCGCCGACCTGTCGCTGGATCGCAGCGCCTTCCCCCGACGCGAGCAACTGCCCGAGCGGCAGTTCCGGCTAGGGCAGATGAGCATCCTGCAAACCACCACGCTGACCAAGTGGTACCTCGAACACGATACGGATCGCCGCGAGACGTTCCAGCTGCGGGCAGCGCACCTGGGTGACACGCCCGTGCCTTCGATGATCCTGCAGCTACACCAGTTGCACAGCCGCGAGGGGCTGAGCCTGAGGCTGTTGGAGGCAGAGACCGTCGACATACTGGGGCAGGTATACGCCCTGCCGAACGCACCACAGGTAGCACAGAAAGGTAAACGCACATGAAGTCTTCGCACGTGAGTTGGATTTGGCTGGCCTTGCTCGCAGCGCCCCTGTCAGCGCTGGCCGCGCCGCCAGCGGATTACCAGACGCCACGAGGCTGGCGCACCGAGTGCATGGGGCGGGTGCAGTTCGACGTGCCCAAGGAGATTGCCTGGCATCTTGTGGGTGGCTACTGGCAAAAGCCGGACTTCGAGCCGATCAGCCCCACCCTCACTCTCGGTGACCAGCAGGTCGTGTATGGCGAGGGGCTTACGCCCGACCAGCCCTACCTGGTGAAGATCGAAGTCAGCCCCGTGTCGAACCGTAACGTGTTTGATCGCCTGCAGCTTGTCCACGGGCCTGATCGCGGCGCGGCGCAGACGCGCGTGGTTCAGGCGCAGATCGAGGCGCTGCAGGCCAGGATCGACGCGAAAAAGGCTAAAAAACAGGACTATTCCGCGCTGCTGGACCAGCGTAGCGACCTGGAGGAGACCGTCACCCGTATCCGCTGGGTGAGTACCGAGTTGTTCGTGCTCAACGACATGATCCGCGAGTTCACGCCGCAGGGGCGCCCCACCGTCAAGCTGGAGGCCGAACGCGCAGCCTATCTGGAGGAACAGGCCAAGTGGCCGACCGATGCGCTGTTCGAGCAGGAGCGCTTTCTGGAGCTGGGGATGGCGGATTCGTTCGCTGACTGGACGCCGGGCACGTTGAAGGCCTACCTGTGGCGCAACCAGCGCATCTATCGCTTTGTGTTCAATGCCGGGCCGGACGCTTCTGGCGCGCCGGCGTCGCTGGAGCGTGTAGAGCCGAAGGCGCGCGCCTTGCTCGCCGCCTTTCGAACGCGCGAGCAATACCAAATCCCGCAGCAAAGCGGCTTCTGCCTGCCATTCGGCTTCATTGCCGACGATGGCGCCGCGCCTCATTCGATCACCCTGGGCTTCAGCCCCGTGAACAACCCGCACCTGCCGCACCGGCTGAGCATGGGGGGCGAGTACCGCAAAGGCGCCGACTTGATGCGCAAGCTGTTGGAACAGGTGGGCGACCGCCGTTTTCCGATTCTCGTCCAGACCGACGTATTCGGTCCCTTGCGCGTGCCGCTGGGCGCCGTGTACGGCAGCCTCGAGGGTGCGGGCTACTATGCCCAGGATGCGTACCAGAAACCGGTCGACTACCAAACCTTCACCCTCACCGTCGACGCGCCTCCCAGCGAGTATCAGCCCAGCGTGGGGCTGACGGTGCTCGACGATCACTCCCAGCCGGCGCTGACGTACGCGTCTGTACAGGCCGATGTACTGCTGACCTTGAAAAGCATACGGGCGCTGCCGGGCGGCCATCGCTTCGAGCCCCAGCCCGACTGAACAACCGCCGCGGCGCGGGGTCAACGGAAGGTAAGGCTGATTCACCCTGAGTTGCGTCACTGAGGAGAATCCAATGAAAGCGTGGGAAATTACCTTTGTCGATCAAAAGGGCGAAAGGACCTCGCTGCCGTTTACCGCCGAGCAACAGCCCAGCATTGAAGAGGCTGCGCGGCTGATCCGTACCCACCTGTTTCCCGTCATGGCCGAACTCGATCTCAACGATTTCCAGGACCGCGTCACCTCGCCCACTGCCAAGTGGCTCAAGGAGCAGAGCGGGGTGGAGATCACCTCGATTGCCGAGAAGCCCTGAACGTGTTTGTCACTGGCATACCAGGCTGAATGGCGCTAGGCTGCTGGCAGGGTCACGTTCAAATGCCTGATCGGCCCTGTTTCCCTTCAAACCATCGCTGCACCCGCTGCATCCGCTCGAATTGCCCACTGTCGTCCCGCGTGGTGGGCAAGTGCATAACGCACTGAAAGTCTATCCATCGCGACGAGGAGGACGATTCATGAGCAGTCAGTACGAGGACATCAGCAGCACGGTTTTACGCCGCATGAAAGAAGGCGGCTTCGATTTTGCGCAAATCCATCCTATCGAGTTCTATGCGGTATTCCCGGACGAGGAGCGGGCGCGCAGGGCAGCAGGACAGTTCCGTGGCGAGTCGCTCAGCGCCCAGGTGCGCGAGAGTGACGAGGGCTGGCAACTGGAATTGAGCAAGGTGATGTATGCCACCTACGGCGGGATAGGCGAGTTCGAGCATGATTTCGAAATTGCCATATCGCCGCTGGGCGGTGAGATCCAGGGCTGGGGCGTGAAACAGGAGCGATTGCTGGCCTGAGCCCTGGCAGATGTGTACGGGGCGGCCTGCCGCCCCTTGCTTGCTCCCCCCCTTTTTTCTGCCGCTGGCTCAGGGCTTGCGCGTGGCCATGTGCGCCAGGTAGCTCAGCAAGTGTTCGAGCTCGTCATTGCTGATCACTGTTTCGGCAAAGCCCGGCATGCGCCCCTGTGGCCAGTGGCGCAGGCTCTGCGGGTCACGGATGTAGCGGCGCAGGAGCGCGGGCTGAAAGTACTCGGTAGGGTTGTAGGGCAGGTTCAGGTCCGGGCCAAACTGCGCGTCACCGGCGCCATTGAGCCGATGGCAGGCCAGGCAGTGTTTCTGGAACAGCGCGAAGCCGTGGTTGATCGGGTCGTCATTGCGTAGCTGCGGTGCCGGGCGCAATGCCGGGAAGCGTTCGGCCACCGGCTTGAGGCGGCGGATGCTGGCAACCTGAAACGGCCATTGCTCCGGGCTGATCCGGCCTGCCTCGGGATGCGTCCACACCAGGTAGAAGGGCCCCGCGCTGCCTTTGCCCTGGCTGAGCGGCGGCCACGGCCGGGTCGGGTCCTCCACGGCCAGCCAGGCCTGTGCCGGGCCATCTTTGAGCAATGCCGCGGCGGGCATCTCGGCGGCAAAGCCATCCAGTGCCACGGCCTGCAGGTGGTCCTCGGGCCTCACCCCCTCCAGCAGCACGGCCAAGGGGACGGCGCGGTACTGCATGGCCTTCTTGTAGGACACATCGTGGTCGACGCGGATAGTCTGCGCCTGTGGGTGCTCCAGCAGTTGGGCCGTGGCCCACTGGCGCGTGCCGTCGCCCAGCTCCAGGGTCAATTGCGCCGCCTGCAATGGCAGGCTCAGCAGCAACAGCAGGGCAAGGCAATCACGACGCATGGCCAATCTCCAACCTTCGAGGTCGGCAGCATACACCAGGCAGGACGTGGCGCCGGGCTGCGGGAGGCGTTGGCTCAGCCGAACAGGCGCGTGAGATTGGGCACGATCAACAACAGTGTGGTCGCAAAAAGAATGAGCCCGGCTTGACGTACTTTCGATTGTTTGAACATGGCTGACTGCCTTTTTTGT
Organism: Pseudomonas brassicae; assembly: GCF_010671725.1. Taxonomy (GTDB): domain Bacteria; phylum Pseudomonadota; class Gammaproteobacteria; order Pseudomonadales; family Pseudomonadaceae; genus Aquipseudomonas; species Aquipseudomonas brassicae. The sequence goes on along the minus strand of NZ_JAAHBU010000324.1, from coordinate 16,155 downwards.
TGTTATTCCTGAGTGCCGAATGGCGTCCTTGTCCAGGGTTCGGGCAACGCCTGAGCGTGCTGGATGCATCCCCGCTGCATCGTTCACGAACCTGCTGTGTTTCGGTATACAACTAACCTTAGGGTCAACGTTACCTGTGTTTTAGAACCCTTTCGTATTAACTGGTAACTTTTGAGCAATTAACGCTATGAGGCTAATGGCCACATGGTGATCATCCCTTCTGCTAGACACGTGCGTGCAGTGGAGGTCGGGCTTGCTTCATCTTGACCGTTCGTCTGAGTCAACACTTGCCTCCAGGCGTCATTCGCGGCAGGCTCTAGCGACACTTTGTGCCTCATGCCGTTCGGGACTAAAACTATGTCGTTACGCATCTGCATCCTGGAAACCGATGTCCTGCGACCCGAGCTGGTCGATCAGTATCAGGGCTACGGCCGGATGTTCGAGCACCTGTTCACCCATCAGCCGATTGCCGCTCAGTTCAGCGTCTACAACGTGATGAACGGCGACTACCCCGACGATGACCAGGTGTTTGATGCCTATCTGGTGACGGGGAGCAAGGCCGATTCATTTGGTGATGACGCCTGGATCGCCACCCTCAAGGCGTACCTGCTGGGGCGCTACCAGCGCGGCGACAAGCTGTTGGGCGTATGCTTCGGCCACCAGTTGCTGGCGCTGCTGCTGGGGGGCAAGAGCGAACGTGCGACACAGGGCTGGGGCGTGGGTACGCACCGCTACGTGATGGCGGCCAAGGCGCCGTGGATGAGCCCGCAGGTCGAGGAGCTGACGTTGCTGATCAGCCACCAGGACCAGGTTACCCGCTTGCCCGAAAACGCCACGGTTATTGCCTCCAGCGATTTCTGTCCGTACGCGGCCTATCACATTGGCGACCAGGTGCTGTGCTTCCAGGGGCACCCCGAGTTCATCCACGATTATTCGCGGGCGTTGCTGGAGCTGCGTCAGCAGCACCTGGGCCCGGAGGTCTACACCAAGGGCGTCGCCAGCCTCGACCAGCAGCACCAGGGCAGCACCGTGGCCGAATGGATGATGCGCTTTGTCGCGCACAAGCCCGGCAGCCCGGCGGCCTGACACCTACAGCCAGCCGGAGCGCTTGAAGCTGGCGAACAGTGCGGTGCAGCCGACGGCGATCACCCCCAGCACGGCAAAATAGCCGTACTGCCAGGCCAGCTCCGGCATGTTCTGGAAATTCATCCCGTAGATCCCTGCCACGGCGGTGGGGAAGGCCAGGATCGCCGCCCAGGCGGCGAACTTGCGCTGGGTGATGCTCTGGCGCGACGACTCCAGCAGCATGCCGATCTCGATGGTCTGGCTGGCGATGTCGCGAATGCCTGAAAGGTCTTCCATCTGCCGCGTGACATGGATCTGCACGTCGCGAAAGTACGGGCGCATGTTCTTGTCGATAAACGGAAAGGTCAGGCGCTGCAGTTCCTCGCTGACTTCCATCATCGGTGCCACGTACCGGCGCAGGCGCAGTATGTCGCGGCGCAGGCCGTGCAGGCGGCGAATGTCATCCTCCTGCAGCGAGCTGCTCAGCACATTGTTCTCCAGTTCTTCGATCTCGCCGTGGATTGCCTCGCTGACCGGCTGGTAGTTCTCGGTGACAAAGTCCAGCAGGGCGTACAGCACGAAGTCTTCGCCGTGCTCAAGCAGCAGCGGGCGTGCTTCGCAGCGCTGGCGTACCAGGGCGTAGGACTTGGAGTGGCCGTTGCGGCAGGTGATGATGTAGCCGTTGCCGGCGAAGATATGGGTTTCGATGAACTCCAGCTTGCCGTCCTGGCGCACGGGGGAATAGGTGACGATGAACAGTGCGTCACCGAAGGTTTCCAGTTTGGGCCGGCTGTGTTTTTCCAGCGCGTCCTCAATCGCCAGTTCGTGCAGGTTGAACTGGCGTTGCAGGTTGGCCAGCTCCTGGGCGTTGGGTTCTTCCAGGCCGATCCATACGAAGTGGCCAGGCTTGCTGGCCCACTCGGCGCCTTCATCGAGGCTGATATTGGTGACTTTCCTGCCTGCGCTGTACACCGCTGCGGCGACGACTCGACCCATGGCTGTGCGTTTCCCTGTTATCGAAACCCTAGCTTGGTCTGACTGCGGGCAATCGGCAACTGTTCAGCGCCCGTGCAGTTCGTTTTCCATCAGGTCGATGCAGCGCTGCATCTGCTGGCGACACTGTTCGGCCAGGGCGGGAACATCCTGGTGGGTCAGGCCGCGGGTGGAAATCGGCGCCAGCGAGCGGATGATCACCTTGCGGCGGCGCCAGCCATTGAGGTTGAGGCGCTGGGCATAGCGGCTGACGCAGACTGGCACGATGGGCACCCCGGCCTCCACGGCCATGTGAAAGGCGCCTTTCTTGAAGGGCAGCAGGTGCTCGCCGGCATTGCGCGTGCCTTCGGGGAATACCCAGATCGAGGTGTCCTGTTCCTGCAGGGTGCGGGTGGTGGTTTGCATGGCACGGCGCGCCTGGTAGGCGTTGCCGCGATCGACCAGCACATTGCCGCCCAGCCAGAACAGCTGGCCGAACAGCGGGACCCATTTCAGGCTTTTCTTGCCGATGCACACGGTGCGTGGCGGCACCACGTGGCCGAGCACGAACAAGTCGTGATTGGACTGATGGTTGGCGATGATCACGCAGCCGGGAGGCTGGTCGAACAGCGGGCCGACCTCGGCCTGTATCTGCAGGCGCATCAGCCAGGTGGCCGGCCAGCCGTACAGGCGCGCGCACAGGCGGCTGTTATCGGGATGGAACGGTCGGCACAGGCCGATGAGCACACCCAGCACGCCGGCCAGAATAAAGTGCAGCCCCAGCAGGGGCATGCGAATCAGCAATAGCATCGGTTCAACCCCAGACAAAACGCGGCGCAGTGTACGGTTGTGCACAGCCCGGGGCAAACGATCGTTTTAAAGGTTTGAATGCTGCGCGGCTACTAGCCCATGTGCTCCTGATCACGAATGATCGCGTCATCCAGAAGCTCCAGCAGCGCCTTGCGCACCTTGAGCTTGGTGTGTTTGTGCGCCCTCATGTTGAGCTGCTTGAGTTGCTGCGCTGCCGCCAGGGCGGTGGCGTGCAACTGCTCTGCAGGCACCACCTTGTCAAGAAAGCCCGCATCCACTGCACTTGCCGGGTCGAACATCTCGGCATTGATCACCGAACGGTGGAACGCCGAACGGCGCAGGCGATCACGCGCCAGCTCGATCCCGGCATGGTGCATGGTCATGCCGATCTGCACTTCGTTCAGGCCGATGCTGAACGGGCCCTCGACGCCGATGCGATAATCGGCCGACAGCAGCAGGAACGCGCCTTTGGCCACCGCGTGGCCAGGGCAGGCGACGATCACCGGAAATGGGTGCGAGAGCAGGCGGCGGGCCAGGGTTGAACCGGCGGTCACCAGCGATACCGCGGCCTGGGGGCTTGCGGTCATCACCTTGAGGTCGTAGCCGCCGGAGAGAATGCCTGGCTGGCCGGTGATGATGACCACGGCGCGGTCCTGCACGGCGCGGTCCAGCGCACTGTTGAAGGCACTGATGAGGTCGGGCGAAATGGCGTTGACCTTGCCGTTGCTCAGGGTCAGGGTCGCGATGCCGTCTTCCAGGTGGTAGGTAACCAGTTCGCTCATGGCACAGTTCCTTTAGGTGAAGTGGGGCAGACGTTACCCAGCTGCCGCAGCCAGGTAAAGCGCCAAGACTGACCGGTGAGTCAGCCTGAAGCCCGCCGCCCTTGCGTGGCGGGCATTGCCGGCACAGCGCAGCCGAAGCACTCCAGAGATTGGCAGCTTTGCCACTTATTGCTTAAGCGCATGAATATTCTGAAAAAAACCTTTGCCATTAAAAGTGCTTTCGACTACATTAGCGCGCCTCGACAGGGTGAACTGCCTGGCGAGAACCGGTGAAGTGTCCGAGTGGCTGAAGGAGCACGCCTGGAAAGTGTGTATACAGGAAACTGTATCAAGGGTTCGAATCCCTTCTTCACCGCCATATTCGATACGCTGAAAGCCCCCAGACTTGAAAGAGTCCGGGGGCTTTTTGTTGGGCCCATGAAAAGGATGATTCAGATGCTTACAGAGTGCTTTTCCGAACAGCAGATCCATGCCGCCGAGCAGGTGTTTACCCTGGTCAGCCCTTCGGCTGACATGGCGCGCGATCACCTCCAGGCCTTTCGTGAGCTGGAGCTGGATGAAGATGACATCGAAGAGTTCGAGGAAGATCCCAAGCAGTTGATGTGGATGGTCAAAGACATCGCTGACTGGGAATCGGTGTTCTACGTGGACTGGAAGGACACCGAGTCGTTCGTGCAGAGCGTTCAGCAGTTGGCTGAAGCGCGCGGGGCCGAAGTGACCTTTGGTGTCGAAGATGCCGAAGACGAAGATTTCCTCGAGAACCACAGCGTGTCGCAGCTGATGATCCTGGCCCATGCCGAGCTCGAGAAGCAGGGCCTGGTGCTGTGGAACTGGTCGACGATGGAAGACTGCTACAGCGGTTTCATCACCACCCCGGATGCGGCGGCCAAGCTGCATGAAATCGCCGACGTACTGGAAGTGCAGTTCCGCGAGGGCAGCACGCCGTTCTGATCTGCGGCGCGCCCTTCGCTGGCAAGCCAGCCCCCACGGCTACAGTGTCAATCGTCTGATCACTGACATCCTTGTGGGAGCTGGCTTGCCAGCGCAGAGGCCCTCAGAAGCTCACCGAAGCCGACAATCGCGCAGTGCGCGGCGCGCCCTGAAACAGATACCCATCCCCCAGATACGCCCCCGCATCGCGCCAGTAGCGCCGATCGAGCACGTTATCCACCGTCAGGCGCAGCACCGTGTCATACCCGCCGATACGCGTGCGGTAGCGGCTGCCCACATCGAATACCGCATACCCACCTACCTCGACCGTACCCGCCTGATTGGCATACTTGCTCGCGCTGTAGCGCGCGCCGCCCAGCAGCGCCAGCCCCGGTACGCCGGGCAGGCTGTAGTCGGCCTGCAGCGCCGCGCGAACGTTGGGTACATTCAATGCCTGATGGTCGTCATAGGCGTCGGTACCGCTGCCCTGTACCCGTGCCCGAATCGCTGCCGCGCTGGCGTTGATCTGCAGGTTCGAGGTCACCCAGCCGCTGGCGGCCAGTTCCAGCCCGGTGTTCTTCTGCTGGCCTTGCTGAACGTAGGTGAACTCGCCTGCACCGTCCGGCTGGGCATACTGATACGCCTGGCGCAGCTGGAACAGCGCCGCGCTCAGGCTCATGCGCTGCCATTCGCGCTTGATGCCCAGCTCGAGCTGGCGCGAAGTGGTGGGGGCGAGGATGTCCTGGTTGTTGGTGGCGAACCACGGCGCTGCATTGCCGGACGACAGCCCCTTGCTGTAGCTGGCGTACAGCGAGATGTCCTGGCGGGGCTTGTAGATCAGCGCGGCGTTGGGCAGCAGTTCGTACTGGCGGGTATGGCGCAGCGGCTCGCCTTGTTCGTTGAACGCCTGCTCGTCGAGGCGAACCATGCGCGCACCCAGCACGGTTTGCCAGTGTTCGTTGAAGCTGATGCGATCGCTGGCGAACAGGCCGTACTGGCGGCTGTCGAGGCGGCGCTCGCTATGCCCTGGTGTTCCGTCGAACGGTGCCAGCCCGGGGGTTGGCTGATAGATGTTGCCGCTGCCGAGCCATTGGTTGAAGGTCGGACGCTGGTCGACCGTGCGCCGTTGTGCGCTGCTGCCCACGGTCAGGTCATGCTCCAGGCCGCCCAGCTTGAAGCGGCCATTGAGCGCCAATTGCGCCTCGTCGGTGCGGCGGGTGTCATCGGGGCTACGGTAGTCGTAGATGTCGTAGTCGCCTTCGGGGCTGAAGTGCGCGTCCATCCCCGAACCCCAGGCAAACGAGCTGTAGTCGTCGATTACCACATGGCTGCGCGAGGCACTCACGCTGCCGGTCCAGGCGTCGTTGAAGCGGTATTCGAACTTGCCGCCCAGGTTAAGCGAATCGATCTGCACCGGTTTGGCCCAGTGTTGATACGCCAGGCGATCCTTCGGGTCGACAGCGTGCGGCACCTGAGTGCCGCCGAGCAACTGGTAGCCCGGCACCGAGCGCTGTTCACGCTGCTGGTACTCGACGTCCAATTGCAACAGGGCATTGGGGTTGATCTGCCAGTCGAAGGCCAGCGACGCGAAATCGCGCTTGCCGTCGGCATGCTCGACGTACGAACGAATATCCTCGTGCGCCAGGTTGGCACGCAGGCCGAACTGGCGTTCGCTGCCGAACCAGCGCCCAGGTCGGTGGCGATGTAGCGCTCGCCCTGTTCATTGCTCGACACGGTCATTGCACGCACATCCTGCGGGCGCTTGGTCACGTAATTGATCAACCCGCCAGGCTCCGCCACGCCGCTCTGCAAGCCGGACAGCCCCTTGAGCAGCTCGACCTGCTGCTTGTTTTCCAGGGCCACGTTCTGTTCGCCGGCAATGGTCTGACCATTGATGGTGTAACTGTGCGCCGCGTCGAGTTCGAAGCCGCGCACGTTGAAATTTTCGTAGTAGCCGATGGGGGCGTAGCTTTCGCCGACCGAGGCATCGCTTTGCAGCACCTGGCTGAGCAGGCGCACCTGGCGGTCCTGCAGCAGTTGTTCGGTGAACACCGACACGGAGGCCGGCGTATCGAGCAGTGGCGCCGGGGTAAAGCCGGCCACCGAGGCCTGGCGCGGCTGGTAACCGTCGTCGAGCACATCGGAGACAGTCACGGGCGCCAGGGTGATGTCGCTGTCGGCCAGGGTATGCGGCGAACTCAAGGCCAGGCCGAGGCTCAGCAGGCTCAGGGGCAGGCGCGGGCAGTGCAGGGTCATGCGGAAAGCTCCTTGAGGGCCTGCAGCGGATGCGCCGTTATTGTTCGGCAGCTACCCGATAGCTGAAAGCCCATTACGGCAAAGGTAATTGCGACAGGTGTGCGCAGCAGGCGCGCAAGTACGTGGCCTGCCGGCATTGCGCGGGCAGGCGGGCGCCATACTACCTGAACGAAATACTCAGGATGGAATTCAGCGCGTGCCGGTGGCCAGGTCGTGGCGGCGCCAATGGCCGTCTATTTTCGACCAGGTGCGGCTGTCGGTCACGGCCAGCAGCTTGCGACCGTCCTTGAAGGTGGCGAGGAAGGTCACCTCCTCTTCCTTGCTGCCCAGCCAGAGCCCGGCGAGCAGGCCGACCGGGCCGGCCACCAGCGCGCCAGCCATGCCCCAGCCCAGAGCGCTGCCCAGGTTGCGGCTGGATTCCTGGTTGGCGACCTTCATGTCCTTGATGCGTGAGAGGGCGATCTTCTCGCCTTGAGAGGGGCTGCCAGCGGTCTTGAGTGTGAGCGATCCATTGCGATACTCGCCTTCACCTTGCAAGAAGTCGCCGGATTGAACCGTGAGTCTTGTCATGGGCATCGTCCGAAATCAGGGGGCGGTTGACGACTTCCTACTCAGCGCCGCGCCGCAGTACAAGTCAATGCTCAGGCGACAGAGGGTAGATTCTGGTGTGGGGTGCGTTGTCGCAGGGGGGCCGCTGACGTGTAGCCGCACGGGCAGCGTGCGCGTCTCGACGTGGTATTTTTGTCGGACAATTCGCCTGAAAATTGGCGTCAAAATAACGCTAGAAGTTTATTCAGTTATATGGCAATTTGCCCACGCCTTTATCAGGGCGAGTGACAGGACGTTCTCGCCAAGGGACCGTTCTGTCTGAAAAACAACGGCTTTTAGTAAACAAGGAAGTGTAAGTATGTCGACCGTTCAACCCTCGGCATTGGCCCTGGCAGTTCAGCCAAAGGGTTACAGTGCCGCCTATCAGCAACTGAGCAACTTCGCTCACCAGTACGACCGCGGCGCCGGTACCCTCAATGGCAAACCCTCGTTCACCGTGGATCAGGCCGCTACCCAGCTGCTGCGCGATGGCGCTGCCTGGAAAGACCTGAACAAAGACGGTTTCATCAACCTCACCTACAGCTTTCTGACCCGGGCTCCGGCGGACTTCGACCGCGAACTGGGCAGCTTCAGCGCCTTTTCCGCGCAGCAGCAGGCCCAGGCCAAGCTGGCCATGCAGTCCTGGTCGGACGTTGCCAAGATCACCTTCCAGCAGGCGGCCAGTGGCGGTGACGGTCACATGACCTACGGCAACTACAGCGACGGCAGCAGCGGCGGCGCAGCCTTCGCCTACCTGCCGTACCAGTTCGCCGGGTCGCACAAGGGTGAGACCTGGTACCTGGTCAACAACCAGTACCGCGAAAATACCAACCCGGACAACGGCAACTACGGTCGCCAGACCCTCACCCACGAGATTGGTCACTCGCTGGGCCTGTCGCACCCTGGCGACTACAACGCCGGTGAAGGCAACCCAAGCTACCGTGACGCCTCCTACGGCCAGGACTCGCGTGGCTACAGCGTCATGAGCTACTGGAGTGAAAGCAATACCAGCCAGAACTTCAGCAAGGGCGGGGTCGTGACCTATGCGTCCGCACCGCTGATGGACGACATCGCTGCCATCCAGAAGCTCTACGGCGCCAACTACGCGACCCGTTCCGGCGATACCGTGTATGGCTTCAACTCCACCGCCGACCGCGATTTCTACTCGGCCACCTCGTCGTCTTCCAAGCTGGTGTTCTCGGTGTGGGACGGTGGCGGCAACGATACCCTGGACTTCTCCGGGTTCACCCAGAACCAGAAGATCAATCTCAACGAAGGTTCGTTCTCGGACGTTGGCGGCATGGTGGGCAACGTTTCCATCGCCCAGGGCGTCACCGTGGAAAATGCCATTGGCGGCTCGGGCAACGACCTGCTGATCGGCAACGCGGCGGCCAACATGCTGGTGGGCGGTGCCGGTAACGACATCATCTTCGGTGGCGGTGGCGCCGACCTGATGTGGGGCGGCGCCGGCCGGGATACCTTCGTGTTCGAATCCAGCAGCGACTCGACCCCGCAGGCGCCGGACTGGATCATGGATTTCACCAGTGGCCAGGACAAGATCGACCTGACCGGCTTTGCCGCGTTTTCGGTGAACAAGCTGCAACTGGACTTCGTCACTGCCTTCACCGGGCATGCAGGCGAAGCGCTGCTCACCTACGACAAGGTCAACAACGTGGGCGGTCTTGCCATCGATTTCACCGGGGTTGGCCAGGCCGACTTCCAGGTGTACACGGTGGGCCAGGCTGCCATCACCGATATCGTGGTCTGATAGCGGCGTAACCGGGCGGACGGCGCGTGCGCCGTTCCTTCTTCAAGGGATGTAGCCATGAGCCTCACACGACGCATCGCGCTTGGCGCGATCACCTTCATCACGCTTACCGAGGTAGGTATGGCAAGCAGCTTGTTACTCCCCAGCCCTGACCAGTTGGCCGGCGACTGGAAACTCTACGCGCAAAAAGATGTTGGGCACGTCTGCACATTGCGCTTGCACGCCCCCCCAGACCCTGCTGAGCGGCGAACTCGATTGTGCCGAAAAACTGCTGGGCGTGCGTGTATCGGCCTGGTTGGTGACCCCCGATACGCTGGCCCTGGTGGGCGGCGACGGTGTTGCACTGCGCCACTTCAACCGCGTGCAGCCCGGCCTGTACGAGTGGGACGTCGAGGCTGGCAAGACCCTGCGCCTGGAGCGTCTGGACCCGCCGTGACGGCCCCCCGGCACGGCATGACCACACCCCGACTTTTCAAGGAACGAAACGCGGACAATGAACACCCCGACATCCACTGCGGGTGCCCCTCTGTGGACGGCACTGGCTGATTACAAATCCATCCTGATCAGTGTCGGTTGTTTTACCGCGTTGATAAATATTCTGATGCTGGTGCCCTCGATCTACATGTTGCAAGTGTACGACCGGGTATTGTCATCGCAGAACGAAACCACCCTGTGGATGTTGACCTTGATGGTGGTCGGCTTCTTTGTATTCATCGGCTTACTTGAAACCCTTCGCAGTTTCATTGTTATTCGGGTGGGCCATCAACTTGAGCAGGCCTTCAACCTCAAGGTCTACCGCGCCGCCTTCGAGCGCAACTTGCGCCAGCGTGACGCCGCGGCCGGGCAAGCGCTAGGCGACCTGGCCCAGGTTCGCCAGTTCGTGACGGGCCCGGCGCTGTTCGCGTTCTTCGACGCGCCGTGGTTTCCCATCTACCTGGCTGTCATCTTCCTGTTCAATACCTGGCTCGGCGTGCTGGCCTGCGGTGGCGCGCTGGTGCTGGTGTTGCTGGCCATCCTCAACGAGCGTCTGACCCATGTGCCGCTGGTGCAGGCCGCCAGTTATCAGCAGCAATCGGCGCAGTTGGCCGGCAGCCACCTGCACAATGCCGAAAGTATCCAGGCCATGGGCATGCTCGATGCCCTGCGCCAACGCTGGTTCACCCTGCATTCGCGCTTCCTGGTGCTGCAGAACCGCGCCAGCGACACGTCGGCGGTGATCTCTGCCATCAGCAAGGCCCTGCGCCTGTGCTTGCAGTCACTGGTACTGGGGCTGGGCGCCTTGCTGGTGATCGAGGGGCAGATGACCCCCGGCATGATGATCGCCGGTTCCATTCTCATGGGGCGGGTGCTCAGCCCCATCGACCAGTTGATCGCCGTGTGGAAGCAATGGAGTGGCGCGCAGTTGGCCTACAAGCGGCTCGACAGCCTGTTGCGCGAGTGCCCCGAGCCTGCGCCGCGCATGGCGTTGCCGGCCCCCACCGGCCGTCTTGACGTCGAGCTGCTGAGTGCCGGGCCGCCAGGCAAGCGCGTCGCTACCGTGCAGCAAGTCAGCTTCAGCCTGGCCGCTGGCGAGGTGCTGGGGGTGCTGGGCAACTCAGGCTCCGGCAAGTCGACCTTGGCCAGGGTGCTGGTGGGCGTCTGGTCGCCACTGGCCGGCAGCGTGCGCCTGGACGGCGCCGAACTGCACCGCTGGGAGCGCGAGGCGCTGGGCCCGCATATCGGTTACCTGCCACAGAACATCGAGCTGCTGCGCGGCAGTATCGCCGAGAACATTGCCCGGTTTGCACCGCTCGACGGCCATAAGGTGGTAGAGGCGGCGCGTCAGGCGGGTGTGCACGAACTGATCCTGCGCTTGCCTCAGGGCTATGACACGCGGCTGGGCGAGGAGGGTGCCGACCTGTCTGGAGGGCAGAAGCAGCGCATTGCCCTGGCCCGCGCCCTGTACGGCGGGCCGAGCCTGATCGTGCTGGACGAGCCCAATTCCAACCTGGATGCCAGCGGCGAAGCGGCGCTGGCCAGCGCCATCACCCAGATGAAGGCGTTGGGGCGCACCGTGGTGCTGGTGACCCACCGCAGTGCGGCACTGGCCCAGGCCGACAAGCTGCTGGTGCTGGGCGAAGGGCGAGTGCAGGCATTCGGCCCGGCCGCGCAGGTGATGCAGGCGTTGAATCAGGCCCCGCGCCCGGCAGCGGCGCACGCGAGCAATGGCGTATGAACAAGGACGAGCAAGGCATGACGATGGCAGCCACGGGGCGCGATGCGCAGTATTTCGTTGGCCTCGGCTGGTGGCTGACGCTGGTGGGGTTTGGCGGCTTTCTTGGCTGGGCGACGCTGGCTCCGCTGGATGAAGGCGTCAGCGTGCAAGGCACTGTGGTGGTGTCGGGCAAGCGCAAGGCGGTGCAATCGATGGCAGCTGGTGTGGTCAGCCAGATCATGGTGCACGAGGGCCAGTTGGTCGAGCAGGGGCAGCCGCTGTTTCGGCTTGACCCGACCCAGGCTCAGGCTGATGTGCAGGCGCTGCAGGCGCAGTACCGCATGGCCTGGGCCAGCCTTGCACGGTGGCAAAGCGAGCGCGACAACCTGCCGGCAATCGCCTTCGCCAGCGAACTGAGTAGCGACCCGGACCCGCAACTGAGCCTGACGCTGGAGAACCAGCGCCAGCTGTTCCGCAGCCGTCGCGATGCCCAGGCGCGCGAGCAGGCCGGGCTCAAGGCCAACATCGAAGGGTCGGTAGCGCAACTGGCGAGCATGCGCCGCGCCCGCAGCGACCTGCAGGCCCAGGCAGACTCGTTGCGCGAGCAACTGGCCAACTTGCAGCCCCTGGCCAGCAACGGCTATATCCCGCGCAACCGCCTGCTCGACTACCAGCGTCAGCTGTCCCAGGTGCAGCGTGACCTTGCGCAGAACACGGGCGACAGCGCACGGCTCGAGCAGGGCATCGTCGAAGCGCGGCTGAACCTGCAGCAGCGTCAGCAGGAATACCAGAAGGAGGTGCGCAGCCAGCTGGCCCAGGCCCAGCTCGACAGCGTGACGCTCGAGCAGCAACTGACCTCGGCGCGTTTTGCCCTGCAGCACAATGAAATTCTCGCGCCGGCGCAGGGCATTGCGGTCAATCTGGGGGTGCACACCGTGGGCGCGGTGGTGCACCCTGGCGAAGCCCTGGTGGAGATCGTGCCGCAGGACGCTGCGCTCCAGGTCGAAGGCCGCTTGCCGGTCAGCCTGGTGGACAAGGTCGCGCTGCAATTGCCTGTGGATATCCTCTTCACCGCCTTCAACCAGAGCAGTACGCCACGGGTCAGTGGCGAGGTGGCGTTGATTTCCGCCGACCAGTTGATCGATGAAAAGACCGGCCAGCCTTACTACGTGCTGCGCAGCAGCGTCAGCGAGAGCGCCCTGGCACGCCTTGACGGGTTGGTGATCAAGCCCGGCATGCCGGCCGAGCTGTTCGTGCGCAGCGGTGAGCGCTCGTTGCTCAACTACCTGTTCAAGCCGCTGCTCGACCGGGCCGGCACCGCCCTGACCGAACGATAGGACGTCCAGCCATGAAAAGCATGATGATCGGGGCTGCTGGCGGCGCTCGCCGTGGGCGTGGCTGGCAGCGCACAGGCGATGGGGCCGTTCCAGGTCTATGAGCAGGCCTTGCACAAAGACCCTGTGTTACTGGGCGCACTCAAGGCCCGCGAGGCCGGCCAGGAAAACCGCGCGATAGGGCGGGCCGGGCTATTGCCCAACCTGAACTACAACTACAACAAGGGCCGCAACGACTCCACCGTGACCTACCTGGGTGACGCCGGGCGCAGCAGCGAGGACCGACGCTACGACAGCTATGGGTCGACCTTCAGCCTGCAGCAGCCGTTGTTCGATTACGCCGCCTACGCCAGTTACCGCAAGGGCGTGGCGCAGGCGTTGTATGCCGACGAAACCTTGAGGGACAAGCGCCAGGAACTGCTGGTACGGGTGTTGAGCCATTACACGCAGGCGTTGTTTGCCCAGGACCAGATTGCCATCAGTGTGGCCAGCAAGCAGGCGTACGAGCAGCAGTTTCGACAGAACCGTGAGCTGTTTCGCCAGGGTGAGGGCACCCGCACCGATATCCTCGAGGCCCAGGCCCGTTATGAGCTTGCGGATGCCGAGCAGATCCAGGCACGCGATGATCTGGATGCGGCGCTGCGCGAGCTGGGGGCGTTGATCGACGAGCCTGCGCTGCGTATCGAGGACCTTGCACCGTTGCACGCAGGTTTCGCGCAGTTTGCCCTGCAGCCGGCTGGCTACCAGGCCTGGCATGAGCTGGCAGTGGCCAACAACCCGCAGCTTGCATCGGGGCGCCAGGCACTGGAAGTGGCGCGCTTGGAGGTGCAGCGCAACCGTGCCGGTCACCTGCCGCGGGTCACTGCGTACGCCACTTCGCGGCGTGTGCAGTCCGACAGCGGCAATACCTACGACCAGCGCTACGACACCAACACCGTGGGTATCGAAGTCAGCATGCCGCTGTTCGCCGGTGGCGCGGTGTCGGCGTCTACGCGCCAGGCCAGCCGCACGCTGGAGCAGGCCGAGTACGAGCTGGACGGGCAGACCCGCAGCACCCTGATCGAGCTGCGCCGTCAGTACAACGCGTGTGTCTCGGGGGCTGCGCGCCTGCGCGCCTATGGGCGCGCATTGAGCTCGGCACAGGCGCTGGTGGAGTCGACTCGCCAGAGTGTGCTGGGTGGCGAGCGGGTCAATCTGGATGTACTGAATGCCGAGCAGCAACTGGCCACCACCCGGCGCGATCTGGCGCAGGCGCGCTACGACTACCTGCTGGCGTGGATCAAGTTGCACTACGCCGCCGGGACGTTGCGTGAAGAGCACCTGTCGCGTGTCGACGAGGCCTTCGTGCGGGCCGACTGACCCGCCGCCTGCAGGCGCCAGCCTTGCTGGCGAAGGGCGTCTACGCGGTCTTCACCTGTACCGTACGGCGTTCCACCCACAGCCACACCGCCAGTGCTACCGCACCGATCAGCAGCCCCGCCACCACGATGCCGTTCCAGCCATGGGCCTGGAACAGCTGCGTGCCCAGCAGCGAACCGAGTGCGCCGCCCATGAAATAGCAGGTGATGTACCCGGCATTGAGCCGGTTGCGCGCCTCGGGCCGCAGGGCAATCACCGCATTCTGGTTGCTCACGTGTACCAGCTGCACCGCCAGGTCCAGCACCAGCACGCCCACCAGCAGCGCGGCCAGCGAGGACTGTGCGAACGCCAGCGGCACCCACGACAGCACCAGTGCGAGCAGCCCCACGGTGGTGCCCAGCGAACCCTTGCCACGGTCGGCCAGCGCCCGGCCCAGTTGGCCGCCAGCGCACCCGCCGCACCGGCCAGGCCGAACAGGCCGATCACCGCATCTGAATACTGGTACGGCTCGGCCGCCAGCAGAAACGCCAAGGGGGTCCAGAACAGCGCGAACAGACAGAACGACAGCAGCCCCAGCAGCGAACGCAACCGCAGCACCGGCTCGTCGACGAACAGGCGAAACACCGAGCCGATCAGCGCCGGGTACTTGAGCCCGGCATGCTGATGGCGCTCGGGCAGCGCTCGTGCCAGGGCGATCGCGCTCAGGGCCATGAGCGCAGCCGCCAGCAGGTAGATACTGCGCCAGTCGCCCAGCGTGGCCATGAAACCGGCCGCCGTGCGTGCCAGCAGAATCCCCAGCAGCAGGCCACTCATCAGCGTACCCACCACCCGTCCGCGTTCGGCCGGGTCACTCAGGCCGGCCGCCATCGGCACCAACACCTGCGCCACTACCGAGAACAGGCCGGTGAGCGTGGTGCCGATCAGCAGCCACAGCAGGCTGGGGGCAAATGCGCTGATCAGCAGGCCCACCGTGCTGATGGCGATCATGCTGACGATCAGGCGGCGCTGTTCGAACAGATCACCCAGCGGCGCCAGCAGCAACAGGCCGGCGCCGTAGCTCAGCTGTGCGGCAATCACGATGCTGCCGGCGGTGGCGGTGGTCAGGCCGAAATGCTCGGCGATGCTGTGCAGCAACGGCTGCGCATAGTAGTTGCTGGCCACGGCCAGGCCGGTGGCGGTGGCCATCAGCAGGATCAGGGCGCGGCTCAGGTGGGTGGCGGGTGCCATGGACCATCTCGTTGTCAGTGGGTGGGGAGGCTCATTATCGAAAATGCGATAGCATGACGCCAATGTATCGTTTTCATCGTATCAATCTCTAAAGCAGATGGATGAATGAACCTCAAGCAGATCGAGTACGCCTTGGCGGTCGCCGAGACAGGAAGTTTTACCCGTGCCGCCGAACGCTGTCATGTGGTTCAGTCGGCCTTGAGTCATCAAGTGGCGCGGCTGGAGACGCATTTGGGGGCGATGCTGTTTGAGCGCAGCTCGCGCCGGGTGCGACTGACACCCGCTGGCGAAGCGTTTGTGCTCAGCGCGCGCACGGCCCTGGAGGCCGCACGGCGCATTGGCGAGGACGTGGCTGCAGCCTGCGGCGAGGTGCGTGGTCGGTTGTCCATCGGCGAGATCAGCTCGCTGACTGAGCTCGACCTGGTTGACCTGCTCGCGGGGTTTCATGGGCAGTACCCGCAAGTGGACATACGGTGGTTGATCGGCAAGAGCGAGGTGCTGCTCACTGATGTGCGTGAGCGTCGCCTGGACGTTGCGTTCATTGGTGTATGGCCGGGCGAGCCGTTGAATGGCGTGGCGTTGCATCTGTTGGCGGTCGAAGAGCTGGTGGCCATACTGCCGCCGCATCACCCACTGGTAGGGACTGGGCGCCTGGCACTGGAGCAGTTGGAGGACCAGCCGCTGGTGGACTTTCAGGCGGGCAGTGGGGCGCGTCGGCAAACCGATGAGGCGTTTGCTGCCGCGGGCGTACGCCATCGGGTGCAGTTCGAGGTGGGCAGCATTGGTCTGATCGAGAAGTTCGTACAGCGTGGCCTGGCCCTGGGGCTGGTGCCGGCCAGGATCGCGGCGGGCTTCAGTGGTGTGGTCGCG
>NZ_JAAHBU010000323.1 GCF_010671725.1 Pseudomonas brassicae | reverse complement strand
AAGTCGGCATCGAGGGCCGCTGGGGCTACTTCGACAAGGCCGGGCAACTGCGCGACATGATCCAGAACCACTTGCTGCAGCTGTTGTGCCTGATTGCCATGGACCCGCCCAGCGACCTCTCGGCCGACAGCATTCGCGACGAGAAGGTCAAGGTGCTCAAGGCCCTGGCACCGATCAGCGGCGAAGGGCTGAGCACCCAGGTGGTGCGTGGCCAGTACATCGCCGGCTACAGCGAAGGGCGCGCGGTGCCCGGTTACCTGGAAGAGGACAACTCCAACACCCAGAGCGATACCGAGACCTTTGTCGCGCTGCGGGCCGACATTCGCAACTGGCGCTGGGCCGGTGTGCCGTTCTACCTGCGTACCGGCAAGCGCATGCCGCAGAAGCTGTCGCAGATCGTGATCCACTTCAAAGAGCCGCAGCACTACATCTTCGCGGCGGAACAGCGTTTGCAGATCGGCAACAAGCTGATCATCCGCCTGCAGCCGGACGAGGGCATTTCGCTGCGCGTGAT
>NZ_JAAHBU010000322.1 GCF_010671725.1 Pseudomonas brassicae | reverse complement strand
GAAGATGCGCCGTCACGTGACAGCTTCGATTCGATGGGGGAGAACAACGTCATCGTTGCCCCGCCCAGCAGTCGTTCCGAGCAACGGACCGTGCAGGTCGAAGGTGCGCTCAAGCACACCAGCTACCTGAACCGCACCTTTACCTTCGAGAACTTCGTCGAAGGTAAATCCAACCAGCTGGCGCGTGCCGCTGCCTGGCAGGTCGCAGACAACCCCAAGCATGGCTACAACCCGCTCTTCCTTTATGGTGGGGTTGGCCTGGGTAAGACTCACTTGATGCACGCTGTGGGTAACCACCTGCTCAAGAAGAACCCGAATGCCAAGGTCGTGTACCTGCACTCCGAGCGTTTCGTCGCCGACATGGTCAAGGCGTTGCAGCTCAATGCCATCAACGAGTTCAAGCGCTTCTACCGTTCGGTCGACGCGTTGCTGATCGATGACATTCAGTTCTTTGCTCGCAAGGAGCGTTCGCAGGAAGAGTTCTTCCACACCTTCAACGCCTTGCTCGAGGGTGGCCAGCAGGTGATCCTCACCAGCGACCGCTACCCGAAGGAAATCGAAGGCCTCGAAGAGCGCCTCAAGTCCCGCTTCGGCTGGGGACTGACGGTGGCCGTCGAGCCGCCGGAACTTGAGACCCGGGTCGCGATCCTGATGAAGAAGGCCGACCAGGCCAAGGTCGACCTGCCGCACGACGCCGCGTTCTTCATTGCCCAGCGCATCCGCTCCAACGTACGTGAGCTCGAAGGTGCATTGAAGCGGGTCATTGCGCACTCGCACTTCATGGGCCGTGATATCACCATCGAGCTGATTCGCGAGTCGCTCAAGGACCTGCTGGCGTTGCAGGACAAGCTGGTGAGTGTGGATAACATTCAGCGCACGGTCGCTGAGTACTACAAGATCAAGATTTCCGATCTGCTGTCCAAGCGGCGTTCCCGCTCGGTGGCCAGGCCGCGTCAGGTGGCCATGGCCCTGTCCAAGGAACTGACCAACCACAGCCTTCCGGAAATCGGTGACGTTTTTGGTGGCCGCGACCACACCACGGTGTTGCACGCCTGCCGCAAGATCAACGAACTCAAGGAATCCGACGCGGATATCCGCGAGGACTACAAGAACCTGCTGCGAACCCTGACGACGTGATGAACGTCAGCGCAGCTTTTTTCAAGGCAAGGGACTAGACCATGCATTTCACCATTCAACGCGAAGCCCTGTTGAAACCCCTGCAACTGGTCGCAGGCGTCGTCGAGCGCCGCCAGACCTTGCCGGTATTGTCCAACGTGCTGCTGGTCGTCCAGGGCCAACAACTGTCGCTGACAGGTACCGACCTGGAAGTTGAACTGGTTGGCCGTGTACAGCTCGAGCACCCGGCCGAGCCTGGCGAAATCACCGTGCCGGCGCGCAAGCTGATGGATATCTGCAAAAGCCTGCCGAACGATGCAGAAATCAGCATCAAGGTGGATGAGCAGAAGCTGGTAATCAAGGCTGGCCGTAGCCGCTTCACCTTGTCGACCCTGCCTGCCAACGACTTCCCGACTGTCGAGGAAGGCCCAGGCTCGCTGACCTGCACCCTGGAGCAAAGCCGCCTGCGCCGCCTGATCGAACGCACCAGCTTCGCCATGGCCCAACAGGACGTGCGTTACTACCTCAACGGCATGTTGCTGGAAGTGTCCACCGGCACCCTGCGCGCGGTGGCGACTGACGGTCACCGTCTGGCCATGTGCTCGATGCAGGCTGACATCGGCCAGGCCGATCGTCACCAGGTGATCGTGCCACGCAAAGGTATCCTCGAACTGGCCCGTCTGCTGACCGAGCCAGATGGCACCGTCGCGATCGTGCTGGGCCAGCACCATATTCGTGCCACCACCGGTGAGTTCACCTTCACCTCCAAGCTGGTGGACGGCAAGTTCCCGGACTACGAGCGCGTACTGCCAAAAGGCGGCGACAAGCTGGTACTGGGCGACCGTCAGGCGCTGCGCGAGGCTTTCAGCCGTACCGCGATCCTGTCCAACGAAAAGTACCGTGGTATCCGCCTGCAGCTGGCTGCTGGCCAACTGAAGATCCAGGCCAACAACCCGGAGCAGGAAGAAGCCGAAGAAGAAATCAGCGTCGACTACAATGGCAGTTCGCTCGAGATCGGTTTCAACGTGAGCTACCTGCTGGACGTGCTGGGTGTGATGACTACTGAACAGGTTCGTCTGATCCTGTCCGATTCCAACAACAGTGCGCTGCTGCAAGAGGCGGACAACGACGATTCTGCGTACGTCGTCATGCCGATGCGTCTGTAATTTGTCCAGCACACGCTAGATGTCCCTCAGTCGCGTTTCAGTCACCGCGGTGCGTAATCTGCACCCGGTGACCTTCTCCCCCTCCCCCCGCATCAATATCCTGTACGGCGCCAACGGCAGCGGCAAGACCAGCGTGCTGGAGGCCATCCATCTGCTGGGCCTCGCCCGCTCGTTTCGCAGTACGCGACTGACCCCGGTCATCCAGTACGAAGAACGGGCATGCACGGTGTTCGGCCAGGTCGAATTGAATGAAGGTGGCTCCAGCAACCTCGGCATCTCGCGCGAGCGGCAAGGGGATTTCACCATCCGCATCGATGGGCAGAACGCCCGCAGTGCTGCGCAACTGGCGGAAATTCTGCCGCTGCAACTGATCAACCCCGACAGTTTTCGCCTGCTTGAGGGGGCGCCGAAGATCCGCCGGCAGTTCCTCGATTGGGGGGTGTTCCACGTGGAACCCCGCTTCATGGGAACCTGGCAACGCCTGCAGAAGGCCCTGCGGCAGCGGAACTCATGGTTGCGGCATGGTACACTTGACGCTGTTTCGCAAGCGGCCTGGGACCGGGAGTTATGCCTGGCCAGTGCAGAAATCGACGAATACCGCCGTAATTACATCAAAGCGCTGAAACCCGTCTTCGAGCAGACCTTGAGCGAATTGTTGGCGCTTGAGGGGCTGACCCTGAGTTACTACCGCGGATGGGACAAGGAGCGAGAGCTCAGCGATGTGCTGGCTGCCTCGCTCCATCGGGATCAACAGATGGGCCATACCCAGGCGGGTCCGCAACGCGCGGACCTGCGGTTGAGGTTAGGCGCCAACAACGCTGCCGATATCCTGTCTCGCGGCCAACAGAAGCTGGTGGTGTGCGCACTGCGCATAGCCCAAGGGCATCTGGTCAGCCAGGCACGACGCGGCCAATGTATTTATCTGGTGGATGACCTGCCGTCCGAGTTGGACGAGCAGCACCGTCGTGCACTCTGTCGCTTGTTGGAAGACTTACGCTGCCAGGTGTTCATCACCTGTGTAGACCACGAATTATTGAGGGAAGGCTGGCAGATGGATACGCCAGTTGCCTTGTTCCACGTGGAACAAGGCCGTATCACCCAGACCCACGACCATCGGGAGTGAAGGCATGAGCGAAAATCAAACGTACGACTCCTCCAGCATTAAAGTGCTCAAAGGGTTGGATGCCGTACGCAAGCGTCCCGGTATGTACATTGGCGACACCGATGATGGTAGCGGCCTGCACCACATGGTGTTCGAGGTGGTCGATAACTCGATCGACGAAGCCCTCGCCGGCCATTGCGACGACATCACCGTTGTCATCCACCCGGACGAATCCATCACCGTACGTGACAATGGTCGCGGTATTCCGGTCGATGTACACAAAGAAGAAGGCGTCTCTGCGGCCGAGGTCATCATGACCGTGCTGCACGCTGGCGGTAAGTTCGACGACAACTCGTACAAGGTGTCTGGCGGCCTGCACGGCGTGGGCGTTTCGGTTGTGAACGCACTGTCCGAAGAGCTGATCCTCACCGTACGCCGCAGCGGCAAGATCTGGGAGCAGACCTACGTACACGGCGTGCCTCAAGCCCCGATGAAAATCGTCGGCGACAGCGAAACCACCGGTACCCAGATCCATTTCAAACCGTCGGCCGAGACCTTCAAGAACATTCACTTCAGCTGGGACATCCTGGCCAAGCGTATCCGTGAGCTGTCGTTCCTGAACTCCGGTGTGGGCATCCTGTTGAAGGACGAGCGCTCGGGCAAGGAAGAAGAGTTCAGGTACGAAGGCGGCTTGCGTGCGTTCGTCGAATACCTCAACACCAACAAGACGCCGGTGAACGAAGTATTCCACTTCAATGTTCAGCGTGAAGATGGTGTGGGTGTGGAAATCGCCCTGCAGTGGAACGACAGCTTCAACGAGAACCTGTTGTGCTTCACCAACAACATTCCACAGCGCGACGGCGGTACTCACCTGGTGGGCTTCCGTTCGGCGCTGACGCGTAACCTGAACAACTACATCGAGCAGGAAGGCCTGGCCAAGAAGAACAAGGTCGCGACCACCGGTGACGATGCCCGTGAAGGTCTGACCGCGATCATCTCGGTCAAAGTGCCCGACCCCAAGTTCAGCTCGCAGACCAAGGACAAGCTGGTTTCGTCCGAAGTGAAGACGGCAGTCGAGCAGGAGATGGGCAAGTACTTCTCCGACTTCCTGCTGGAGAACCCGAACGAAGCCAAGGCAGTGGTCGGCAAGATGATCGACGCCGCGCGTGCCCGTGAGGCTGCACGCAAGGCGCGTGAAATGACCCGTCGCAAAGGCGCACTGGACATCGCGGGCCTGCCGGGCAAACTCGCCGACTGCCAGGAAAAAGACCCAGCGCTTTCCGAACTGTACCTGGTGGAGGGTGACTCCGCAGGCGGTTCGGCCAAGCAAGGGCGTAACCGCAAGACCCAGGCGATCCTGCCGCTCAAGGGCAAGATCCTCAACGTCGAGAAGGCTCGCTTCGACAAGATGATCTCGTCCCAGGAGGTCGGTACGCTGATCACCGCACTGGGCTGCGGTATCGGTCGCGAAGAGTACAACATCGAAAAACTGCGCTACCACAACATCATCATCATGACCGATGCTGACGTCGACGGTTCGCACATTCGTACGCTGCTGCTGACCTTCTTCTTCCGTCAGTTGCCAGAGCTGGTTGAGCGCGGTTACATCTACATCGCCCAGCCGCCGCTATACAAGGTCAAGAAAGGCAAGCAGGAGCAGTACATCAAGGACGACGAGGCCATGGAAGAGTACATGACCCAGTCGGCCCTCGAAGATGCCAGCCTGCACCTGGACGAATCCGCGCCGCCGGTTTCCGGTGTCGAGCTGGAACGTCTGGTGAACGAATTCCGTACCGTGATGAAGACCCTCAAGCGCCTGTCGCGCCTGTACCCGCAAGAGCTCACCGAGCACTTCGTGTACCTGCCGGCGGTATCGCTGGAGCAGCTGTCCGACCACGCGCACATGCAAGCGTGGTTGGCCAGCTTCGACGAGCGCCTGCGCAATACCGAGAAGTCCGGCCTGCTGTACAAGGCCAGCCTGCGTGAAGACCGCGAGCGCAACGTATGGCTGCCAGAAGTGGAAATCACCTCCCACGGCCTGGCCAGCTATGTCACTTTCAACCGTGACTTCTTCGGCAGCAACGACTACCGCACGGTCACCGCACTGGGCGCGCAGCTCTCTACCCTGCTGGGCGAAGGTGCGTACATCCAGCGTGGCGAGCGCAAGAAAGCCATCACCGAGTTCAAAGAGGGACTCGACTGGCTGATGGCCGAAAGCACCAAGCGCCACACCATCCAGCGCTACAAAGGGCTGGGCGAGATGAACCCGGACCAGCTGTGGGAAACCACCATGGACCCGACTGTGCGCCGCATGCTCAAGGTGACCATCGAAGACGCGATCGCTGCCGATCAGATCTTCAACACCCTGATGGGCGACGCCGTTGAACCGCGCCGCGAGTTCATCGAAAGCAACGCGCTGGCAGTGTCCAACCTGGACTTCTGACGCAGTGTCGATGGGCACATTAAGTGTCGCAAGTGGGCGAGTTACTGTCGCTTTCTAGGGAAAACCCCGGCCTTGATGCCGGGGTTTCGTCGTTTTAGGGGATGGTTTTTCGGGCTTAAGGTCACGCTGACTTGTACAATCGAACCCAATTTTTCATCCAGTATGCCTGTGTGCAGTCGCGACAATTGTCGGCGTTTGGCATCTTGCTTTGATAGGGACCGATTTACTATGGCTCATAAGCTGTCACTCGAAACGCTAGAGTCTTGGCTCTGGGAATCTGCGAATATTCTGCGCGGCTCTATCGATTCTTCCGACTTCAAGAACTACATCTTTGGCCTTCTGTTTCTCAAACGTTACAGCGACGTTTTTGACGAGCGAATCTCCAAACTGATGAAAGACGAAAACCTGAGCTATGGCGATGCTCAGGAGGAAATCGAGGACAAATGGGGCAAGCTCCCTATCAGTGCCCGCTGGTTTGATCTGATTTCACGCACGGAAAATATTGGTGAAGCCTTGGACAAGGCTTTCGCTACCATCGAGGCCAACAACCCTGAACTGCAATACGTATTGACCGCTACCCAGTATGGTGACAAGCGGGTTCTGTCGGATGCCACCTTGCAGCGTCTGCTGCGTCACTTTAACCAATACAAGTTGGGTAATGACGACCTATACAAGGCGGATATGCTCGGTGACGCATACGAGTACCTGATTAAGCAGTTCGCCGACGACGCAGGCAAGAAAGGTGGTGAGTTCTATACGCCCAAGGCTGTAGTGCAGCTGGTGGTCGAACTGATCGATCCGCAGCCCGGCCACAGCGTGTATGACCCTACCTGCGGCAGCGGCGGCATGCTGGTCGAGAGCGCCCACCATGTTTCCCATTTGCCCAACGGTACTTTGATGGGCAAACCCAATGTGCTGCTGTTTGGGCAGGAAAAAAATCTCGGCACCTGGGCCATCGCCAAGCTCAACCTCTACCTACACAATATGCATGCTGCCATTGAACGGGGCGATACGCTGGTAGAACCCAAGCATCTCAATGGGGATTTCCTGAAGACATTTGACCGGGTCATTGCCAATCCACCGTTCTCTGCCAAATCCTGGTGGACGCCGCTGGAGCTGAGCAATGAGAACGAACAGGAAAGTGGCAAGAAACCGAAAGTGGCCAACTACAAGCAGGTCAGCGATCCCTATGGTCGCCTAGCATATGGCATACCTCCACGGAGTTATGCTGATTTCGCTTTCGCCCAGCATATGTTAGCAAGCCTTAAAGCGGATGGGCGGATGGGCATTATTTTGCCGCATGGCGTGTTATTTCGTGGTGGAGAGGAAGGGAAAATTCGTGAGGGCTTGCTGTTTGGTACCAGCGCGGCCAGCGGCAACCAACCGGGTGACTTGATCGAGGCCGTTGTTGGATTACCGCCGGCGCTTTTTTATAACACTCCAATTCCTGCATGCGTCCTGATTCTGAACAAGCACAAGCCAGAGAACCTAAAGGGTAAGGTCATCATCATCGATGCCAGCGCAGATTATGGTGACGATAAAGTTCAGAACTGCTTACGCTCCCAAGACATCACTCGCATTGTCACCACTCACAAGGATGCTTTTGAGCACCAAACTGGGGTGGAAAAGTATTGCCGCTTGGTGACGCTGGAGGAGATTCGCAGCAATGACGGCAACCTCAATATCGCTCGCTATATCGACAATGGTCAAACAGAGAAAATGGTGGATGTGATCGCGACCTTGGCGCAATTGGCCGCACTGGCTGATGAGGAAGCGCAAGTTGATGTGCGACTGAATGGCTATCTCACGGAGTTAGGGCTGCTGGAGTCTAAGGCATGAATGTAGCTTGTAAGCCACCATATAAAGAGTCAGCCACAGGATGGATTCCTGAAGGCTGGCAGTATAGCTATTTATCGGACATTGCCGATATCAACCCAGCCGGACAAGGCCTGAGTCCGAAGATGCTGAGGTGTCGTTTCTAGCAATGGGAGATGTCTCAGA
>NZ_JAAHBU010000321.1 GCF_010671725.1 Pseudomonas brassicae | reverse complement strand
TTGGTCTGCTCGGCAATCGCGCGGATCACCTCCAGCACCTGGCCGATGTTGCGCACATCCCCCGCCAGGTGCTCGACCTGGCCGCTGGTAGTGGCCACGTCGTCTGTCAGTTGGCTGATGGAGTCGACCGTACGCTGGACCTGTTGGCGACCATGGTGGGCGATCTCGTCGGTCTGGCGCGAGGCTTCAGAGGTGCTCACGGCATTGCGGGCCACCTCCTCCACCGCAGCGGTCATCTGGTTGACCGCCGTCGCAGCCTGCTCGACCTCGTCGCTCTGCTGCTGCAGCGCGCGGGTGGAGTCCTCGGTCACCGCCTGCAGCTCTTCGGCCGCCGAGGCCAGCTGGCTGGACGAACCGGCGATCTTCTGTAAGGTGCTGCGCAGGCTGGCCTGCATGTTCTGCAGGGCCAGCAGCAAGCGCGCGGGCTCATCCTTGCCGCTGACCACAATGCTTTCGCACAGGTCGCCAGCGGCGATGGTTTGAGCAATCGCCAGCGCCTGCCGCAACGGCTGCACAATGCTGCGGGTGAGCAACCATGCCAACGTGCCAGTCAGCGCCAGCACCACCACGAGGATGCCCAGCACCAGCCCGATCGCCCCGTGGAACACCGCGTTGTTCTGGTCGGCAGCCTGCTCGCCTGCCGCGTTGTTCATGCGGATGATGCTCAACAGCTCCTTGAGCATGCTGTCGGCATTGGCCAGGTAGGGGCCGGCGTCGACCACCGTGATGGCCTCTTCCTTGTGACCCTGCTGCACCAATTGGATGACGCGATGCTGGTCATCGAGGTAGGCCGTCTTGGCCCGCAGGTAGCGCTCGAAAGCGGCTTTTTCGTCGGGCAAGGTGATCAGGCCGGCATACACGCCTTCCTGCAGAAACAGCTGCTCATCGAGCTGCTGCACGCGTGCCACCAGGGCCTGCGCGTCAGCGTTGTCGCGCAGCACCAGCAGGCGCAAGGTCAGGGTACGGATCTGCGTACTGGTCAGCGCCACGCTGTTGACCGCGACAATCGACGGCAACCAGTTCTGGTCGACCTGGTTGGACTGTTCGTTCATTCGACGCATTTCCAGCAGCGACAAGCCGCCCAGGGCCACGGCCAGCAAGGCGATCAGCGCGAAACTGAGGCTGGCCCGAAGGGAAATGTTCATGGAGCGCAGAAGCATGGGGGTGTTCCTTGTGGCTGCAAAAGTACAACCCGCGCCGTATCGATGCAGGCGCGGTCAGTGTGCAGACAAGGCAGGTCGTGCAGGAGGGCAGTGTTCTTTATGAGTGCTTGCTCCACCCCGGCGAGGTGACCTCGACGGGGCGGAGCAATGATATCACAATGGCATCATTGGCGTCGCGCCCTTGCGCGAACCTTCAGGACTTGAAACGGCCGACCAGCCCGTTCAGCTCATCCGACAGCTGCGCCAGGCGCCCAGAGTCGCTTTGTGCCGAGCTCGCCAGGCTCTCGACCAACTGGGCCTCGTCGTAGATTTGCTGGATGTGGCGGTTGATCTCCTCGGCGACGCTGTGCTGCTCTTCGGCGGCGGCAGAAATCTGCAGGTTCTGGTCGCGGATTTCGTTGACCGACAACTGAATGCCTTCGAAGCTGTCCCGCGCGCTTTCGATCGACGACACGCTGGCACGTGACAGGTCCAGGCAGCTTTCCATCTTGTGCGAGACTTCCTGGGTCTTGCTGCCCAGGGCATTGAGCAGTTGATCGATTTCGCCCGTGGAGTCGGAGGTGCGTTTTGCCAGTGCCCTGACCTCATCGGCCACCACCGCAAAACCGCGCCCCTGATCACCCGCGCGGGCGGCCTCGATGGCCGCGTTCAGTGCCAGCAGGTTGGTCTGTTCGGCAATCGCGCGGATGGTGCCAAGGATCTGGTTGATGCTGCGGCTGCCCTCCTCCAGCTCGACCATCGCCTGTGACGACTCGGTCAGGCGGCTGCCCAGGCGGTTGACGTTCTCGGTGGTCAGTTCGATCTGCTGCTTGCCCTCGGCCACGCGGCGGTGACCACTTTCGGCGGAGTTGGCGGCATTGCTGCACGAACGGGCCACTTCGTTGGCGGTCGCGACCATTTCGTTGAACGCGGTCGACACCAGCTCCACCGCCTCGCGCTGGCGCCCGGCGGCCTCGTTCATGTTGTTGGCGACCTCGCTGTTGACCCGCGAGGCATCCTGCAGGTTGGTCGATGCCGCACCAATGCGCTGGATCAACTGGCGGATCGCCGCCAGGAACTTGTTGAACCAACCGGCCAGCTCGGCGGTTTCATCCTTGCCCTGCACATCCAGGTCGCGGCGCAGGTCACCCTCACCCTGGGCAATCGACTGCAGCCCGGTGCTGACCTGGCCGATGGGCTTGACGATGAGGCGCGCGAAAGCCGCACCGATCAGGGCAAAGAACAGCGCCAGCACCACCACGATGACCGCGGCCAGGTACGTCATGCGGGTAGCCGCGCCCATCACCTCGTCATATTGGATCAGGCCGACGAAGCGCCAGCCAAGGCCCGGCGAGGTCCAGATGTTGGCCATGTAGCGCACCCCGTCGATGTCCACTTCGGTGGAGCCTTGCGCGGTGGCGGCGAGTTTGGCATAGGGTTCGCCCAGCTCCTTGAGCGGCTTGAAGCTGTGCCCGGCATCCCGTGGGTCGACCAGGACCGTACCGTCTTCGATCAACATCACGTAGCCGCTTTCGCCCAGCTTGATGCTCTTGACCAGCTCGGTGAGGTTCTTCAGCGACACGCTGACGACGAACACGCCCTTGGCCTTGCCGGCGTCATCGAGCATTGCCCGGGCCGTGCCGACCAATGCCACATCATCCTTGTCGTAGTAGTACGCGGCGGTACGCACGGTTTTGCCCGGGCTGGCCATGCGGCCTTGTACCACGGGCGCGCACGCGGGTCGTAATTGGCCAACTGCGGATCATCCGGCCATTTGGCGTAGGTGCCGTCTTCCAGGCCGATCGACAGGATCGCCGCCGACGGGTGCGTGGCGCCGAAGCGCGCAAAGGCCTCGATCACCCCTTGCGCGGCGGGCGGCAGCGGCTGGCAGCCGCACCGGCGGCCTTGTAGTCCTTGAGGCTGCTGACCGTGGTGTATACAGGATCGGCCGCCATTTGATCGACGTTCTGCTGAATGCCGTCGAAGAACTGCCGCATGTTGCCATCGATCTGGCGTATTTCACGGGTGCTGCCGTCGATGAACTGTTCAACCGCCTGGGTGCGGAAGTTCAACACGGAAATCACCGCGACCAGGCTGACCGGGATGAAGGCCACCAGCACGAAGGCAAGTACAAGCTTGTTTTTTATTTTCATTGCGACGTTCTTCATCCGCGGGAATGAGGGGGTCAGCCATCTGCAGGACTGCGCATTCTGGCTATCTGCTATCACCTCTGTGTCGGCCGAGGAAGGCAAAACCTTAAACACTTTTCGTGTACAAAAGGAAACCTGGATTGTCCTGAACCGTGAGCAGGGCCCACTGCATCCGCCGTCAAGCGCGCGCTGTGCCAGGCGAGAGGGGCGCGCGCAACATGCGCATCTGTACCAGCGCGACCCGACGCAAGTCCGGGCCTTGGCGCTCGACGATGGCGAACGGCACAAAGCCCAGTTGCGGGTACAGCAGCAAGCCTGCGGTATTGTCGTTGAAGCAGGACACCTGCACTTCCAGCGCCTGGTGCCTGGCGAACGCCAGCGCCGTCAGTGTCTGCACCAGATAACGCGCCACCCCCTGCCCGCGCGCAGACGGCGCCACCACCACATTGCCCAGCGCGCAGACCCCCTGGAACTCACAGCGATAGAAATTGGCAAACCCCACCACACTGCCGTCGCGCTCCACCACAGTGGAATCGCTGCGCTGCTCGATCGCGCTCTGGAGTTGCGCGGTGGTCAACGGGAATTGCGCCTTGGGGAACATATAGAACAGCTCCTGGGCGGTGGTTGCAAACGCGCAGATCAGTGCGATATCGCCACTGCGTACGGGACGATGGGTCAGCTTGCTCACGGGGGCTCCGGGTAATGACGGGCAGGTTGCGCAGCATAACCGCATTGCCTGCAGGCTTGCACAGCCGCTACGCTGTGGCGCTTGGCCCGGGCACTCGAATGGAGGTTACTGCATGTCCACCGCTCTGCTGATCATTGATGTACAACAGGCGCTGTGCACCGGCGTTGCGCCCGTTCTCGAGGCAGCGCCCGTCATCCAACGTATCAACCAGGCCAGTGCCTGGGCGCGCAGCCAGGGCATGCCGGTGATCTTCGTGCAACATGAGGAAGCCGCCGAGCCATGGTGTTTCGACTGCCCTGGGTGGCAGTTGGCTAAAGGCCTGCACGCCATGGCGCACGAGCCGCGCGTGCGCAAGCAGACACCGGACGCGTTCAACCAGACCGAGCTTGAAGGGTTGCTCAAGGCACGCGGCATTACCCGCTTGCTGGTGTGTGGCATGCAGAGCGACTTCTGTGTCGACACCAGCGTGCGTCGCGCGCTGTCGCTGGGCTATGACGTGGTATTGCTGGGCGATGCGCATACCAGCGTCGACAACGGCGTGTTGACGGCAGCGCAGATCATTGCGCACCACAACGCCACCTTTGCCAGCATGACCAGCTTCGGGCCGCGAATCCGCGTGATGCCGGTGGCCGCCCTCTACGCCTCGGCCATCAGGTAGGTGCGCAGGTCCCGCGAGACGTCATCGGCGAGCAACCCGACGATCACCTCGACCCCCGCCTGACGCAACATGCGCACCCCCGCACCGGCATTGCGCGGGTCCGGGTCGAGCATGCCAACAAAGACACGCACCACCCCCGCATCGATCAGTGCCTGGGCGCACGACGGCGTGCGGCCATGGAACGCGCACGGCTCCAGGGTCACATACGCCGTCACGCCCCGGGTGCTCGCGCTTACCCC
>NZ_JAAHBU010000320.1 GCF_010671725.1 Pseudomonas brassicae | reverse complement strand
CTTGCCGGCGAACGGGGCCTCAGGCGTTGCCCGAGAGTTTGAGGCGCGCCGCCTGGGTGAAGTCCAGCATGCGCTTGAGCGGCTTGAGCGCCTGCGGGATCAGGGCCGGCTCGACAAAGATCTCGTTGCTGCCCTCGCGCAGGCACTGCAAGGTGCGCTCCAGCGTGTTCATGGCCATCCACGGGCAGTGTGCGCAACTGCGGCACGCGGCGCCATTACCGGCGGTAGGCGCCTCGACGAACACCTTGTCCGGGCACAACTGCTGCATCTTGTAGAAGATGCGCGGTCGGTGGCCACGATAAAGGTCTTGTTCGGCATGCGCTGCGCCGCGGCAATCAATTGGCTGGTGGAACCTACCGCATCGGCCAGGTCGATCACCGCCTCCGGCGACTCGGGGTGGACCAGGATCGCGGCATCCGGGTACAGCGCCTTCATGTCCAGCAACTGACGCGACTTGAACTCCTCGTGCACGATGCATGCGCCATCCCACAGCAGCATGTCGGCACCGGTGTTCTTCTGGATGTAACGGCCCAGGTGCTGGTCCGGCCCCCAGATGATGGTCTCGCCGTTGTCCATCAGGCTTTCGACGATCTCCAGTGCGCAACTGGAAGTCACCACCCAGTCGGCACGCGCCTTGACCGCTGCCGAGGTGTTGGCATACACCACCACGGTGCGTTCAGGATGCTTGTCGCAAAACGCCGAGAAGTCTTCGACCGGGCAGCCCAGGTCCAGCGAGCAGGTCGCCTCCAGGGTCGGCATCAGCACGCGCTTTTCCGGGTTGAGGATTTTCGCGGTTTCGCCCATGAAGCGCACGCCCGCCACGACCACGGTCCTGGCCGGGTGCTGGTTGCCGAAACGCGCCATTTCCAGCGAGTCGGACACGCAACCGCCCGTCTCCTCGGCCAAGGCCTGGATCACCGGGTCGCAATAGAAGTGAGCCACCAGTACCGCGTCCTGAGCCTTGAGCTCGGCAGCGATGGCGGCGCGGTAGTCGGCCTCTTGCTCGGGTGTCAGCGGCTTGGGCTGCTTGGCATCGAGGTGGGCCTGAACCAGAAGGCGTTCGGAAATCTGCGTCATGTTCGCAAGACCTGCAGGCGCTAGTGCGCGTAAGTCGAGTGTATCACCGAGGCCTGGCAAAGCGGATAGCGGTTCAGCCTGTACGACAGAACCAAAGACCCTCTGCGGCCTCGGGTTTTTATGGGTTGCCGAAGGCTACAGATAATCGAATGAATTCTAAAGGTTTTTTTGCCATTGAAGGCTGGCAGGCAGGGCCTGCCAGCCCAATGGTCAGTTGCTGGCCTGTTGCAGGCCACCGAGGCTGGTGTTTACCAGGTTGACGAACGCTTCAACGGTCATTTTCTGCCCGTTGAACGCAACCTGGCCATCGGCGTAGTGCAGGTTGGCGATGATGTCGTTGCCCTTGAGCGTCGCCAGTTTGGAGTACAGCGCCATCTGGCCAACCATCTCGCCGGCCATCGCGGCCTGCTTGACCTGCGCTTCGTCCTGCCCCTGAAGGCTGGCCTGCAGGGCTGCCAGGTCGCCAATCATCGGCTTGGACAGCAGCAGGCTGCTTTGCAGCTTCTCGACGGTCTCGCGTGCTATCTGATCCGGCGGCAGGTCCGTCGAGGACGGCTTGGCCAGATCGAGCGTCAGATTGAAACGGCTCTCACCATTGGCAGTCTTGAGCGACAGGTCTTCCAGCGCCACCTGTGGCTTGCCCTCCAGCAACTTGAGCACTTGGGCCTGTATCAGCGCCGACTCTTCTGCGCTCAGCTTGACCTCGGGGGTGGCCCCGGTGATCGCCGCCATCTGCAACGACGGCATGTGCTTCTCGTAGACCGCCACCAGCGCCTGCAGCGCCGGCACGTCGAGGCGGTTGAACGCCATCACGATCTGGCCGCTGCCAACGACCTTGTTGTCGTAGGTTACCTGGTCGACCTTGTAGGACGACTTGGCGTCCAGCTTGTCACCGGTCAGCTTGTAGGTGTTGCGCTGCTCCATGCCATCGATCTTCAGCGCCGTCTGCGCAGGGCCGAAGGTGAACGCCATCGCACCCAGCGTCACGTCAGCCTGGCCTTCGTAGAAGTCGTACGGGGTCAGGGCGAGGTCGGCCATCAGGTTCGCGCCCTTGAACTCCAGCCTCACCGGCGGCTCCTGGGCCTTGACGATGGTCGCCAGGACGTCGCCCATCTTGCCGTCGAGCTTGAGCCGCTTGCCTTCGAAATCGCCACTCATGTCGAGGGTGAAACCGGCAAACTTGAACGAACCGGTGTCTTCGACCACCTCGATCGGCAGAACCTTGATCGTACCGTTGTACGATTGGTCGTAGGCCATGCTGAACTGGGCCTGCACCGGCGAGGCATCCCCGGTGAGCGCAAACCAGTCAGCCGTCGCCGCGTCTTTTTCGATCGAGCTGTTCGAGGCCGCCATCACCGGCATCAGCTTGAATGCCTTGACGCGCGACCACGGAAACGGCCCATGCTCGATACGGTCGACCAACGTCACATCGAGGGCGGCTGCATCGCTGCCCAACTGAGACGTGTTGACCGTGAGTTTGTAGCGCGCAACGCTGGTGAACAGGTGCTGCTCCAGCGACACCAGTTCAAGACGCCCAGTGGCGCCCGCGCCCTTGAACGACTTTTCCATCTGCAGGTTGGATTGTGCGACGCCGTGCTCCAGCACCCCAGGCAGTTGCTTGCCCGTATACCATGCCCCGGCCGTGCACACGGCCGCCACGGCGACGGCAAGCCCGCACACCACTCCCAGTGTTTTCTTCATGAATTGATCCGTTTGCTATCCATATTGAGGTGAAGCGATGTTACTCGTTGACGTCCATGAACTCGCGCGCCCAGACGATGTAGTCGCCGGGTACCGTATAGGTATGGGTAAGCTCAGTGGCACTCAGGTCCGACGCGCTGCTGGTGATGCGACGCTGCTCACGCAGGCAGTCGTAGGTGGCCTTGATCGCGGCAAAATACGCGCCATGCCCGTCGACTGCAATACGCACGCCCAATTCGGCCAGACGTGAGTCATCGTGCAGTTGCGGGTTGCCGTAGGTCACCAGCATCAGCGGCACGCTGACATGCTGCGCGATCTGCTCGAGGTGGTCGAAGTCGCGAATACCCACCATGCATACGCCGTCGCGCCGGCTTGCTGGTAGGCCACCACGCGTGCAATGACCTCTTCGACCGGAATCAGCGCCGCATTGGTGCGAGCGATGATCGACAGCTCCTGGTCGACACGGGCCTCCAGGGCCGCGCGGATCTTGCCAACGCCTTCGGCGATGCTGATCAGGTCGGTGGACTTGCGCCCGAACTGCGCGGGCAACAGGGTATCTTCGATGGTCAGCGCAGCCACGCCGGCGCGCTCAAGCTCGGTGACGGTGCGCATCACGTTCAGCGCATTGCCGTAGCCGTGGTCGGCATCGGCGATCACCGGCAGTTGCGCCACACGCCCGATGCGGGTGGCCTGCTCGGCGAATTCACTCAAGGTGATCAGGGCAAAGTCCGGAGCCGCCAGCACCTGTAACGAAGCCACCGAACCACCCAGAATACCGACTTCGAACCCCAGGTCGGCGGCAATCCGCGCAGACATGGGGTCAAACACGGAAGCCGTGTGATAGCAGACCGGGGAGGCAAGGAGTTTACGAAAGGCACGGCGCAAATCTTGGTGGGAGGCTCTAGGCATGATCATTCCAATTTCTTCATCTTCGTTCTGGGGCAGACCATACCATTCCTGCCCGACACTCCGACAGTCGCCGGACCCGAACCGAAACAAAAATAAGCGAACAGAAAACGAAAATGACCGTCTCTCGGCTACCTGGCGCGGGAAGCGCCCGTACGCCAGCGCGAACATACGTGAGCTCCCTAAGGCAAAACCCTATTTCCTGCAGTGTTGTAGGACGTCGTACATTTTTTTGCTGAAAGGGTTCTTTTCCCCGTGAACTTGGATTAATAATGCGCACGTCTCGCATCTGCAGCGGAGTTTCATTTCGCAGCACCGGCGAAAGGAATCACCGTACAGAGACACACCCTGTGACTACGCGAGACAGCTCAATTTAATCTAAGGATCAGATTTTATGGCGAAGCGTTCACCCTCTGCCGCACGCACTCTGGCTGGCGGCCTGCTCGGCTCACTCCTGCTCACTACCCTGTCGGCACACGCCGATATCAGCACCGATGTTGCCACCACCGGCTGGGCGACCCAGAACGGCGGCACCAAAGGCGGCTCCAAGGCGGCCTCGGCCGACATCTACACGGTCACCACCGCCGCACAGCTCAAAGCCGCCCTCAAGGCGTCGGCAGGCAGCAACGGCCGCATCATCAAGATCAATGGCGTGATCGATGTCAGCGAAGGCAAGGCCTATACCAAGACCGCCGACATGAAGACCCGGGCGCGCCTGGACATCCCGGGCAAGACCACCCTTGTCGGTATCAGCAAGAATGCTGAAATCCGCGAAGGGTATCTGTATGCCAAGGAAAACGACGTCATCATCCGCAACATCACCATTGAGAACCCGTGGGACCCCGAGCCCATCTGGGACGCCAACGACGGCAGCGCCGGCAACTGGAACTCCGAGTACGACGGCCTGACCATCGAGGGCGCCAAGAACGTGTGGGTCGATCACGTGACCTTCACCGACGGGCGCCGCACCGATGACCAGAACGGCACCGCCAATGGCCGCCCGAAGCAGCACCACGATGGCGCGCTGGACGTGAAGAACAGCGCCAGCTTCGTGACCATCTCGTACTCGGTATTCAAGTCGCACGAAAAGAACAACCTGATCGGTTCCAGCGACAGCAAGACCACCGACAATGGCAACCTCAAGGTCACCATCCACAACACGCTGTTCGAAAATATCTCGGCCCGTGCACCGCGCGTGCGCTTTGGCCAGGTACACCTGTACAACAACTACCACACCGGCAACGTCAGCGATAAGGTCTACCCGTTCTCCCATGCACACGGTGTGGGCAAGGACTCGAAGATCTTCTCGCAGAACAACGTGTTCGACATCACCGGCGTGAGCAGCTGCGACAAGATCGCGGCCAACTACGGCGGCAAGGTCTACCGCGACCAGGGCTCGCTGCTCAATGGCAAGACCTTCACCTGCTCGTGGGACGCCAACATTGGCTGGACCCCGCCTTACGGCGACAAACCACTGAGCGCCGACAAGGTCGCGGCTGACGTGAAAGCCAAGGCAGGCGCCGGCAAGATCTAAGCCGCTGGCAATCGTTTGAAGTAGCGCCCTTCTCACGAGGGGCGTTCCGGATAGCGCTCGCGTTTTCAGAACGACAGAAACGACAAAGCCCGCTTCCTTTCGGAAGCGGGCTTTGCCTTACAACATATGGTGGGTCGTGTGGGATTCGAACCTACGACCAATTGGTTAAAAGCCAACTGCTCTACCAACTGAGCTAACGACCCGTTGCGTGGGGCGTATAATACTGATTTCCTTGAGGAAATAAATCAACACCTTCTGCAAAAAAATCAAAATAACGTGTAGGGTCTGCGACAGCGGCAGCCTTTGAAACCATCGGCGCGCAGGCGGCAGCTTGTCGCACTTTGCCACAGGCACGCCCCTTGATCATC
>NZ_JAAHBU010000032.1 GCF_010671725.1 Pseudomonas brassicae | reverse complement strand
GCTGCAAGGGGGCAGGTGTCGATGCACAAGCTGCTGCGGCGCTGGCGACGCGAGCGCCCGCACGTGCTGTACATCGCCACCGAGGGCCCGCTGGGCCTGAGCGCCCTGCGTGCGGCAAGACGCCTGGGGATCGCCGTGGTCAGCGGCTTTCACACCAACTTCCAGCAGTACTCCAGCCAATACGGCTTTGGCCTGCTCGCGCGCCTGGTTACCGCTTACCTGCGCGGGTTCCACCGTCGCTGCCACAGCACCCTGGTGCCCAGCCTCAGTCAGCGCGTGGAACTGCAACGACGTGGCTTCGAGCGCCTGACACTGCTCGCACGCGGGGTCGACAGCGGGCTGTTCAGCCCGGCCCGGCGCAACCCGGCGCTACGCCAGGCCTGGGGCCTGGGCAGTGACGAGATTGCGCTGTTGCATGTGGGGCGGCTGGCGCCGGAAAAGAACCTCGGCCTGCTCCAGCAGTGCCTGCAGGCGCTGCGCCGAACCTATCCCGGGCGCACCCTGCGCCTGATCATGGTCGGTGACGGCCCGCAACGCACCGTGCTTGAGCAGCAGTTGCCCGACGCGGTGTTCTGCGGCGTGCAGCGGGGTGAGTCATTGGCCGAGCACTACGCCTCGGCGGATATCTTCCTGTTCCCGAGCCTGAGCGAAACCTTTGGCAACGTGGTGCTCGAAGCACTGGCCTCGGGGCTGGGCGTGGTGGCCTACGACGAAGCGGCGGCGGCCCAGCATATTCGCCATGGGCATAGCGGCGCACTGGCAATGCCAGGCGACAGCGAGGCGTTCATCGATGCCGCCAGTTGGCTGCTGGAAGACAGCGAAACCCTGCGCCGGGTGCGCCTTAACGCGCGCCAGCACGCCAGCCGCCAGGGCTGGCCGGCCATCGTCGAGCAGTTCGAAGCGCACCTGCGCAGCGCCTGCGAGGCGGCGGCGCCCCAACCACGCCGCCGCGACCCGGCACTGCAGGTCAAACCAGGTTCGTCAGCGCCGCACGGCTGAAGGGCAGGATCTGCTGCTCGCGCCCTTGACGCACCTTGGTCGCCCATTGCGCATCCACCAGCAGCGCGCGCCCGACCGCCACCAGATCGAACTCCTGGTGCCCCCCAGGCGCTGCAACAGGTGCTCCAGGCTGGCCGGTTGCGCCACCTTGTCGGTGTCGACCATGAACTGCAGGAACTCGCCATCCAGGCCGACACTGCCCACGGTGATGGTCGGTTTGCCGGTAAGCAGGCGCGTCCAGCCGGCCAGGTTGAGGTCGGAGCCTTCGAACTCGGGCTCCCAGAAGCGCCGCGTGGAACAGTGGAAGATGTCTACACCGGCAGCGGCCAGCGGCTGCAGGAACGCCCCCAGCGCCTCGGCGTCGTCGACAAGGCGGGCACTGTAGTCCTGCTGCTTCCACTGCGAGAAACGGAAAATGATCGGGAAGTCCGGCCCCACTGCAGCGCGCACGGCCTGGATCAGCTCGATGGCAAAGCGTGAACGGCCCGCCAGGTCGCCGCCGTACTCGTCGCTGCGCGTGTTGCTGGCGGCCCAGAAGAACTGATCGATCAGGTAGCCGTGGGCACCGTGCAGCTCGACGCCGTCCATGCCGATGGCCTGTGCATCGCGGGCGGCCTGGGCGAAGGCGTCGATGACCTGGCGGATGTCGGCGTGCGTCATGCCGTGTACCACCACCTGGCCGTCCTTGCGTTTTTCGCTCGGGCCATAGCCGGGCACACTGGCATCGGGCTCGCTACCCAGGCGCCGTACACTGCCCACATGCCACAGTTGCGGCACGATCCTGCCCCCCTCGGCGTGCACCGCATCGACCACCTGTTTCCATCCTGCGAGGGCGTCGGCACCATGGAAGCGCGGCACGTTGGGGTAGCCGCTGGCGGCCGGATGGTCGACGGTGGTGCCTTCGCTGATGATCAGACCGACATCGGCGGCGGCACGGCGGCGGTAGTATTCGACCACCTGCGCGTGGGGCACGCCGCCGGGGCAGAAGGTACGGGTCATCGGCGCCATGACCACGCGGGTCGGCAGCTCCAGGGCTCCGAGTTTGAAGGGAGTGAACAGGGCATTGACCGGCATGCGGCGCTCCTTGAGAGGGGTGGCGCCTGAGCATAGGGTGGGATGGCACGTGCCCCCACTACTATTGATATCGGTGATCGTGGTGGATGCTTCGCCGGCAAGGCCGGCGAAGGGGCGCGTCAGGCCAGGGCTTTCTCGATCGCCTGCACCACAGCGGGGTCATCTGGTGCCGTGCGCGGCGAGAACCGCGCCAGTACCCGACCGTCCTTGCCCACCAGGAACTTCTCGAAGTTCCAGGTGATATCCCCCGGGAACTCGGCGCCTTCACCGGCCAGCAAGCGATACAACTGGTGCCGTTCCGGGCCGTTGACCTCCAGCTTACCGCCCAACGGGAAGCTCACACCGTAGTTCTGGCTGCAGAACGCGGCGATTTCCGGCTCGCTGCCCGGCTCTTGCCCGGCAAACTGATTGCAGGGCAACCCGAGCACGCTGAACCCCTGGCCCTTGTACTGCTGATACAGATGTTCCAATGCCGCGTACTGCGGTGTCAGGCCGCACTTGGAGGCCACATTGACCACCAGCACCACCTGGCCCTTGAACGGCGCCAATGGCAGCTGCTGGCCATCGAGGGCCTGCAGCTTCAGCTCGTGAAATGCACTCATGACGAACTCCCCTTTTCCGTTCCCGGCTGGCGCAACAAATTCAGCCCACTAAAAAAGCGCCCGCACAAGCCGTCTGCCTCCAGGGAGAACGTGACGGACTTGCCCGGGCGCCTTGGCGGCTTTCTGAGCTTAGCGCAGAAAATCAGTGCTGATGGCCACCTTCGCCATGCACGTGGCCATGCGCGACTTCTTCTTCGCTGGCATCACGTACCGAGATGACCTTGACCTCGAAGTTCAGGCGCTGGCCAGCCAGTGGGTGATTGCCGTCGACGGTCACGTCGTCGCCGTCCAGGTCGCGGATGGTCACGATCTGCATCTGGCCATCGGGCGCGGAGGCGTGGAACTGCATGCCCACTTCCAGCGTGTCGACGCCTTCGAACATGCTGCGGTTCAGGGTGCTGACCAGCTCGGCCGAGTATTCACCGTAGGCCTCTTCGGGCTCGATGGCAACCTTCAGTTCGGCGCCGGCGTCTCTGCCTTCCAGGGCTTTTTCCAGGCCTGGAATGATGTTGCCTGCACCGTGCAGGTAAACCAGCGGCGCGCCGCCGCTGGAGCTATCGATGACCTCACCAGCGTCGTTGGTCAGGGTATAGTCGATGGAGACAGCCTTGTTGGCGGCGATCAGCATGGGGCGAGACCTTTTGCATTAAGAATGTAGAACGAACAAGTGTAACCAACGCATCGCCCGAAAGCGAACGCAACCCGGACAAACGGAATACACCCGCCGCACCTGCCTTTTACCGTCAGCGGGTGCGCTCAGGGGGTCGATAGCGATACCCTTGGCAATTGATTCTTTTGCAACAGCTCACTTCAGAGAAGCTCGCATGCAGACATTCTTCATCGCGCCGACCGATTTTGGCGTCGGCCTGACGTCCATCAGCCTGGGCCTGGTGCGCACCCTGGAGCGCGCCGGCTTGAAGGTCGGCTTTTTCAAGCCGATCGCCCAGCCACACCCGGGCGACACCGGCCCGGAACGCTCCACCGAACTGGTCGCCCGCACCCACGGCCTCAAGCCACCGCAGCCGCTGAGCCTGACGCACGTCGAGCGCATGCTCGGTGACGGCCAGCTGGACGAACTGCTCGAAGAAATCATCACCCTCTACCAGCAGGCGTGCATCGGCAAGGACGTGCTGGTGGTCGAAGGCATGGTGCCGACGCGCCACGCCAGCTACGCGGCACGGGTCAACCTGCACCTGGCCAAGAGCCTGGATGCCGAAGTCATCCTGGTGTCGGCGCCGGAAAACGACGTGCTGGCCGAGCTGTCCGGCCGGGTCGAACTGCAGGCACAACTGTTCGGTGGCCCGCGCGACCCGAAAGTGCTCGGGGTGATCCTCAACAAGGTGCGCAGCGACGAACCGATGGATGCCTTTGCCAGCCGCCTGCAGGAGCATTCGCCCCTGCTGCGCAGCGGCGAGTTCCGCCTGCTCGGCTGCATCCCGTTCCAGGCCGGGCTCAACGACCCGCGCACCCGCGATGTGGCCGACCTGCTGGGGGCCCAGGTGCTCAACGCCGGCGACTACGAAACCCGGCGCATGAACAAGATCATCCTCTGTGCACGCACCGTGGCCAACACCGTGCCGCTGCTCAAGCCGGGCACGCTGGTGGTGACCCCGGGCGACCGCGACGACATCATCCTCGCGGTGAGCCTGGCGGCGATCAACGGCGTACCCCTGGCCGGCCTGCTGCTGACCAGCGACAGCAAGCCCGACCCACGCATCCTCGAACTGTGCCAGGGCGCCCTGCTTGCCGGCCTGCCGGTGCTGTCGGTGAGCACCGGCTCGTACGACACCGCCAACCAGTTGAACCAGTTGAACAAGGAAATCCCGGTGGACGACCGCGAGCGTGCGGAAATCATCACCGACTTCGTCGCCAGCCACCTGGATGCCGACTGGCTCAACCTGCGCTGCGGTACCCCGCGCGAAATGCGCCTGTCGCCGGCGGTATTCCGCTACCAGTTGATCCAGCGCGCGCAGCAGGCCAACAAGCGTATCGTGCTGCCCGAGGGCGCCGAGCCGATGACCGTGCAGGCCGCAGCCATCTGCCAGGCGCGCGGCATTGCCCGCTGCGTACTGCTGGCCAAGCCCGAAGACGTCCAGGCGGTGGCCCGTGCCCAGGGCATCAGCCTGCCCGACGGCCTGGAGATCCTCGACCCGGACCTGATCCGCGAGCGTTACGTCGAGCCGATGGTCAGCCTGCGCAAGAGCAAGAGCCTGAACGCACCGATGGCCGAGCAGCAACTCGAAGACCCCGTGGTGATCGGCACCATGATGCTGGCACTGGACGAGGTCGACGGCCTGGTCTCGGGCCTGGTGCACTCCACCGCCAACACCATCCGCCCGGCCTTGCAACTGATCAAGACGGCGCCGGGCTGCAGCCTGGTGTCGTCGGTGTTCTTCATGCTGTTCCCCGAGCAGGTACTGGTGTACGGCGACTGCGTGATGAACCCGCACCCCAGCGCCGGCGAACTGGCCGAGATTGCGCTGCAGAGCGCCGATTCGGCGCAGGCCTTCGGCATCACCCCGCGGGTGGCGATGATCAGTTACTCCAGCGGCGACTCGGCCAGCGGCGAAGAGGTAGAGAAAGTCCGCGAAGCCACCCTGCTGGCCCAGCAAACCCAGCGTGGCCTGCAGATCGACGGCCCGCTGCAATACGACGCCGCCGCCAACCAGGACATCGCCCGCCAGCTGGCGCCCAACAGCCCGGTGGCCGGCCGGGCCACGGTGTTCGTGTTCCCTGACCTGAACACCGGCAACACCACGCACAAGGCGGTGCAGCGCAGCGCCGACTGCGTGAGCCTGGGGCCGATGCTGCAGGGCCTGCGCAAGCCGGTCAATGACCTGCCGCGCGGCGCCCAGGTCGACGATATCGTCTACACCATTGCCCTGACCGCGATTCAGGCCAACCGCTCGATGGATGACTGACCATGCTCGCCTGTTTGCCCGCGCCCCTGCGCGGGGTGATTACCGCGCTGCTGCTGGCGCTGAACACGATTGCCTGCTGCACGCCGCTGTTCATCGTCAGCCTGTTCAAGCTGTGCCTGCCGTTCGCGGCGGCGCAGCGCGTGACCGACGCACTCATGCGCCATATCCATGAGGCCTGGATCAGCAACAACAAAGGCTGGATGAACCTGCTTGGCAGCACCCACTGGCAGGTCGCCGGGCTGGCCGGGCTGGACTACCAGCACAGCTACCTGGTGACCAGCAATCACCAGAGCTGGGTGGACATCCTGGTGCTGCAATATGTGCTCAACCGACGTATTCGGCCGTTGAAATTCTTCCTCAAGCAAGGGCTGATCTGGGTGCCGGTGATCGGCCTGGCGTGGTGGGCGCTGGGCTTTCCGTTCATGAAGCGCTACTCCAAGGCGTACCTGGCCAAGTACCCCGAGAAACGCGGCAAGGACCTGGAGACCACCCGGCGTACCTGTGCAAAATTTCGCGGCAAGCCCACGGCGATCTTCAACTTCGCCGAAGGCACGCGCTTTACCCCGGCCAAGCATGCCGAGCAGGGCTCACCGTTTCGTCACCTGCTCAAGCCCAAGGCCGGCGGCATTGCGTTCGTGCTGGATGCGATGGGCGAGCAACTGGAGTCGATCGTCAACGTGACGATTCACTACCCGCAAGGCAGCCCGGGGTTCTGGGACCTGCTGTGCGGGCGGGTGACGAAGATCGTGGTGCAGTTGGAGGCGCTGGCGATTCCCGAGGAGTTCCTGGGGCGCAGCTATGACCAGGACGAGGCGTACCGGCTGGCGTTCCAGCAGTGGATCAACCGGTTGTGGGAAGACAAGGACAAGCTGCTGGAGCGGATGCATCAGCAGTAAGAACGGGGCTGCCCTGGCAGCCCTTGGCTGGCAAGCCAGCTCCCACAGGGTTTGGTGAACACTGCAAAACCTTGTGGGGCTGGCTTGCCAGCGAAGCGTTTGTATTACTGGTACTGCTGGCCAGGAATCGGCTTGAGGTTCACTTCGACACGACGGTTCTGCGCCCGACCATTGGCATCGGCATTGCTCGCGATCGGCTGGTCCGGGCCCAGGCCACGTGCACTCACCCGCGAGCCGTCCACACCTTGCGAGGTCAGGTAGGTGACCACCGCCTGCGCACGACGCTGGGACAGGTCCATGTTGTGCTGGCGGCTACCGGTACTGTCAGTGAAACCCACCACCTCGATGGTGTTCTGGTTGTACTGCTTGAACGAGTTGGCCAGGTTGTTCAGCGGCGAGTAGAAGCTGGGCGCGATGTTCGCCGAATCGGTGGCGAAGGTGATGTTGCCCGGCATGATCAGCTTGATCTGATCGCCCTCACGCTGCACTTCTACCCCGGTATTGGCCATGCTTTCACGCAGCGCCGCTTCCTGCCTGTCGGCGTAATAGCCATAACCCGCTGCCGCCGCGCCTACTGCGGCCGCACCGATCAGTGCGCCCTTGCCACGGTTGTTGTGGTTGATGGCCGCACCGGCGACCGCACCGGCCAGCGCACCCAGGCCGCCGTACTTGGCGGTTTTGCTCATCCCGGTGGAACCTTGCTGCGTCTGCCCCTGATTGTCATAGGGGTTCTGGCCGGCACAACCGGTCAGCACGGCAGCCGCAGTGGCGACGATAATCAAACGACGCATGGTGAACATGGACAAGCTCCTACAGAATTCGTATGTGCAGCGGACCGTTTACGGTGCCCTGCCAGGCTTGGAACGCAGCCGCCGCGAATAATTCCCTCCCTACCACTGTAGTCCA
Organism: Pseudomonas brassicae; assembly: GCF_010671725.1. Taxonomy (GTDB): domain Bacteria; phylum Pseudomonadota; class Gammaproteobacteria; order Pseudomonadales; family Pseudomonadaceae; genus Aquipseudomonas; species Aquipseudomonas brassicae. The sequence goes on along the minus strand of NZ_JAAHBU010000032.1, from coordinate 14,067 downwards.
TCACGTGGCACACCCGATCGAGTCAGTGCAGCACCGCCCGTGTAATACGATAGGTCAGCAACTGCGGCTCATCATCCAGCTCGATCGCCTGCACCGGCCGCGGCAGGTTGTCGAGCACGCTGCGCCAGAAGGCCTGTGACGTTTCATCCTGGTCATAGAAGCGCACCAGCCAGTCATGCTCCGCGCTCATCAATACCTGGGTCGCCAGCGCGCCGCCGATGCCCTTGCGCCGGTAGCGTTTGAGGATGAACAGATCGGCCAGCTCCAGTGCCTCGATACCGGCCAGCTCGCTGCGCTCGACCAGCAGGAAACCGGCGATGTAGCCATCGACCAGGATCAGGTTGGCGCTCCACTGCGGTTCTTGCCAGTAGCGGGCCAGGTGCTCGTCGTGGATGTAGAAACGGCCATCGGCTTCCACATCTTCCTGCTCCCAATCCGAAGACTCGTAGGCGTAGAACTGGTAGAGGTTGCGGATCAGCTCGATGTGCTCGGGGCCGGTTTGGATCAGTTCGACGGTGAGTTCGCTCATGGGGTGCACTTGGACGTTTGGGTAAAAAAAGAGCGCGCAGTCAGCCACGTTTTGCCGTGCAACTCAACTCATTCGCCTTGAGCCTGCGGTGCAACAGCCCTGCCGAGCGGAGCCCGGTTCAGGGCAGGTACAAGCGAAACAGGCCGCCACCCAGCGCACCACCATTGGCGATCTCGATGCGCCCGCGGATACCATCGCGCTCATGCAGCGCGGCAATCCGCTCGGCAAAGTACAGCCCCAGGCCGGTGCTGCCGGTATGCAGGTTGATGCCCTGCACGTAGTCGGCCTGACGGTCGATCATCACTTGTGGATAACCCGGGCCGTCGTCGTTGACGCTCAGCACCAGTTGCTCGCCCTGCTCGGTCACCGTGATCAGCAAGGCATGCCCGGCATAGCGGATGGCATTGTTGATGACGTTGGAGATCACCGAGCCGACCAGTTCACGGTCGAAGAAGCCCAGCGGACTGAACGCATCCACCTCGTAGCGCGCGATGATCTCGCGGCTGTCGATGATCGGCTGGTTGGACGCCAGCAGGCCGCCGATGAAATCATCCAGGTCATGGTAGTCGGGGCACATCGGTAATTGGTTCACGCCGAGCTTGTACAGCCCCAGCAGCTGCACCAGCATGCCATTGAGGTGGGCGAACTCATGCTCCACCACCGCCTGCTCGGGGGCCTGCGCCTGGGCTGCCGGCAAACGCGCCAGCCATTGGCTGTGTGCCTGCATCAGCAACGCCAGGGAGTTCTTCATGTCGTGCACGGTGGAGGCGATCACCGTGGAAAAGTCCAGCCCCGGCTCGCGCTCGCTCATGATCCCACCGCCCGGATACGCAGTTTTCGGTAGCGCTCGTAGCGCGGGTCGTGTTGGGCATGCCCGCCACCTTGGCCAGGCACGCGCGGCACTCTTCCAGTGCCGCGCTGGTGGGGTTTTCGCCCGCCACGCGCAACAGCGCCTGGGCCGTGTTCAAGGCGATGCTGATGTTCTTGGGCTGCAGCGCCAGCCCGCGGCGGAACTGCTCCAGCGCTTCGGCCACCTGGCCGGCCTGGTAGCTGCGCACGCCCAGGCGGTTGAGGTCCACCGCTTCGTTGCCGGCACCCAGGATGGTCGGGTCGTCGGTCAGCTTGGCGACGCTCTGCATCACCGCCGCATCGTCGCCGTAGACTTCGACGCAGTTCTTCAGGATTGTGGCACCGGCCGCCTCCTGGCCCAGCTGCTGCAACTGCGCAGCCACCGCCAGGGCGGTTTCGGCAGAGAAGAACTGGTCCATGTTTTCCAGGCGCGCGATAGCCGCCTCGGTGAGTTTGGCCGCCGTTTCGGCATCGCCGGCCTGGGCCAGGCCCGTGGCTTTGATCAGGCGTGCGCGCACCTGCAGACCCTGGTCGTCGGTGTATTCCTTGGCCACGTCGCCCAGCACCTGGTTGAGCTCCACCCGGGTACGTGCATCCAGGCCGTTGCCGGCATTCTTCTGGATCAGCGCCTGGGCCAGCCCAAGGTTGCTTTCAGGGTCTTTGAAGCGTGAGTTCTGGCCCTGGCTGACCGCCTGGCGGTAGGCCCGCGACGACGTATCGAAGTCGGCATTGCCCAGCGCCAGCTTGCCCAGTTGCATCTGCCGACGCACCGCCAGGGGCGACAGGCGCACCGCCTCTTCGAGCACCGACTGCGCACGGCGATTTTCACCGCCCGCGGCAAGTACTTCGGCCAGGCCGTCATACAGCCCGGGCATCATCGAAAAGGCCTTGATCGCCTGCTCGTAGATTTCCTTGGCCTGGGCCGCCTGGCGCGCTTGAACAGCAACTTGCCCAGCGCCGAATAGGCCCAGGGGGTGGGCCGGTTGGCCAGGATCGCCTTGAGAAACCGCTCCAGTTCTTCATGCCGATTGAGCGCGCCCAGGGCGTCGGCGCGGTAACGCAGGCACAACGGCGCAAAGCGCGGATCCTGCTTGCACAGGTTGTCGCAGGCCAGCAGCACTTCGGCCGGACGACCACGGTCCAGTGCCTGCAGGATCGGCTTGAGCAGGGTCTTGCGCTGCACCAGCTTGTCCAGGCGCTGGGTCAGGCCCAGGCGGTTGAACGGCTTGGTCAGGTAGGCATCCGGCTCGTGCTCCAGGGCACTGAGCACCACCGCCTGGCTGCTCTCGGCCGTCACCATGACGAAGATCGCTTCGTGGCTGATCAGCTTGTCGAGCATCAGGTCTTCGAGCACCTGCTGGCCGTTCTTCTTGCCGTCGCCCATGTGGAAGTCGTGCAGGATGAAGTCGTAGCGCTTTTGCCCGCACATGCGGATGGCGGTTTCACCGCTCTCGGCGGTGTCCACGTCGCGGATCCCCATCTCGCGCAGCATCGAACGCACAGAGGTACGAAAGTCGGTGAAATCATCGACGATCAGAAAGCTTTTTTGGCTGTACACCAACATCCACAAAACCTGACTTGAGAGAAAGAAGAGAGGCGCAGAGACGCCTACAAGGACAGGCTCGGCTTCAGGACGCATTGCGGCGCGACGATAATAGCCAGCGCGCCTTGCTTGGCAAGCAACTTCACCGGTTGCAGACCACCTGAAAGGCTATCGGCAGCACGTGGGCTTTGCTTGAGGCACGTGGCCCCTTCGACGAAGGGCAGCACGCGCAAGCACAGGATAACAAATGATGGCGCAATGCCATAACCCGACACCATCTGCCCTGCTACAACAGCCCCAGCGCCTTGGCTCGCGCCACCGCCTGGGTACGCCGCTCGACCCCCAGTTTGCTGTTGATATGGCTGGCATGGGTCTTGACCGTGTGCAGCGAGATAAACAACTGCTCGCTGATCTGCTGGTTCGAACATCCCTGTGCAATCAGCTGGAGCACCGACATTTCGCGGGCACTCAGTGCCTCGGTGCCGGTTGCCGGCATGCCGGGTACCTCGGGCACCGGCAGCAGTTCAAGCAGGCGCGCCTGCACCGGCCCTGCCGCCTGCCCAAGCAACTGCTCACGCATCCAGCCCGCATGCTCGCCCAGCAGGTGCTGAAATGGCTGCAGCACACCGCCCTGCGCAGCGTCCAGGCTGTGCACCAGCACCTGGCGGGCAGCACCTGTATCGCCGCCGGCCAGTAGCAGGCCCAGATGCTGGCACAACGCATTCACGCTGAGCAGGTGACCGCCGTTGGTACGCCCGCGCGCGGCCAGGGCCTGCAGCCGTTCGGCTGCCTGTGCCGTGCGCCCCTGGGCCTGCTCCAGCAGCGCCTGCTGCAGTTCGATATGCAATGGCAGCAACGGATGAAACTCCGGGGCCGCGGCCGCGCGTTCGCCGCCGTAGGTCTGGCCCAGACGCAGCAGCCACGACTCGGCCAGGTCCATGCGCCCCTGGGCCAGCCACAGCTCGCATTTGACCAGGGTAATCATCGCCAGGTAGAACACCGGCGGCACATCCCAGATATGCATCAGCCGCTCGGCCTCGGCCAGTTCGCCAAAGGCCTCGGTAAAGCGCCCCTCGCGGCCGTCCAGGCTGGCCAGCGCACAATGCCCGATCAGCACACTGATATCGCGGCACGCCCGTGCCTCGATCAGCCCGGCACGCAGCGCTGACGCCCTGCGTGGGGCTGCAGGCGCGTGACCAGCAGATAACCCTCGTACAGGGTCAGGCGTGCCCGCACGGCGTACAACCGCTGGGCCGACAACCCTTGCAGGCGCTGCAAGCCCTGGCGCACCTCTTCCATGGCACGCAACACCTCGCCTCGGGCATGCAGCACCCGCGCGCGATCGTAGTGGGTCAGCGCTTCGAACAGTGGATTGCCGACCCGACGTGCCAGCTCCAGGGCTTCGCGGTTCCAACCGCGCGCATGCCAGAAGTCGCCCTCGGCAATGGCCAGGTTGGACAGCGTCGACAGGCACATCAGGCGTTGACCATAGCGTTTCTTGGGCAGGCTGCGCAGCGCCTGCTGACAGTAGGAGCGTGTCTGCAGCCGGTCGCCGCGCCCGCGCGCAATGATCCCGCTCAAGGCCAGCCACTGCGCCAACATCGACTTTTGCGCCGTGGCCGAGGGGGCCGGCAGGAATCGGCTCAGGTGGCTGACCAGCTCTTCGGCGGCATCCAGCTGGCAGGCCAGGCCCAACGCCCAGCTATACAGCACGATCAGGCGTGGCGTGCTGATCAGCAGGCTGTCGGGCAGGTCCATCTTCCAGCGCAGCAGCATGCCGACGTTCTGTTCGGCCAGCAGTTGCTCTTCGGAAAGGTTCTGTACCAGGTTGGCCGCCACGTCCAGGTGGCCGGCACGCAGAGCCTGCTCCACTGCCTCATCGAGCAGGCCCTGCGCATGAAACCAGCGGCAGGCGCGCAGGTGCAGGCTGGCCAGTGGCTGGCTGGCCTGGCGCGTACGCAGCAGGTCGGAAAACAGATGATGGTAGCGGAACCAGTGGCCATGCTCGTCCAGCGGCACCAGGAAAACCTGGTGCGATTGCAGGTAACGCAGGATCTCGGCGCTGTCGTGGTGCTCGCGCAGCGCGTCGCACAGTTGCGCGCAAAAACGCTCCTGGCAGGCGGTATCGTAGAGAAACGCCTGGACCTCAGCGGGCAGGCAGTCGATCACCTCTTCCAGCAAGTAGTCGCGGATCAGCCCTTCGCCGCCATGCAGGGCTTGCGGCAAGGCGTTGTCGCCGCCGGCCTCGGCGCTGGCCAGCAGCCAGAAACGCAAGCCGGCAACCCAGCCGTCGCTGCGCTGGATCAGGTTGTCCAGGGCCTGGCCGCGCAGGGCCGTCGGGTGCTGGCCGAGCACGGCGAGGGACTCTTCAGGGCTCAGGCGCAGGTCCTGCTCGCTGAGTTCGAGCAGCTGCTGCGACAACCGCAGGCGCGCCAGGTGCCAGTCCGGGCGCTGGCGGCTGGTGACCAGCAGCACCAGCCCCGGTGGCAGGTGATTGAGGAAGAACTGCAGGCATCGGTCGAGTACCGGGCCCTGGGCCAGGTGATAGTCGTCGAGCACCAGCAGCAGCGGGTTCTGCGCTTGCAGGTGCTGGGCCAGTTCGTCGAGCAGGCTGTCGAGCCATTCTTCGAAGGCGAAGGGCTGGTGGCGCTGGCGCATCTTGAGCAGGCCCAGGGCCTGGCCGCCAAGCGCCGGGCAGAGCTGCTGCAGGCCTTCGAGCAGGCGTTCGAGGAAGCGCCCCGGATCGCTGTCACGCTGGCTCAACCCCAGCCACAGGCTGCCCCCAATGGCTGGGCAGGGCCTGGCAGAACTCCACCGCCAGCGAGCTCTTGCCAAACCCGGCGGCGCCGACATCAGCAACAGGCGCCCACCCAGCCCGGCCTGCAGGCGCTGGCACAAACGCGGGCGCGGCACATGCCCCTCAGGCAGTGGCGGGCGGAAAAAACGGCCCTCCACAGCGCTCATGGCCTGGCTGGCGAACCCTTGCATACGCGACAGATCAGTCATGGCCGGCTCGTTTTGGTGGGAAGGTCTGCGGCAGAACGGACCCGCCGAGACTAGCGCTTTAAACGGCACATTTGAAGATGATTGACGCACAGACGGGAAAAAAGACTACAACAAAAAGCGTCCGGCGCATGCCCGGCGCGCGCGTCTGCACACACAAAAACGCCCCGGCAAGCCGGGGCGTCGTGCGGTCACACACAGGACGCGGCTAATTCAGCGCACACCCTCCTGACGCAGCGCCGCGGGTTGGAAGTCGCTCTTGCTGGCGGTGAAGCCGAAGTCATAGGCGCGTTTCTCTTCGTTCTTCATGCCCAGCGCAAGGTAGCGGCCTGATTGCAGGTCGTAGATGGTTTCCAGGGTGTACCACGGCACCTGCACGTTGTAGTAGTCCTGGGAATGCGCCTCGGACACCCGCCACAGCTGGCCGCGGCCGTCGTACTGGTCGATCACCGCCGCCTGCCAGGTGTCTTCGTCGATGTAGAAGTCACGCTTGGCATAGATATGGCGCTGGCCCGGCTTGAGCGTGGCAACCACGTGCCATACCCGGCGCAGCTCGTAGCGGGTCAGGTCCTGGTTGATATGCCCGGCCTTGAGGATGTCGGCATACTTGAGGGTCGGCGAATCGAGCTTGTAGCTGTTGGCGGCAATGTACAGCTCCTTCTTGCCTTCCAGCTTCCAGTCGTAGCGGTCAGGTGCACCGTTGAACATGTCCAGGTTGTCGGAGGTGCGCAGGCCATCGGCCGCAGTACCCGGGCCGTCATACGACACCTGCGGGGCCTGGCGCACCCGGCGCTGCCCGGCGTTGTACACCCACGCCTTGCGCGGCTCCTTGACCTGGTCGAGGGTCTCGTGCACCAGCAGTACGGTGCCGGCCAGGCGCGCGGGCGCCGTCACCTTCTGCTTGAAGTAGAACAGTACGTTGCCAGGGTTGGCCGGGTCGTAGTCCTTCATGCGGTCGCGGAACACGAACTGGTCCTGGAAGTACACCAGGCTGTAGCTGCCGTTGGCCTGCGGCGTGGCCTGGGTTACCAGGCGCGTGACACTGCCCCCGCGGTAGCGAGTGATGTGGTTCCAGATCACTTCGACACCGCTGGCCGGAATCGGGAACGGAATGGCCGTCTCGAAGTTCTCCAGGCCGTTGCCACCGGCCACCAGGTTGGTCTTGGTCGCGTTGTTGCGGATAGCCGCGAACACCGCATCCGGCACCGTGGAGCCGCGATGGGTCGGATACACCGGAATCTTGAAGGTATCGGGGTAGCGCTTGAACATCGCCAGCTGGCCCGGCGACAGCTTGTCCTTGTACTGCTCGGCATTCTGCGCGGTGATGGTGAACGAGGGTTTTTCGCTACCGTACGGATCGGCCAGGAAACCCTTGGCGTCGACCGCACCGGCCGTGGTGCTCAGTGGCTTCCAGGCGGTGATCGAGCCATCGGCGTTGCCGGCCTTTTCCGCGCCCATGGGGGTCAGGGTGGTGCCCAGTTTGGCAGCCTCGGTGGCGGACACCGCCGCCATCACGCCGGTTGCCAGCAACGACAGGCCCAGCACGCCGATTTGCAACAGACTCTTGGTGGTTTTCATGCTCTTGTCTTCCCGAATCAGTGCTTAGAAGTTCACGCCGAAGCTGAGGGCGATGAAGTCGCGGTCATCCACGGTGGTGTACTTGCCATCGAAGAAGTTGGTGTACGAAAGGCTCGTGGTGTAGGTGTTCTGATACTCGGCGTCCAGGCCCAGGCTGATCGCCTTGCGCCCTTCCTCGAAGTTGCCGCCCGGGCCCGGCGAGTAGCCCGACACGTCGTGGGACCAGGCCACGCTCGGCTTGAGGTTGACCCCGGCGAACACGTCGTTGTAGTCCCAGATGGCGCGGGCACGGTAGCCCCACGAGGTGCTGGTGGTGTAGCCGTCCTTTTCGCACTTGCGGTTGAGGTTGGCGCTTGAAGCACCGGCGCCTGCACCGCCGATGGTGCCGGCGTTGAGAATGTCGCTGCAGGTATTGAGGCCGAAGGTGCTGGGCAGCGGGCCAGGGCCGTACACCGGGTCGCGGCCGTAACGCAGCTTGTCGGCGCTTTCCAGGCCGCCCACGTGGGTCACGCCCACCTCACCCACCAGGGTCATGCGGCTGGCCCCCATCACCTGGTCGAAGAAGTGCGTCAGGGTGGTCTGGAACTGGGTGATTTCCTTGCGGCGGTAGCCGTGCAGGTCGGTATCGGCCTGCCCCTTGAGCAACGAGGCATTGCCAAACGCGCCGCCCAGCTGGGTGACGCCGGCGTACAGGATGTCGGTGGTGTTGAGTTGCACCGGCGCATTCGGCCGGTAGCTGATTTCGCCGCTCCAGGCGGTGCCGGTAGGCAGCGTGGTGGAGAAGCTCAGGCCGTACAGGCGAATGTCTTCGGGGTACTCGACGAAGTACTTGGAGTTGCCGGCAACGATGGCCGCACCGGTTCGGGGATCGACCAGGCCGGCGATCGCGTAAGCCTGCGAAGACGCGCCGGTGGCGCTGAAGATCGGCGCACGGCTGTGGTAGTTCATGGCGTAGACACCGAACTCGGTGTTCAGCGGCTCGAACATGTACCGGAACGCCACGCCGAACTGGCCGCTGTCCCGCGCATCGCGGTCAGGGCCGCGGGCCACACGGATGCCCTCTTCATTGACGTCGACACCAAAGGCGCCCAGGCCCGCAATCTGTGCCGGGCTCAGGGTACGGCTGCTGGAGAGCACACGCAGGTTGTCGGTGCAGCCGTCAGCGATGATGTCGGGCTGGGAGAAGAAGGTGCCGCAGTTGTCGACGACGGTCTGGTCCCATTCCAACTGGTAGAACGCTTCGGCCGACAGGTTGTCGGTCAGGCTTTGCGAGAGGTAGAACATGTTGACCGGGATCAGGCCTTCCTTGATCTCGGCCCCCGGGCGACGGAACGCGGCCACGTCGATCGGGTTGATGGCGTTGATGCCGCCACCGATGAAGGTGCTTTCACCCCAGCTCACCACCTGCTTGCCGAAACGCACCGAACCCGGCTGATCGGCAATCGAGTAGTTGTGGTAGACGAAGGCGTCGAGAATCTGCGCGCCGGAGGACTTGGCGCCCTCTTTGCGGTTGGTGTCGCTGATGTCCTTGTACTCGCGGTGTTCATCCTTGAGTTCGAAGTCGTACCAGTACTTGCCGCGCACGAACACGCCGGTATCACCGTACTTGAGTTCGAGGTCGTGGATACCCTTGAAGATCTTCGAGAAAGTCTCGCCGCGCTTGAAGTTCAGGTGGCCGTCATCGGAGGTTTGCGACAGGCCCTTGCCCCCATTGTTCACGCCGATCAGGTCGCGGTTCGGACTGGCTGTCGACCAACTGGCCCCCACCGACAGCGACGAGTCGAACTGGCCTTCGATTTCACCGATATTGAAACTGACGCCGAATGCAGGGCCGGCGAGCGTAGAAGCGAGGCTGACGGCCAATGGCAGTTTAGCCCGGCGCCAGAACAGATTTACTGATGTCATCGACGCTACTCCATGTACTTTATTTTTATGGCAGTGAGTCCTTTTAAGAAACGCATCGAACGACCGACGTGAACACGCCTGCTGGTCGCCAGAGTTGGCAGTGCGCAGTCAATTGCGCGGCCCCCGTCCCTAAAAATCCCCTGACCCGACTATAGCCAGCAGGTACCCGTGCTTGATCCCTCTAAAGTGTGATTTGCACGTTCGTACCGCACCCGGCATGGTGGCGAACTGATCGAAGCGCGGGCAGCGGCAAGGATGGCTCAATTTTGCCATTTGACAAGGTGTGCGAGTGTCTGGCGTGCGGGTCGCGCCCCGGAGGACGCGCCCCGTCAGGCGTCACAGGGTAGACAGAAATGTGCTGTTACTTTGTTGCCACTGGCTGATATCGACGCGGATACGCTTCTTGTCGAGCTTGCCGACGCTGGTCTTGGGAATTTCAGTAACAAGGGCGATCTGGCTGGGGATCGCCCACTTGTTGATCAGGCCCAGCTCCACGAACGGCTTGAGGTGCTCCTTCAGTTCCCGCGCATCGATGGCCGCCCCTTCGCGCACTACCAGCAAGGCGAACGGCCGCTCGCCCCACTGCGGATCGGCCACGCCCACCACCGCCACTTCGCGGATGGACGGGTGACGGCTGATCAGGTCTTCGAGCTCCAGCGACGAGACCCACTCGCCGCCGGTCTTGATCACATCCTTGATGCGATCGCGAATATCCACCACGCCCATGCTGTCGAGGGTGGCGACATCACCGGTGTGCAACCAGCCACCCTGCCACAGCTCGGCGCCCTTCTCGGGCTCGCGCAAATAGCCCATGCTCAGCCACGGCGCACGCAGCACCAGCTCGCCCTGGGTTTCACCGTCGGCGGGGAGGAAGCGACCCTCGGCATCGACCACCGCCGCCTCCACCAGCGGCACCGGCACCCCGGCCTTGATGCGGTAGGTGATGCACTCGTCGTCGCTGCCGGCCAGCAGCTCTTCGTTGAGGTGGGCACAAGCCACCAGCGGGCAGGTCTCGGACATGCCGTAGGCGGCGGTCAGCTGAATGCCGCGGGCCTTGGCCGCCTCGTACAGGGCACGGTTGAGCGCGCTGCCGCCGATGATGATCTTCCAGCCACCGAAGTCCTGCTGCTGCGCGCCCTTGGCGTTGAGCAGCATCTGCAGGATGGTCGGCACGCAGTGCGAGAAGGTGACCTTCTCCTTGCGCCACAGCTCGCACAGCATGTCCGGTTCGTAGCGCCCCGGGTACACCTGCTTGAGCCCGAGCATGGTCGCCACATAGGGAATGCCCCACGCATGCACGTGGAACATCGGCGTGATCGGCATGTACACGTCATCGGTGCCCAGCAGGCGAATGCTGTCGATGCTGCCGGTGACCGTGGCCACGCCCAGGGTGTGCAGCACCAGCTGGCGGTGGGTGAAATACACCCCCTTGGGGTTGCCGGTGGTGCCGGTGGTGTAGAAGGTGGTGGCCACCGAGTTCTCGTCGAAATCGGGAAAGTCATAGGTGGTGCCGGCACCCGCCAGCAATTGCTCGTACTCGCCCACCAGGTTCGGCAGCGCGGCGGTCTTGTCGGCACCATCGGTCAGCAGCAGGGTCTTCTGAACCGTGCTCAGTTGCGGCGCAATCGCCTGGTACAGGCCGATGAAGTCGCTGTTGACCAGCACGAAGCGGTCGTCGGCGTGGTTCATGGTGTAGAGGATCTGCTCCGGCGACAGGCGCACGTTGATGGTGTGCACCACCGCGCCGATCATCGGGATGGCGAACATGCATTCGAGGTAGCGATGGCTGTCCCAGTCCATCACTGCCACGGTATCACCCGCCTTGACCCCAGCCTCGGTCAGCACGTTGGCCAACCGCGCGATGCGCTCGTTGAGGGTCAGGTAGTTGTAGCGCAACTGGTCGCGGTACACGATCTCGCGGGTTTTCTCGTAGCGGCTGCCCGACATCAACAGGCGCTTGATCAGCAGCGGGTATTCGTAGGCGCCCTCAGCGGGGGCAATAATGCGAGTCTGCAACATGGGAGTCCCTTTTCTCGAGTGCGCTTGCATAACGCTTCAGCACTTACTCTAGAACGGGATTGTGACGCTCAAATCAGCCAAAGGAATGATTTGCGCGCCACAAGCATGAGCGGCCAGTGGCCATCATCGAATCAGTGCATCTCGGTGAAGGCGATCTTGATGCCCAGCGCCACCAGCACCGCGCCCATGCCGCGATCGAACCAGTGGCCCAGGCGTGCAAAACCCGAGCGCACGCGAGCATGGCTGAACAACCTGGCCACCAGGCAGAACCACAGGCCGGTCGCCAGCGCGAGGTACACACCGTAGCCGGCCTGTACCAGCAGCGGCGTATGCGGGTTGATCACCACGGTGAACAGCGACAGGAAGAACAGCGTTGCCTTGGGGTTCAGGCCGTTGGTCATGAAGCCGGCGACAAACGCGGCACGCGGGGTACGTTCGACCGTCGAGACCTGGATGTTGTCGCTGCCGGGCGCCGCCGGGCGGGCACGCAGGGCCTTGATGCCGATGTACACCAGGTAGGCGGCCGCCAACCACTTGAGCACATTGAACAGCATGATCGACTGCGACACGATCAGGCCGATGCCCAGCAGCGAGTAGCCCACGTGCAGGAAGATCGCGCTACCCACACCGAATGCCGTCCAGGTGCCGGCGCGGCGGCCGTGGCTGACGCTTTCGCGCACCACCACCGCGAAGTCCGGCCCGGGGCTGGCCACCGCCAGCAGGTGGATCAAGGCGACGGTGAGAAATTCTGCCCAGTACATGGGGTGACGCTCCTGGCAAATCGTTGGGGGGGCGTACCTTACCCACTGCGCCGCCGGTGCGACAGATACAGTTGCCGGCAAAGCGGGTTTGACTCTCCCCCAGGGGGCAGACGCTAGCCTGCACGCTTTGCCCCGCGGGAGCGTAGCCGATGCAAAAGCGTGTACTGGTGATCCTGGGTCATCCGAGTGAGGAAAGCTTCTGTGGTGCACTGAGCACCGAGTATGTCGAGGCCGCCCGCAGCGTCGGCCACCACGTGCGCGTGCTGGCGCTGGGCGCCTTGACGTTCGACCCGCTGCTGCGCCACGGCTACCGTGAGCCGCAGCCGCTGGAGGCCGACCTGCTCCAGGCCCAGGCGCACCTGCTGTGGGCCCAGCACCTGGTGCTGGTGTTTCCCATCTGGTGGGGCGGCGTGCCCGCGCTGCTCAAGGGCTTTCTCGAGCGTATCCTGCTGCCGGGTTTCGCCTTCAGGTATCAGGGCGGCTCGCCGTTCCCGCAGAAACTGCTGCACGGGCGCACCGCCGATCTGCTGGTGAGCATGGACACGCCACCCTGGTACTACCGCTGGGTGTACGCCATGCCCGGCCTGCACCAGATGCGCCGCACCACACTGGCGTTCTGTGGCATCACCCCGAAAAAGACGTTAACGTTCGGGCCGATTCTCGGCTCCACGCCGGCCCGGCGCGATACCTGGCTGCGCAAGGTCCGAGCCCTGGCCATGCGCTGAAAAGGACCGTCATGTACATCGGCAAAGCCGCCCAGCTGTCGGGCGCGACCATCAAGTGCATCCGCCATTACGAAACCATCGGCCTGCTGCCGCCGCCCCGGCGTGAAGGCCGCTACCGCGTGTATGACCAGCGCAGCGTCGAACTGCTGGCGCTGATCAAATGCGCGCAGAAGCTCGGCTTTACGCTCAGGGAGATGCAGGCTCTAATGCAAGGCCAGGCATTGCCACCACGCGAGCGCCTGCGCCAGGCCATCGCGGCCAAGCAGCGCAGTTGCAGGCACGCATCGACAGCCTGCGAGCGCAGTACGACGGGCTGCGCGAATTCGAGGCCAGCCTGGAGCAACTGCCCGATGACTGCTATGCGCTGTACCCGATGGCCCGCTAACCCCTTCCCGACTCAGGAGCCTGCACCATGACGTTGCACCGCGCTGTCTTTCTCGACCACAGTTCCCTGGACCTGGGTGACCTTGACCTGAGCAGCCTGCGCGGCTGCTTCGACGACCTGCAACTGTACCCGGCCACCGCGCCGCACGAGGTTCTCGAGCGCCTGCAAGGCGTCAGCGTGGTGATCAGCAACAAGGTGCAGCTCGATGCCGCCACCCTGGCCGCCTGCCCCGCACTGAAACTGATCCTGGTCGCAGCCACCGGTACCAACAACGTCGACCTGCAGGCTGCCCGCGCCCAGGGCATCGTGGTCAGCAACTGCCAGGGCTACGGCACGCCCTCGGTGGCCCAGCACACCCTGGCGCTGCTGCTGGCGCTGGCCACGCGCCTGCCCGACTACCAGCAGGCGGTGGCCGAGGGCAAATGGGCCCAGGCCAAGCAGTTCTGCCTGCTTGACTTCCCCATCGTGGAACTGGAAGGCAAGACCCTCGGCCTGCTTGGCCACGGCGAACTGGGCGGCGCAGTGGCGCGCCTGGCCGAAGCCTTCGGCATGCGCGTGCTGGCAGGTCAATTGCCGGGGCGCCCGGCGCGCGACGACCGCCTGAGCCTGGACGAGCTGCTGCCGCAAGTGGATGCACTGACCCTGCACTGCCCGCTCAACGACAGCACTCGGCACATGCTCGGCGCCGCCGAACTGGCCCTGCTCAAGCCAGGCGCGTTCGTCGTCAATACCGCCCGCGGCGGGCTGCATCGACGAGTCAGGCGCTGGCC
>NZ_JAAHBU010000319.1 GCF_010671725.1 Pseudomonas brassicae | reverse complement strand
GGCCGGCGGCGCGCGCCAGCGACCATGGCGTTGACTGGATGATCGATGGCCGCCTTGGCCGAGTCGGGCATGTTGATCAGTGCATTGAGCACGATCGGCGCACCGCACAGATGGGTGACCTGGTGTTCGCGGATCAGCGTGAGGATTTTTTGCGGGTCGACGGCGCAGGAACACATGGGTGCCTGCCAGCGCCGTGACCGTCCATGGGTAGCACCAGCCATTGCAGTGGAACATGGGCAAGGTCCACAGGTACACCGGGTGGTTGCCCATGGCCCAGGTCATCTGGTTGCCCAGCGCGTTGAGGTAGGCACCGCGGTGGTGGTAGACCACGCCCTTGGGGTTGCCGGTGGTGCCCGAGGTGTAGCTCAGCGAGATCGCCTGCCATTCGTCTTCGGGCCACTGCCAGACGAACTCGGGATCGCCCTCGGCGAGAAAGGCTTCATAGTCCAGCTCACTGGCTGCGCGACCTTCGCCGTACTCCGGATCGTCCACATCGATCACCAGTGGCGGATGCGCCATCAGTGCCAGTGCGGCCTCGATCACCGTGTGGAACTCGCGGTCCGTGATCAGCACCTTGGCTTCACCGTGCTCGAGCATGAACGCGATGGCCTCGGCATCCAGGCGTACATTGAGCGCATTGAGCACGGCACCGCTCATCGGCACGCCAAAATGAGCCTCCAGCATGGCCGGGATGTTGGGCAGCATCACCGCGACCGTATCGCCCTGACCGATGCCGCGGCCAGCCAGCGCGCTGGCCAGGCGCCGGCAGCGCTGGTAGGTTTCCTGCCAGTTGCGGCGGATGGCCCCGTGGATCACGGCCGGGTAGGCACCGTAGACCGCTGCGGTGCGTTCGATGAAGCTCAGCGGGGAAAGCGCGACATGGTTGACGGTGGCGGGCTGCAGGCCCTGGGAGAAGATCGACATGAACGTATCCTGTGCAGGAGGCAGCCGCGACCGGGCGCTGGCTGAAACCTCCGATGGCTGATTGTTAGCTCTGATCAGGTTTCGTGAAGGCGACAGCAGGGGCGCCTTCGGTGTTACATATTTACGCTGTTGTCCATGCTACCTGGAAGATAGACTATAGCAATATGGTATAAGTACTATAAAAACGGAGCCAGACGTGATCCTTCCTCTCTCAGCCTTGCTGGTCAACGATCCGCAACCTGTGGTGGTGCTTGATGTATCGGCCCAGGCGGTGGCTGCCAATCCGGCGGTGCAGGCGTTGCTCCACGGCTGGCCCAGACCCTGCGTCACCACCTTGCTGCCCGCCAACCATGTGGCACTGGTGCAGGCTTGCCTGCAGCAGCAGCGAGCGATTGTCGAGGTCGAGGCGCGTGTCGGTGAGCAGATCCTGTTGTGGACCTTCATCCCGCTTGAAGGCAGCGAGCAGGTACTGGCGCGCTGTCGCGACGCCTCGGTGCAATGCTGGGCCGAGCGCGACGCCAGCCAGGCACGTCGTTTGTACCGCCTGATCACCGAAAACACCACCGACCTGATCTCCCGGCATACCCCCGACGGCTGTTTTCTCGACGCCTCGCCGGCGTCGTTCCGTCTGCTCGGCTACTGGCCCGAGGAGTTGCGCGGGGTGGCGGTGCAGTCACTGTTGCATCCTCAGGACTGCCAGCAGTCGTTGCTGCAGGCCTCCCAGGCACTCGAGCAGGATGGCTACCAGACCATGACCTGTCGGGTGCGCCACCGTGACGGTCGCGACCTGTGGTTCGAGATCGCCAGCCGTGCGATCCGCGAAACCTATACCGGCGCCGTGGTGGAAATCGTCAGCGTTTCGCGGGATATCACGGTGCGCGTCGAGGCCCAGGAAAACCGTCGACGCCTGGCCGAAGTCGTCGAAGCCAACACCGACCTGGTGATGTTCACTGACCCGGCCGGTCGGCTCACTTACCTCAACCGGTCGGCGCGTCGTGCGCTGGCGCTGCTGGAGGTGGAGTCGGTGCCGATGCTGCGCGAACTGCTCGACGCCGAGGCGTTGCGGCAGTTGGACACGCAGGGCTGGCAATGCGCGGAGCGCGAAGGGGTATGGCAGTGCGAGGCGCGCCTGACGCCTTACAACGCCACCGCAGCATTCCCGGTGTCGCTGGTGTTGCTGGCGCACCGTGCCACCGGCGGCGAGCGCTACTATTCGCTGGTGGCCCGCGACATGACCGAGCGCGAGCTGCGCGAACGCCAGCAGCGCCGGCATCAGGATGAACTGGCGCACACGGCGCGTCTGGTCACCCTGGGTGAACTGGCCTCGGGTATCGCCCACGAAATCAACCAGCCACTGGCGGCAGTGCTCAACTATGCCGGTGCCAGCCAGCGCTACCTGCAGGCGCTGGGACGTGACCCGCAAGCAGCCGCACGGGTTGCCCAAGGTTTGCAGCGTATTGCCGAACAGGCCACCCATGCCGCCGAAGTGATCAAGCGCTGCGTGCCTTTCTGCGCAAGGAGCCGCGCCGCCTCCAGGCGTTGAACGTCGCCGATGTGGCCCGCGAGGCAGTACGCCTGTGCGCCTGGGAAGCCGCCCAGGCCCAGGTGACGATCGAGCAGCGCATGCTCGACAACCTGCCGTCGGTGTATGCCGACCGGGTGCTGCTCGAACAGGTGCTGCTCAACCTGCTGCGCAATGCCATCGATGCCAACCGCGAGCGGCATGCGGGCCAGCCTTCGCACGTGCTTATCAGTGCTGAGCAGGCGGCCGGCTGGCTGCAGATCCAGGTGATTGACCAGGGGCCGGGGGTCGCTGGCGAACAGCTCGACGGGATCTTCACCCCGTTTACCACCAGCAAGCCCGATGGCCTGGGGCTGGGGCTGAGCATGAGCCGCAGTATTGTCGAGGGCTTTGGCGGTACGCTGCATGCGCAGCCCGGTGATACGGGCGGATTGATTTTGTGTTGTCGGCTGGCGCCGGTGGCGCGAGTATGAACAAGGGGAGTTTCATGCAGGAACCTAAGGTCTACGTGGTCGACGACGACCAAGGCATGCTCGACTCCACCGTCTGGCTACTGGAGTCGGTGGGCTTGCAGGCACTGCCGTTCACCAGTGGCCAGGCTTTTCTGGCCGCGTGCGAGGTGGCATTGCCAGCCTGTGTGCTGCTGGACGTGCGCATGCCGGGCATGGGCGGGCTGAGCGTGCAGGAAGCCTTGCGGGCCAGGGGCGCGCAGGTGCCGGTGATTTTCGTCAGCGGGCATGCCGACGTACCGATCGTGGTGCGAGCGTTCAAGGCCGGGGCGATCGACTTCATCGAGAAGCCCTACAACGACCAGTTGCTGCTCGACAGCGTGCAAGAGGCACTGGGCCGTTCATCGCGAGTACAGGTCAGCAGTCGTCAGCGTGACGAGGTGCAGGCCCGTATCGACAGCCTTACCCCGCGCGAGCGCGATGTATTCGTGCCACTGGTGCAGGGCTATACGAATAGGCAGGTCGCCGAGCAACTGCAGGTGAGCGTCAAGACCGTGGACCTGTACCGTTCGCGTGTGATGAAGCGTATGCACGCCGAACACCTCCCGGACCTGGTGGGCATGGCCGTGGCGTGCGGGGTGGTGGATCCGTTGCAACTGCGTTGAGGGTGACGCCGGCAGGCGGGCCCCGCTAGGAGCCGGCCTTGCCGGCGAAAGGGTGTTAGGAGCGGCGTCCCAGCAGCAGCCCCACCACCAGCCCGAAGCCTGCGGAAATCGCCACGGTCTGCCACGGATGGCCACCAATGTAATCCTGGGTCGCATCGACCACCGGCTTGGCCTTCTCGCGTACGCCGCCCACGGCATCACGGGCCTGCTTGAGCTTGAGCCCCACCTGCGCGCGCAGTGTTTCGGCTTCTTCGCCGACCAGTGCGGCGCTGTCCTTGAGCAGCTTTTCAGATTCTTCGATCAATGCCTGCAACTCACTGAAGGCTTGATCCTTGATCTGCTCGGCATCGGCTTGCACGGTGCTTTTCCTGGCCATGTACACTTCCTCGTTGAATGATGGTGACTGTTCAATGGATGCCTGTGTGCGCGGAAAGTTGCAGCGCCTTGGCGGTGGTCTGTGGCTAGGGTGTAAGATAGCGCCCATTTTCAAGCGGCAGGAATACCCCCATGAGTTTCAATCTGGCCAACATGAGCTTCGCCGAACGGGCGCAGATCGAAGACGAGAAGTCGCGATTGTTCGAGCTCTGGCAATCGAACCTGGGCAAGGCCAAGGCCGAGGCCGCCCGGTTGATCAGCGAGAAACCGCGGCGCAAGGGCAAGTGGGCCGAATGGGTGCGCGCCGAACTGGACGGCATGTCGCCACCGGAGTTTGCCAACATGGTGCGCAGCGAAGTCAACAAGCTGATGGCGGCGGCCAAGTAGCCTCGGTGGGTGCCGCTACCAGGTGGTATCGGCCGGTTGTGGCAACTGCAGGCGCCCGTGGTCGGTAAAGCGCAGCGTGCCAAAGGCACCCCCGGCCAGCTTGCCGCGCAGTACGTAGGGCATGCCGTCAAGGTCGCGTACCCGGCTCAGCCCCACCGCCTGGCGCAGCATCGAAAACGCCGTGATGCTGACCGGTATGCTCACGATCCCTTCGTCATAGCGGCCAATGACGCCGCGTCGGTCACTGACCCCGGCTGCGAGAGGCTGGCCGTTGACCTCCAGGTTGAGTGCCACGCCGTTGTACTCGATTGGCGTTTCATTCGGGTTCTGCACCCGCAGCTTGATCGCCATGCGTATCTCCAGTTCCTGGCCCGGTAGTGGCTCGATGCCGATCACGCTGACCGTGACCGGGTCGCGCCCCTGCAGCAATGAGCAGCGCTCAGGCCCAATACCAGTGTCAGGCCCAGGCAACAGCGCAACAATTGACGCACGGTAAGGGGCATGGGGCGGGGCTCCGGTTCGGGGTTAGCCCTGAGTGTGGCAAATGCCCGGCGCAGTTGAAAGACGCAGTGTTGACGTAACAATCTGAATCATCTCCACGGACCTCGCGGCTTTCGCCGCGAACCTCTTGCGCCGTAGGCTATCCAACGCGAAAGGCCCCACCGAGCAGCGCAGGAGAACGACGCGATGAACCGATGGTTGCCGGCCTTGGTCGGCGCAGCACTGAGTATGGTGCTGGGTATGCCGGCGCAGGCGGCAGAGCCCGGTAATCCGTACCACGACCCGGTGCGCCGGGCCAACTCCAACTCCCAGCAGGGCACGGTGCGTTCCACCCCGGTGCTGCCTGGGCCTTCCACGCAACCCGTACCGCGCCCGCCTACCCTGGACAACCGTGGCATTGGCAATGGCGAAAACCTGCGTCGTGAGCAACAGGCCCCACGCCTGGAGCCCACCCGCCCACCGCGCGAATCCACGCGCACGCCTTGATTGCCACGGCTCATAGCAAGGAACCTGTCATGTCTTCACGCACCTGGTTAGTCACTCTCTGCGCGGTCGCACTGCTGCCGTTGGCCGCCACTGCAGCACCTGAGCGCAGTTTTCCCAGCGAGGAGGGCTCGCTCAAGGTCAGTACCCTGGCCACCGGCCTCAAAAACCCATGGGCGCTGGCGTTCCTGCCGGACGGTCAGGGCATGCTGGTTACCGAGCGTCAGGGCAACCTGCGCATTATCGGTGCCGACGGCAAGGTCGGCGCGCCCCTCAGTGGCGTACCGCAGGTGTGGGCCAAGGGGCAGGGCGGTCTGCTCGACGTGGCGCTGTCACCGCAGTTCAAGCAGGACCGCATGGTGTACCTGTCGTATGCCGAGGGCGGCGGCGAGGGCGACACGGCCGGTACTACCGTGGGTCGCGGCCGGCTTTCGGCCGACACCGTACGCCTTGAAGACTTCAATGTGATTTTCCGTCAGCAGCCCAAGCTCTCCAGCGGCAACCACTTCGGCTCGCGGCTGGTATTCGACCGCGATGGCTACCTGTTCATCGCGCTGGGCGAGAACAACCAACGGCCTACCGCGCAAGACCTCGACAAGTTGCAGGGCAAGGTGGTGCGTATCCTGCCTGACGGCCAGGTGCCCAAGGACAACCCGTTTGTCGGCCAGGACCACGTGCGCCCCGAGATCTGGTCATATGGCCATCGCAACCAGCAGGGCGCGGCGCTCAACCCCTGGACGGGCGAGCTGTGGACCGACGAGCATGGCCCACGTGGCGGCGACGAAATCAACATTCCCAAACCGGGCAAGAACTATGGCTGGCCGCTGGCGACCCACGGCATCAACTATTCGTTGCTGCCGATCCCTGAAGCCAAGGGTAAGCGTGTCGAAGGTGCGGTCGACCCGTTGCACGTGTGGGAGAAGTCGCCGGCGATCAGTGGCATGGCGTTCTATGACAACCCACGCTTCAAGGCCTGGGACCACAGCGTGTTCATTGGTGCGTTGGCGGCGCAGGAGGTGATCCGTCTGCAACTGGAGGGTGACAAGGTGGTGCATGAGGAGCGCATGCTTGGCGAGTTGAAGGCGCGAATCCGGGACGTACGGGTGGGGCCTGACGGGTTCTTGTATGTGCTGACAGACGAGACGGATGGGGCACTGCTCAAGGTGGGGCTGGAGCAGTAACGGCGGCGGCGCTTGGCGCAGAAGGCGCAAGCGCCACCAGCCCCCTTGTAATGCTACCCTTGGGCTTTTGCACAGGCCCGCGGCATGTCCAGCCTTACCCCGCTGTCGCTGTACCAGCAGTCCATCGAGCATGACGGCTTTGTGCCCGATACCGCTCAGCAGCAGGCGGCGGACTGCCTGCAGGCCTGCTTCGAAGCCCTGCAAGGTGGCGAGATCGGCCGTGGCGTGTACCTCTGGGGCCCGGTCGGGCGGGGCAAGACGTGGCTGATGGACCAGTTCCACCGCTGCCTGCAAGTGCCCGCACGCCGCCAGCACTTTCACCATTTCATGCGCTGGGTGCACCAGCGCCTGTTTCAGCTCAATGGTACCGCCGACCCCTTGCACGCCCTGGCACACTCGCTGGCCGAAGAGATCCGCGTGCTGTGCTTCGATGAACTGTTCGTCAACGACATTGGCGATGCGATCATTCTCGGACGCCTGTTCCAGGTGCTGTTCGACAGCGGCGTGGTGATCGTCGCCACCTCCAACGTGGCGCCGCAGCAGCTTTATGCCGACGGCTTCAATCGTGCACGCTTCGTCCCGGCCATTGCCGCCATCGAGCAACACATGCACGTGGTCACCGTGGACGGTGGCCAGGACCATCGCCTGCACCCGGGCGCGGCATTGCAGCGCTACTGGGTGGGCGCACCTGGTCAGCCCAGCGCACTGGTGCCGGTGTTCGAGCAGTTACGCGGGGATCAACCGGCCAGCAGCGATGACCTCAACCTGGGCTACCGCACGCTCAAGGTGGTACGCCGCAGCGCTTCGGTGGTGTGGTGCACCTATGCAGAGTTGTGC
The DNA here is from genome assembly GCF_010671725.1 of Pseudomonas brassicae. GTDB lineage: Bacteria > Pseudomonadota > Gammaproteobacteria > Pseudomonadales > Pseudomonadaceae > Aquipseudomonas > Aquipseudomonas brassicae. Next base: position 3,868 of record NZ_JAAHBU010000319.1, on the reverse strand, counting down.
GAACAGCCGCTGGCGGCCATGGACTTCATGGCCCTGTGCGACTGTTGCAGTGCCATCGTGCTCAGCGATGTGCCCGCGCTTGGCGCCCGCCAGCGCGAGGCAAAGATCGCCCGCGGCACCGAAGATGGCGCTCAGCGTGTGGTTGCCGGTGACCGCGAACTGCCGCAGCTGTCGATCCATGACGACAGCGTGCGGCGCTTCATCGCGCTGGTCGACGAGTGCTACGACCGCCGCGTGGCGTTGTACGTGGAAGCCGAAGTGGCGCTCGAAGCACTCTACACTCAAGGGTACCTGGAGTTCCCGTTCCGGCGTACGCTCAGCCGTCTGCGGGAGATGCAATTGCAACGCTTCTGTTGAAGGGGGGCCGATCAACCTGCCAGCCACCCCAGCAACGCCTGATGGAAACGCTCCGGCGCCTCGATCTGTGGCGCATGGCCAAGCCCTGGGAACTCCACCAGCGTGCCCTGGGGGATGTCCTTGATCACCTGCTTGCCCAGTACCTTGTAGTGCCCCAGGCGAGCCTTGACCTCAGGCGCGGCGACGTCACTGCCGATGGCGGTGGTGTCGGCATCGCCGATCAGCAACAGGGTCGGCATCTGCAGGTGCTTGAACTCGTAGACCACCGGCTGGGTGAAGATCATGTCGTAGATCAGTGCCGAGTTCCACGCCACCGCTGCGTGCCCGGGCCCCCGGTTCAACCCCACCAGCATCTGCACCCAGCGTTCGTACTCCGGCTTCCAGCGCCCGGCGTAATAGGTGCTGCGCTCATAGTTGCGCACGCCCTCGGCATTCAGGGTGAGCTCGCGCGCATGCCACTGGTCGACGGTGCGATAGGGCACGCCCAGGGCCTTCCAGTCTTCCAGGCCGATCGGATTGACCATCGCCAGGCGCTCCACCTGGTGCGGGTACATCAGCGCATAGCGAGTGGCAAGCATGCCGCCAGTGGAATGCCCGAGCACGATGGCCTTGTCCACCTTCAGCTGTTTGAGCAGGGCCGCGGTATTGTCGGCCAGTTGCTGGAAGCTGTACTGGTAGTGGGCGGGCTTGCTTGAGGTGCAGAAGCCGATCTGGTCGACCGCCACAACCCGATAGCCGGCCTGGCTCAGCGCCTTGATCGAGTCTTCCCAGGTAAAGGCACAGAAGTTCTTGCCGTGCATCAGCACCACCGTGCGGCCGTTGGCGGTGCCCTCGGGGGCTACATCCAGGTAGCCCATCTGCAGCGCCTGGCCCTGGGATTGCAGCGCAAAGTGCTGCACCGTAAAGGGCGAGGGGAACGCTTCGAGGTGTTCGCCGTAGGTCGGCGCCTTGTCGGCGAAGGCATGGCTGCTGATCAGGCAGGCCAGGGCAAAGGCGGGTACGCGCAGCATCGGGACACTCCAGGGTGGGTGGGGCAGCCCCGGACTGTAGCAGGCCTTGCTGCAACGTTCAGCGGTGCACCCAGCCCAGGGTCAGCAGCACCAGCACCAGATAGCGCCCGGCCTTGGCCAGGGTCACCAGCAACACGAAGCGCCAGAAGGGCTCGCGCATGATCCCCGCGATCAAGGTCAGCGGATCGCCGATCACCGGCATCCAGCTGAGCAACAGCGACCATTGACCGTAGCGCTGGTAGCGCTGCTGGGCCCTTTCGAGCTGTGCAGCGCTGAAGGGAAACCAGCGCTTGTGGCGCAGGTGCTCGATCCCGCGCCCCATCAGCCAGTTGACCATCGAGCCCAGCACGTTGCCTGCGGTCGCGATCAGCAGCCACCACAGCCAGGCGTGGGGGCTGTGCAGCAATAGCCCGACCAGCACCGCTTCCGATTGCAGCGGCAGCAGCGTGGCGGCGCCAAAAGCGCTGAGGAACAGCCCCCAGCTGCTCAGCATGCGGCAAGACTCACGGGTAGTTGGCGAGTACTTCGTCGGTACCGTCCTGCGTCAGGCCGATGACCTGGTAGGCATCCTTGTGATCGCCCATTTCCATGCCCGGCGAGCCCATCGGCATGCCCGGCACCGCCAGGCCGCGCAGGTCGGGGCGCTTGCCCAGCAGTTGGATCTGCTCGGCCGGCACATGGCCCTCGACGAACTTGCCGTCGATCACCCCGGTATGGCACGACGCCAGGCGTGGCGCAACGCCCAGGCGCTGCTTGAGCGCACTCATGTTCGGCTCGACATGGTCATTGACCGTGAAACCGTTATCACGCAGGTGGCTGATCCATTCCTTGCAGCAACCGCAATTGGGGTCGCGGTACACATCGATGGTCTGGGCCGCCTGGGCCAGGGTGCTGAGGGCCAGCAGGCCAGCGGCAATGAACGGGTGCTTGAACATGCGCAATCTCCGGGCCGTCCGGTGTGGGTGGCCCTTGGTTCGAATGGACGACGGTCGATAGGGTAACCGGCCTCATTGCTGGAGCATAGCGGGGTGAAGCTGACAGCAATCTGAGACGTGGATTACAGATTTGTAAGGTAGGGCGCTATCTGCGTGACCTGTAGGAGACGTCGCACCTCTAACCTCGGACGACGCCGTTTGGATCCTATCCTCGCGGTTGTCGCCAACGGACTGCCCTCGTCAATCAAGGAATCATGACCCATGCAGGCAATCAAGGCCTACTTCAAACGCCACGGTCACGAGCCGTTCAAACTGGGTGAAGGGCGCATCAGCGGCTACCTGTCGGCGATGCTTGGCCTGCTCAGCCTGCTGGCGGTGCTGTGCTTCCTGTTTCCGCAGTGGCTCACCTTCGGCGAGTTTCGCAAGGTCTACAGTGAACAGTTCGCCCGTACGCTATTGCTGATCGGCCTGGTGCTGGCCTTCAGCCTGGGCACCCTCAACATCCTGCTCAACCGGCGCAAGCGCCTGGGCATCACCGGCATCAGCGCGGCGGGCCTGGCGGTGTTTCTTGGCGGTACCAACATCCAGACCAAAACCATCGGCCAGACTCCGTATTCGCTGGGCCTGGACTGGTTCGTGCTGGCGCTGCTGGTGTCGGCGGTGATCTTCATCCCGCTGGAAAAGCTCTACGCCAAGGACTCGCAACAGAACATCCTGCGCCCGCAATGGCGTACCGACCTGAGCTACTTTTTCGTCAGCCACATGCTGGTGCAGTTCATCCTGATTTTCGTCACGGCGTCGTCCAGCTGGCTGGCCGGTTGGGTGTTGTCTGAGACCTTGCAGGCCAAGGTGCAGAGCTTGCCGATCGTGGTGCAGTTCTTGCTGGCGGTGTTCGTTGCCGACCTTGGCCAGTACTGGCTGCACCGTCTGTACCACGTGGTGCCGTGGATGTGGCGGTTCCATGCGGTGCACCATTCGAGCACCGCGATGGATTGGCTGGCGGGGTCGCGCATCCACTTCTGCGAAATCCTGCTGACCCGCACTGGTGTGCTGGTGCCTTTGATCCTGCTGGGTTTCTCGCCGCAGGCGATGAATGCCTACGTGATTCTGGTGGGGGTGCAGGCAGTATTGGCCCATGCCAATGTGCGCATCGATGGGGGCTGGTTGAACTACGTGCTGGTGATGCCGCGCTACCATCACTGGCACCATGCCCGGCACAAGGACTACATCTACAAGAACTACGCGATCCACTTGCCGTTGGTCGACATGCTGTTCGGCACGTTCAAGCTACCGCGCAAGGAATGGCCGACCCGTTACGGCGTATTCGGCAAGGAACTGCCTGAAGGCATCGTGCGACAGCACCTGTACCCCTTGCAGAAACCCGAGCCCAAGCCCTGAAAGGCTTGCACCACGGATATCCGGTGGCTGGCAGGGCACAGTGGTGTTGCAACGCTTGATAGCCCTTTGCCTGCCGCCACCGCCTGCGTTAGCCTTGCCCAGGTGAAAGCCATTGGGGGTCAGGAGTATCCATGGACAACGTGATCATCATTACCGGTGCCGGTCGCG
>NZ_JAAHBU010000318.1 GCF_010671725.1 Pseudomonas brassicae | reverse complement strand
ACCACCGAGGTGGGTCGCCAGCCGTGGGTGGTGTACGGCCTGATGCGTACCGCCGATGGCGTGTCCAACCACAGCTATGCGCAGTTGGGGATCACCCTGGTGATGTTCGTGGTGGTGTACTTCGCGCTGTTTGGCGCGGGCCTTGGCTACATGATGCGCCTGGTGCGCAAAGGCCCTGAAACCGGCGAAGGCGATGAAACCACGCCCGGCGGGCCTGGCCAGCAACGTACACCGGCCCGACCGCTGTCGGCGGCCGATGACGAACCTGAACACGCCACTGACGCCAGCCTGAGCAAGGGGAACTGAATCATGGGTATTGATCTTCCACTGATCTGGGCCGTGATCATTATCTTCGGCATCATGATGTACGTGGTCATGGACGGCTTCGACCTTGGCATCGGCATCCTGTTTCCGTTCGTCAAGGCCGAGCGTGACCGCGACGTGATGATGAACACCGTGGCGCCGGTCTGGGACGGCAACGAGACCTGGCTGGTGCTGGGCGGGGCGGCCTTGTTCGGCGCGTTCCCGCTGGCCTACGCGGTGGTGCTCTCGGCGCTGTACCTGCCCTTGATGCTGATGCTCATGGGCCTGATCTTCCGCGGCGTGGCGTTCGAGTTCCGCTTCAAGGCCAAGGCCGACAAGCGCCACCTGTGGGACAAGGCGTTCATCGGCGGTTCGCTGGCGGCGACGTTCTTCCAGGGCGTGGCGCTGGGGGCGTTCATCGAAGGCTTCAAGGTGGTCGAGCGCAACTATGCCGGCGGCTCGCTCGACTGGCTGACCCCGTTCAGCCTGTTCTGCGGCCTCGGGCTGATCGTGGCGTATGCGCTGCTGGGCTGCACCTGGCTGATCATGAAGACCGAGGGGCCACTGCAGAAAAGCATGCATGACCTGGCGCGCCCGCTGGCCTTCGTGTTGCTGGCCGTGACTGCTGTAGTCAGCATCTGGACGCCGCTGGCGCACCCGGATATCGCCACGCGCTGGTTCAGCCTGCCCAACCTGTTCTGGTTCCTGCCGGTGCCGATCCTGGTGCTGGTGACCTTGTACGGGCTGGTCAAGGCGGTGGCGCGGCATGCGCACTACACGCCGTTCCTGCTGACCCTGGTGCTGATCTTCCTGGGCTACAGCGGGCTGGGCATCAGCTTGTGGCCGAACATCATCCCGCCGTCGATCTCGATCTGGGACGCCGCCGCGCCGCCGCAGAGCCAGGGCTTCATGCTGGTGGGCACGCTGTTCATCATCCCGTTCATCCTGGGCTACACCTTCTGGAGTTACTACGTGTTCCGCGGCAAGGTGACCCACGAGGACGGCTATCACTAGGAGGGCCTGGCAATGGCTGGCAAAGATACCGTCGAGCAGGAGAAGAAGCCGCTGCTGCAGCGCCTGGGTTGGCTGGTGCTGATCTGGACCGCGAGCGTGGCGAGCCTGGCGATTGTTGCGTGGCTGATGCGCCTGTTCATGAGCGCAGCGGGCCTGAGCACCCACTGAAAGGTATTTCCCATCCCGCTTCGAGCGGATTTACAGCCCTGTGCAGCGTACGCTGCGCAGGGTTTTTTTTGCCTGTACCGGCCTCTTCGCTGGCAAGCCAGCGCCCACAAGGATCACCACTACCCCTGTGGGAGCTGGCTTGCCAGCGAAGAAGACGACGCGGTGTCGCGCCTATTTGCGCGCCTTGAGCACCACGAACTTGGGCGTCGCCGCCACCTGCTCCACGCCGCGGAACAGCCGCGCCAGCTTGCTGTGATAACCCAGGTGACGATTGCCCACGATGTACAGCGCCCCGCCCACCACCAGCACTTCACGCGCCTGCTGGAACATGCGCCAGGCGAGGAAATCACCCACCACCTGCTGTTGATGGAACGGCGGGTTGCACAGCACCACGTCCAGCGACTGGGCGGCCTGCGCGGCCAGGCCATCGTCGGCGCGCAGCGTCACTGCGCGCTCGCCCAGCGCCGCACGCCAGTTCTCGGCCGCCGACTGCACGGCCATGTACGACTCATCCACCAGGGTGTACTGCGCCTGCGGGTTGGCCAGTGCACTGGCGATCCCCAGTACGCCATTGCCGCAGCCCAGGTCGGCCACCCGCGCGTGCCCAGGCCTTGCGGCAGGTGGGGCAGGAAGGCGCGGGTGCCGATGTCCAGCCCTTCACGGCAGAACACGTTGGCATGGTTGACCAGTTCCAGTGCCGGGTGCTCCAGGCGGTAGCGGGTGGGGTAGGGCGAAGCCTGTAGCGCCTTCGGTTCGGCGGTTGCAATCAGCAGGCGGGCTTTCTTGCGCGCCAGCGATGCCTGCACCGGGCCGATATATTTTTCCAGCAGATCGCCTGCAGCGCGGGGCAGGTGCTTGATCATCGCCCCGGCGATCACCTGGGCGCCTGGCGCCAGTTGACCCTGCAGGCGGATCAACTGCTCCTCCAGCAGGGCCAGGGTCTTGGGCACGCGCACCAGTACCCGCTCGAACGGTCCTTGCCACGCCTCGCTGGCGGCGATGAACGGCACGCTGTCGAACGCCTGGTCGTTGCGCGTCAGGTTCTTTTCCAATGCCAGCCGGGCCAGGCAGGAATCGCCGCTGGCAATCACCTGGGCATGCGCACGCAGGCTGATGGCCAGCGCGCCGAAACTGTCGTTGAGCACCAGCACCCGCGTACTGGCGGGCACCCCCTGCTGGGCAAGGTGTTCGAGCAGGTATTCATCGGCGGCGTCGAATGCTTGCAGCGGGTCGTTGGCAACCTCGGGCTGGCGGATCAGTTCGAGCGCGGCGAAGGGGGTGGTCAGCAGGGGCATGGCAAAAGGCTCTGGGGCATAGACGCGCGCCACAATGGGTGGCGCAGGGCGGAGAGCCGATTCTACAGCGTTTTTCCCGGGGCGGCGGGGGGGGGGGCGAACGGCTCAGATCAGGCCGTGCATCGCCGCGACCGCAACAGCGCTGGTTTTGTTGGTGGTGTTGAGCTTGCTGATAAAGCTGCGGATATGAAAATTAACGGTGCTTTTGGACAACGTGAGAATGCAACTGATGTCTTCGGCTGTCTTGCCGGCAGCGGTCCACTTGAGTACTTCCTGTTCACGTGCAGAAAGGGTGAAATCGCGCGTCTTGAGCGGATGCACGGTGTTCACCATCAGGGTGTGCAGTACATTGCACAACCACAATGTCTGTGCGGACTTTTCGTAGAGTTCAGCAATGCCGATCGCGCCCTGCGTGCGCGCCACGCACAGCATGCTCTGGTTACCACGCAGATCCCGCGTGCCTTGGCTCCAGCCGTGGCACAGCCCATGGGATTGTGCAGCTTCACGTATCTGCGGGGTGTCCTTGAACAGCTCGGGCGTCCACAGCACCGGCATCGTCGAGTCGTGGCAATGGCGGATGGTGGGGTCGATCTGCTGATAGTCCTGTTGGCGGTAAAGCTCATTCCAGCCCGCAGGGAAATTGTTGAATGTGAACAGCTGCGGGCCTTGCTGCAACGTGCGGCCTGAAAGGCGGTAACCCAGGTATTGCATGCCCAGTTGCTCGGCCAGGGAAAGCGCGGTGGCGAACATCTGTTGCTGATTGTGCTCCTGAGTCAAGGCGTGAAGTTGCTCTTGTTTCCACTGTGGCATTTGTAGGACTCCCTTCCCGATGTACGCGTAATGCGTAGATCGATTGTAGGAAGATTCCGGCTCCGCGCTAGGTTTTTTTTGCTATTAACCGATGCGTGACCTGTACAACATTGCCTATTGTACAAGTTGTGAAACAGATCAGTTTCAGGATTGAAACAGGGTGTCAGTTTGCCTTCATCGATGTCACTACATTAAGTCAGTGTTTATGCCTGGCGCTTTGCGCGACACTGTGCGTCTCTGATTTGTGGAGCACACCATGACTGCCAGTGCGGAGAAATTCACCCGCCAGACCTTGCTCGATGTCCAGCCGCTGACCCCCAGCCTGTTCTCGCTGCGCGTTACCCGTGATGCGGGGTTCCGTTTCAGGGCCGGGCAGTTCGCTCGCCTGGGCGTGGCCAAGGCCGATGGCAGCGTGGTATGGCGTGCCTACTCGATGGTCTCGTCGCCCTTCGACGAGTACCTGGATTTCTTCTCCATTGTGGTGCCCGGCGGCGAGTTCACCAGTGAGCTGAGCCGGTTGCGCGAAGGCGACACCCTGCTGATCGACCGGCAGGCGTTCGGTTACATGACCCTGGACCGCTTCGTCGATGGCCGCGACCTCTGGCTGCTGGCCACGGGCACCGGTATCGCACCGTTCCTGTCGATCCTGCAGGACTTCGACGCGTGGGAACGCTTCGACAGCATCAAGTTGGTGTACTCGGTGCGTGAAGCCCGCGAGCTGGCGTATCAGGACGTGATCGCCGGCCTTGAACAGCGCGACTACCTGGCCGAGTACGCGGGCAAGCTGCAGTTCATCCCGGTGGTGACCCGCGAGCAGCACCCGGGGGCCTTGACCGGGCGCATCACGGCCTTGATCGAGAATGGCGAGCTGGAGCGGGCGGCGGGGCTGGCGTTGAGCCCGGAGCACTCGCGGGTGATGATCTGCGGCAACCCGCAGATGATCGACGACACGCGCCAGGTGCTCAAGGCACGTGACCTGCAACTGAGCCTGAGCCGTCGGCCAGGCCAGGTGGCGGTGGAGAACTACTGGTAACACAACGGCGCCCCAAGGCGCCGTTGCTGTCGGTGGTGTGCTGCCTCAGGGCTGGTTGTTGCGGGCCTTGAGCAGGTCGCGAATCTCGCCCAGCAGTTCCTCTTCCTTGGTCGGTACCGGCGGCAGGCTCGGCGCTACGGCTTCTTCACGCTTGAGGCGGTTGATCATCTTCACCCCCATGAAGATGGCAAAGGCCACGATCAGGAAGTCGATCACCGTCTGGATGAACTTGCCATACGCCAGCACCACGGCAGGGATATCGCCTTCGGCGGGCTTGAGTATTACCGCCAGATCACTGAAGTCGACCCCACCGATCAGCAGGCCCAGTGGCGGCATCACCACATCGCCGACAAAGGATGAAACGATTTTGCCGAACGCGGCGCCGATGATGATGCCGACGGCCATGTCGACCACGTTGCCCTTGACCGCGAAGGCCTTGAATTCACTGATCACGCCCATGGTTTAATCCTTGTAACAGATGATATTGGTCATCGCAGTGTAAATCAGCTATGCGCCTCATGCCCCGCGTTGCTCTAAAAGACTCTGGCTAGACCGAATAGTTTTGTCGGATCACCGACGCCCCGTGGGTCGGCAGGCTCGGCTATCATGGCCCCCTTTTTCAGGAGACTGCCCCCATGGCCAAGGCCAAGCGCATGTACGGCTGCACCGAGTGCGGTGCGACGTTCCCCAAGTGGGCAGGCCAGTGCGGTGAATGCGGCGCCTGGAACACCCTGGTCGAAACCATGATCGAAAGCGGTGGCGCGGCGGCGCCGGCCGGGCGTACCGGCTGGGCCGGGCAGCAGGCGCAGATCAAGACCCTGGCCGAGGTCAGCGTGGAAGAGATCCCGCGCTTCAGTACCGCCAGTGCCGAGCTTGACCGCGTGCTGGGTGGCGGGCTGGTGGACGGTTCGGTGGTGTTGATCGGCGGTGACCCCGGCATCGGCAAGTCGACCATCCTGTTGCAGACCCTGTGCAACCTGGCCACGCGCATGCCGGCGCTGTATGTCACCGGTGAAGAGTCGCAGCAACAGGTGGCCATGCGTGCGCGCCGCCTGGGCCTGCCGCAGGATCAACTGCGCGTGATGACCGAAACCTGCATCGAAACCATCATTGCCACGGCCCGCGTCGAGAAACCCAAGGTCATGGTGATCGACTCGATCCAGACCATTTTCACCGAGCAGCTGCAGTCGGCACCGGGCGGCGTGTCGCAGGTGCGCGAGAGCGCCGCGCTGCTGGTGCGCTACGCCAAGCAGAGCGGCACGGCGATCTTCCTGGTCGGCCACGTGACCAAGGAAGGGGCGCTGGCCGGGCCGCGGGTGCTGGAGCACATGGTCGATACCGTGCTGTATTTCGAGGGCGAGTCCGATGGCCGCCTGCGCCTGCTGCGCGCGGTCAAGAACCGCTTTGGCGCGGTCAACGAGCTGGGCGTGTTCGGCATGACCGACCGTGGCCTGAAGGAGGTCTCCAACCCGTCGGCGATCTTCCTCACCCGTGCCCAGGAGGAGGTGCCGGGCAGCGTGGTCATGGCCACCTGGGAAGGTACCCGGCCGATGCTGGTGGAGGTGCAGGCGCTGGTGGACGAGAGCCACATGGCCAACCCGCGCCGGGTCACCCTGGGCCTGGACCAGAACCGCCTGGCGATGTTGTTGGCAGTGCTGCACCGCCATGGCGGCATCCCCACCCATGACCAGGACGTGTTCCTCAACGTGGTGGGCGGGGTCAAGGTGCTGGAGACCGCGTCTGACCTGGCGTTGATGGCGGCGGTGATGTCGAGTTTGCGCAATCGTCCGTTGCCGCATGACCTGCTGGTGTTTGGCGAGGTCGGCCTGTCGGGTGAGGTGCGGCCGGTGCCGAGTGGGCAGGAGCGTCTCAAGGAAGCGGCCAAGCATGGCTTCAAGCGCGCCATCGTGCCCAAGGGCAATGCGCCCAAGGAAGCACCGCCGGGGTTGCAGGTAATTGCCGTGACGCGTCTGGAACAGGCCCTGGATGCCTTGTTCGAATAAAATCCGGTTATTTCGCAGTGATGGCAAATTGACGCCATTCGTTTGTCCCCCTATGATCGCGCCGTCGATTTGCACTTCCAAGGATTGGGATGATGGCGTTTTTGCTGTCCGGGACACGGCTGTCCGGCATATGGCTGTTGCTTGGCGTACTCGCCAGCCCTGCGTCGGGCGCGGTGTTGCCGGGCGATCAGGAGCTGATTCGCGAGCGCCAGGGGCGCTTGCTCGAAGAGCAACAGCGGCGTCTTCAGGAACTCAAGGAACTGCCAGGTAGCAGCGCCGCCCCCCAGGCCGCGCCGGCGCCGGCCGATGCCCGCTGCTTTCAGATCGACACTCTCGAACTCAAAGGCGCCGACAGCCTGTCGGCCGCCGAACGCAGCCGTGTAGTGCAGCCCTACATTGGCCGGTGCCTGGGCATTACCCAGCTCAATGAAGTGCTCAAGGCCGTCACTGACCTCTACATCGACAAGGGGCTGGTGACCAGCCGTGCCTATCTGCCGCAACAAGACCTGTCTGCAGGGCACCTGCAGGTACTGGTGGTCGAAGGTCGCCTGGAAGGCTTGCGCGGCGCCGATGACAGCCAGTTGTCCGCGCGCGAGTTGGGCATGGCCTTCCCGGGCCGCGAAGGTGCGCCGCTCAACCTGCGTGAAATCGAACAGATGGTCGACCAGCTCAACCGTCTGCTGTCGAACAAGGCGCAAATGGAATTGAGCCCCGGCGTGGCGGTGGGCGGCAGTACCGTACTGGTGCGCAACACCCGGCAAACACCGTGGCGTGCAGCGATCTCGCGCAACAACAACGGGCAGAAGGGCACCGGCGAGCAGCAGGTCGACCTGGGCCTGGAATGGGACAGCCCGCTGGGCCTGGCCGACCAGTTGGTGCTGCGCGCTGGGCACGATGTGGTCAGTGACCATCACCTGGGCTCGAAGAACGGCGTGCTGTTCTACAACCTGCCCTGGGGCTGGTGGAACTTCACCTACAGCTACAGCGAAAGCGAGTACCACGCGCTGGGCCAGAGCAATGGGTTCGACTTCAACTACAGTGGCGACAGCCAGTCCCATCAGCTGCGTGCCGAGCGCGTGATCCATCGCGACGCACTCAGCAAGACTTCGCTCAATGGCGGCCTCGCGTACCTGCGCACCAACAACTACATCGAACAGAGCCGCCTGGAAAACAGCAGCAACCGCATCAGCGAGTCGCAGCTGGGCTTGAACCATGGGCGGCGCATTGGCGACGCCTTCGTCAACCTTGACCTGGGCCTGCAGAACGGCATCGGTGCCTTCGATGCCCAGGGCAATGATGACCCCGGCCCAGGCCAGGCCGATGCGCGCTTTCGCAAGTACACCGCGACCCTCAGCTACCTGCAGGGTTTCGAGCTGTGGGGCGAGTCATTCAGTTTCAGCAGCCTGGCCACCGGCCAGCGTAGCGAGGACGTGCTGTACAGCCCGCAGCGCATCAGCCTGGGCGGCCTGGCCTCGGTTCGTGGTTTCAAGGACCAGTCATTGGCGGGTGACAGTGGCGGCTACTGGCGCAATGACCTGCGCTGGAACCGCCCGGTGACCTGGCCGCGACTGCAGCCAGTGTTGCGTGAATACGGTTTGAGCCTGGGCTATGACCAGGGCGTGATTCGTGGCACGCGCTACAACGACGACCAGCATGGTCGCGCCAGCAGCCATTCGCTGGAGTTGTTCGCGCAGGGCAAGCACGTGGTCGCCAGCGTGGTGTTTGCGCATTCGCTGGAGCGCCCTGGTGCCCTGGAGCAGCGTGAAACACCCGTGTACTTCCACGTAGGCCTGGCCCTCTGAGCCTTCCGATCAAGACTGCACCCAGCGAGATGTGACATGGACGTTCGACTTTTTGCCTTTATGGTCGGCCAGCGCTCGGCCACGATCCAACCGCGCGAGCGTTTCTGCGGGCTGCCCAAGCGTGGCCTGGCGTTCATCCTGGCCAATGCCATGTTCTGGCAGCCGCTGTGGGCGCAGGCGGCCCAGGGCATTGTTGTGAGTGCCCCGAACACCACCCTGGGCCAGGCCGGCAACGGCGTACCGGTGGTCGATATCGCCGCGCCCAATGGCGGCGGCCTGTCGCACAACCGCTTCAAGGACTACAACGTCGGCAGCAACGGCGTGATCCTCAACAATGCCACCGCGCGCACCCAGGCCACGCAACTGGGCGGTATCGTGCTCGGCAACGCCAACCTCAAGGGCAAGGCCGCCAAGGTCATCCTCAACGAGGTCAATGGCACCCGCCCCAGCCAACTGCGCGGCTACACCGAGGTGGCCGGCCAATCGGCGGCGGTCATTGTTGCCAACCCGCATGGCATCAGCTGCAACGGTTGCGGTTTCATCAATACCCCGCACGTGACCCTGACCACCGGCAAGCCGGTGCTCAACGCGCAGGGCGCGGTGGCGCGCTACGAGGTCGATGGCGGCAGTGTCAGCCTCGACGGTGCAGGGCTCAATGCCGACAACGTCGAGCGTTTCGACATCATTACCCGCTCGGCCAAGCTCAATGCGCAGCTGCATGCCCGTGAACTCAACATCATCACCGGCCGCAACGACGTCGATGCCAGCAGCCTGGCCACCACTGCACGCGCAGGCAGTGGCTCGTCGGCACCTGGGTTGGCGATCGACTCCACCGCGTTGGGTGGCATGTACGCCGGGACCATCAAGCTGGTGGGGACCGAAGCCGGGGTCGGCGTGCGCCTGGCCGGTAATGTGGCGGCCAGTGCCGGCGACATGCAGCTCGACGCCAATGGTCACTTGAGCGTGGCCCAGGTGAGCGCCAGCAAGGCGGTGAAGGTGCAGGCGGCCAGTATCGAGGTACGCGGGCCGATGTATGCCGGCACCGAGGTGCGCCTGAACAGTGCCGGCACGCTGGTCAACCAGCAGGGTATTGCCGCGCGTGAGCGTGTGACCGTGCAGGCCCAGGGTACGCTGAGCAACCGGGGTGTGATCGAAGCCGGGGTGAACCCCGACAACAGCCGCAATGGCCGCGGCGATGTGAAGCTGACGGCCGCCCAGCTCGACAACGCGGGCAAGAGCGTGGTGGCCAGCCGCAACCTGACGGTCGCGGTACGCCAGGGTGTGGACAACCAGGGCGGCACGCTGAGTGCCGGGCAGGCCAGCGACATCAGTGCCGCCACGCTGGACAACCGCAGCAAGGGCCGGGTGCTGAGCAGCGCCGGGCAAAGCGTCAAGGTCGACCAGTTGCTCAATGCGCAGGGCACCGTCGCCAGTGCCACCGGTGCACTGGCGGTGCAGGCGAGCACGCTCGACAACCAGGCGGGTGAGCTGTCGGCCGCCAAACAGCTCACGCTCAACGCCGGGCAGTTGCACAACCAGGCCGGCAAACTGCTCAGCGGTGGCAAACTGGAGGTGGTCACTGGGCAACTGGACAACAGCGCCGGCGCCCGCATCGTGGGTGACAAGGGCGTGACCCTGGACCTGCAGCACGGGCACTGGAACAACGCCGGCGGCCTGCTGCACACGGCGGGCCCGCTGGTGCTGCGCAACCTCACTGAGGTGAGCAACCGCCAGGGCGAAATCTCCAGCCTCGGCGCCTATGCACTGGCCGCCACCAGCCTGGACAACCAGGACGGCAAGCTGCTCTCCGAGCACGACCTGACCCTGCGCATTGCGCGTGTGCTGGACAATACCCGTGGCCTGGTGTCGGCGGCCAATGTCGACGCGCGCGCCACCGGCATGCTTAACCAGGACGGCAAACTGCTGGCGCGCGAGCAACTGGCAGTGCAGCTCGAAGGCGCACTGGACAACCAGCGCGGCGAACTGAGCGCCAGCCACACGCAACTGGACACGGCCAGCCTGGACAACCGCAAGGGTCATATCCAGGGTGATCAGCGCCTGCACATCGACAGCCGGGGCGCGCTCGACAACCGCAGCGGCACCCTGGTGGCGGGGCAGTACCTGATGCTCACCAGCACCACGCTGGACAACCGCGCGGGCAAGATTGGCAGCGATGCCCGGGCCCAGCTCAAAAGCACAGACCTGAACAATGCCGGCGGCCACCTGTATGCCGCTGAACAACTGATCCTCGACGCCGCTGACGTCAGCAATACCGATGCCGGCCTGATCCGTGCGGGCCAGCAGTTGCACGCCAGCGTGCAGCGCTTGCAACAGGCACGTGGTGGCCGTCTGTACAGCGCTGGCGACCTGCACCTGAACCTCAATGGCGGTGTGCTCGACAACCAGGGCGGGCTGATTCATGCCCCAGGGCAGTTGTTGCTCACGGGCTTGACCCAGCTCGACAATCGCCAGGGCGAGATCTCCAGCGAACAGGCCTTTGGCGTCACCGCCGCCAGCGTCGACAACCGCGCGGGGGTGATCACCAGTGAGCGTGACCTGAGCCTGAACATCGAGGCTTCACTGGACAACACCGGCGGTGAAGTCTCCAGTGGCGGCCGTACCCGCGTGCAGGCACACCGCCTGGTCAACCGCGAGGGCGCAGTGCTGGGCGATCAGTCCAGTGAGTTGACCATCAGCGAGGTACTCGACAACCGCCAGGGCGTGATCGGTGCGGGCGAGGACCTGCAATTGCAGGTCGGCCGGCTGGACAACCGCGAGGGCGGTAGCCTGGTCAGTGATGGCAGCCTGCGCGCGCACACCGCTGCCGTACTGGACAACCGCGCCGGCGAGGTGCGGGCCAAGGGCCTGATCGAACTGGCCCTGGGGCACCTGGACAACCGTGATGGCCTGGTGTCGGGGGGTGACCTGCTGAGCGTGCGCGCCGCCAGCGGCGATAACCAGGGCGGCACCCTGCACGCCGATCGATACCTGCAACTGTTTGTCGATACGCTGGACAACCGCCAGGGCATTCTGCGCAGCAAGGCAACGCTGGACTATCAGGGCCAGCACCTGCACAACGACCAGGGGCTGATCTCGGCGGCCGGCCGGCTGCAACTTGAGGCCGGCGAGGTGGACAACAGCAAGGGTCGCATCGCCAGCCTCGCAGACCTTGACGCCAGCATCGGCGTGCTGCGCCAGTCCGGTGGCGCCGGTGGCCGAAGGGGCCCTGAGCCTGACGGGCACCGCGGTCGACAACCGCGCGGGTGGCCTGATCGCCAGCAACGGCGCGTTGCTGCTCAAGGTCGACACGCTGGACAACCGTGCCGGCGAACTGAGCAGCCAGCAGCAGGTGACAGTCCACGGCACCCGGCTGGACAACAGTGACGGCGGCAAGCTGTTGGCGGGCACCCGCCTGGCGCTGGTGCTGGAGCAACTGATCAACCGCAACCAGGGCCTGGTGTTCGGCCAGGCGCTCGAACTGCGTGGCGCGCAACTCGATAATCAGCGGGGCACCCTCGGCGCGACCGATGCGTTGCGCGTCAGCCTGGCCAATCCAGGCGGCCGGCAGCGACGGCCTGCTCGATAACCGTCAGGGCCGGCTCGACAGCGCCGGCAGCCTGACCCTGGACGGTGTGGTGCTGGACAACCGCGGCGGCGCGCTCTCCAGCGCCGGCGACCTGGAGGTACGCAGTGCTGCGGCGCTGGACAACGCCGGTGGGGTGATCGAAACCGACGCAGCGCTCAGTTTGCACAGTGCCCGCCTGGACAACCGTGACGGCGGGCGGATCACCGCGCAGGGCACGGCCCACATCACCACTGGCGCCCTCGACAACAGCCAGGGCGGCCTGGTCGGCAGCGCCGCGCACCTGCAACTGCTGGCCGGCCAGGTCACCAACCAGGCGGGTGGCAGCATCGGCGGCAAGACGGTCGATGCCAGCGTCCTTGGCCTGGCCCAGCAGGGCGGGGAGCTGTTCAGTCAAGGCCGCCTGACGCTGGACCTCAATCACGGCGACCTCGACAACCGTGATGGCCTGCTGCACGGCGCAGGGCCCTTGACCCTTCTCAACCTGCGCGACGTGGCCAACCAGCGTGGCGAAATCTCCAGCACGCAGGGCTTCGAACTGCGCGCACGCAACCTTGATACGCGTGACGGCAAGGTGCTCTCCAGCCAGGGCCTGACCCTGCGCATCGTCGAGCAACTCGACGCCGCCCGTGGCCTGATCAGTGCCCGCACGTTGAACCTGCAAGCCGCCAGCCTGAACAACCGCGACGGCGTGATCGGCAGCCGCGAG
>NZ_JAAHBU010000317.1 GCF_010671725.1 Pseudomonas brassicae | reverse complement strand
TGACCACCCCCGATCGAGCGCGCCCCCGGCGGCGCTTCGCTGGCAAGGCGAGCAGATTTCAAACAGACAGGCGTGGGACAACCAATGCCCCTACCGCCCCCGCGGCAACCAGATCCTGAACTGCGCACCACCCAACGCCGATTGCCCAACCGATAACGTACCACCCTGCCCTTCGATCACCCGACGACTGATCGCCAATCCCAACCCAAAACCACCCGTCGCACGGTCGCGGCTACGGTCAAGACGGTAGAACGGCTGGAAGATGCGCTCGCGCTCCTGCACCGGTATGCCGATCCCATCATCCTCGACCGTCAGCACGCACGCACCCTGCTCATCCACGCTCAAGTGCAACAGGATGCGCTGCCCGCAATAACGCATGGCATTGCGGATCAGGTTCTGCACCGCCCGCGCGGTCAACCGCGGGTCCAGCACAAAACGCGGCAACCCCGCCTCGGTACGCACCTCCAGGCTCACCCCTCGCCCCTCCAGCTCTTCGGCATAACTGCCCAAAATGCTGTCGACATACTCAGGCAACGCCACCTCCACCCGCTCACCATCCTGCGCTGTCTGCAACCGGTTGTAGGACAGCAGCTCAAGCACCAGCGCATCCAGCTCGCGTACATGCCCCACCAGTTCCAGCAAGCGCTTGCGACCGGCCGCCGGCAATTCGTCATAAAGCAGCACCAGGCCAAAGTCCAGACGCGTCAGCGGTGTGCGCAACTCGTGCGAGACGGCATTGAGCAACTCGCGCTGCTGGGTCAGCAGTTGCTCGATGTCCTGGGCCATGGTGTCGAACACCTTGGCCAACGCCCCTATGTTCGATCGCGGCGATATCAGCGTACGCTCCGACAGGTTGCCCTCACCCAGGCGTTGCGCCGTGGCCTTGAGCCGCTGCAGGTCACGCCAGTGCGGGCGCAACCAGAACAGCAGGCACCCCAGCAGCGCAGCCCCGATCAGCACGGTGATGCCCCACGACAGCAGGTAGATGTCCAGCGGATCAGGTGGGTTGCGCAGCACCACGGTCCATTCGCGGTCCAGCGGCGCCATGGCTGTTTCGTAGTACCCCCACTCGCCCAGACGCACCACGTATTCGCCGGCCTGCAGACGCGCCTGCTCTTGCCGGTCCAGGTCAAGTTCGGCGCGACGACGCAGTTCGATGGTGAGCGGCGCAAAGTCCTTGTTCAGCGCCTCGGCCACCTGCGGCCAGCTGTCGCGAGGGTTGAGCTGGAAATGGTTGACGATCAGGCGCTGGACGCCGCGTGCCTGATCCTGGTTGTAGGCAATGTAGCGATCATGGAAGACGTACAGGATCAATTCGGGGATCAGGAAGATCGAACCGGCATAGGCAACGATGGTCACCAGGTAAAGGCGCACCAGAATTTTCAGCATAGCCTTGAAGGCTCCTCAGAATTCCCACTCGACACGGCTGAACAGGTAGCCCTTGCCCCACACCGTCTTGATCTTGCGCGCCTCGCCGGCATTGTCGTCGAACTTGCGGCGCAGCTTGGAGATGGCCACGTCCACTGAGCGGTCGGTACCGTTGAACTCGATGCCGCGCAGCTGCTGCAGGATGCAATCGCGGCTGAGCACGCTGCCGGCGTTGCGCGCCAGCACCACCAACAGGTCGAACTCGCCACTGGACAGCTCTACGGCCTGGCCGCGCCATTGCACGGTGCGTTCGGTGAGGTCGATGCGCAGCCCGCCCACCACGATCAGGTCGCTCTCCAGGTGCGGCTCGTTGATGCTGCTGCGCCGCAGCAGGGTACGTACCCGCGCCAACAGCACGCGTGGCTCGCACGGCTTGCTGACATAGTCATCGGCGCCCATTTCCAGGCCCAGCACCTGGTCGTGGCTGTCGTCACGCGCGGTCAGCATGAGGATCGGCAGCAGCAGCGACTCGGCGCGCAGTAAACGGCACACCTGCAAACCATCGAGGCCCGGCAGCATGAGGTCGAGAATCACCAGGTCCGGCTTGCTGCGCCGCGCTTCGTCAAGCACGTGGTCACCCCGTGCGATCACGCTGACGCTGAAACCGTTACGTTGCAGGTAGCTGGCGATCAGTTCGCTCAGGGCGCAGTCGTCTTCGACCAGGAGGATGTTGGGCATGGGCAGTTTGACAGGCCGGGAAAGTCAGGCAGGATATAGAACCTCAATCGCGCACAGCGCAATATTTCACACTTTTTCACACACGCCCTACATAGCTTAACAACTGCCTGTAGGACAGCTGCCTTAGCATTGCCGGGTCATTTATGGAAGATCCGCATGCCCAGTTCAAGCCCCACTCGTCTGCGTACCCTGGCGCCCCTGTTGCTGCTGAGCCTGGCCCTGAGCGGCTGCGACAGCAAGCCGCCCGCCGAAGAGCAAGCCCCCAAGACCCACGTCAGCGTCGAAACCGTACGTGTACAGCCGCTGGCCATCAGCACCGAACTGTCAGGGCGCATTCTGGCGCCGCGCATTGCCGAAGTGCGCGCGCGGGTCGCCGGCGTGGTGCTGCAGCGGGTGTACCGCGAAGGCAGTGACGTGAAACAGGGCGATGTGCTGTTCCGCATCGATCCGGCACCGTTCAAGGCCGACTACGACAGCGCCCGTGCCAACCTGGCCAAGGCCGAGGCGGCGCGCTTCCAGGCGCGCCTGCAGGACCAGCGCTATGCCGAACTGATCGCGATCAACGCCATTAGCCGCCAGGACCACGACAACGCCCGCGCCGCCGCGCTGCAGGCCGACGCCGAGGTCGCCGCGACCAAGGCAGCGCTGGAGCGCGCCCGCTTGAACCTGGGCTATGCCACCGTGACCGCGCCGATTTCCGGCCGCGTCGGCCGTGCGCTGGTCACCGAAGGCGCACTGGTGGGGCAAAACGAATCGACACCGCTGGCCATCATTCAGCAACTGGACCCGATCCATGCCGACCTGACCCAGTCCACCCGTGAAATCAACGCCCTGCGCCGTGCCCTGCGTGCCGGCGAGCTCAAGCAAGTAGGCCAGGACCAGGCCCGTGCCACGCTGATCCAGGACGACGGCACGCCTTACCCACTGCCGGGCAAGTTGCTGTTCTCGGACATCAGCGTCGACCCGAGTACCGGCCAGATCACCCTGCGCAGCGAGTTCCCCAACCCGGACCTGGACCTGCTGCCCGGCAGTTTCATCCGCGTACGCCTGGAACAGGCCATCCAGCCGCAAGGCATCAGCGTGCCGCAACAGGCCATCCTGCGTGACAGCGCCGGGCTGCCACGGGTGTTGCTGGTGGATGCCGAGCAGCGCATCAGCGAGCGTGCGGTGGTGCTGGGCAGCGTGCAACAGGACCGCTGGATCGTCAGCGAAGGCCTGGCCCCAGGTGAGCAGGTGGTGATCGAAGGGTTGCAACACGTCAAGGTCGGTGATCAGGTTCAGGTCACCCCCACCGGCAAGGACACCCCTGCCCTCGTCCACGCCACCGGCCAGTGAGAGTCTGACCCATGCCGCAATTCTTCATTGACCGCCCGGTGTTCGCCTGGGTGGTCGCGCTGTTCATCATGCTGGCCGGCGCCCTGGCCATCCCGCAACTGCCGGTGCGCAGTACCCTGACGTGGCCCCGCCACAGATCGAGGTGTACGCGGTGTACCCCGGCGCCTCGGCGCAGACCATGGATGAGAGCGTGGTCAGCCTGATCGAGCAGGAGCTCAACGGTGCCGACCACCTGCTGTACTTCCAGTCCACCAGCAGCCTGGGCAGTGCCACGGTGACCGCGACGTTCCAGCCCGGCACCAACCCCGAGCTGGCCCAGGTCGACGTGCAGAACCGCCTGAAGATCGTCGAGTCGCGCCTGCCACGTGCGGTGACCCAGCAGGGCCTGCAGGTGGAAAAGGTGTCCACCGGTTTTCTCATGCTGGTGACCCTGACCGCCGATGACGAGCGCCTGGATGAAACCGCGCTGAGCGACTTCCTCGCGCGCAACGTGATGAACGAGGTGCGCCGTGTACCGGGTGTGGGCAAGGCGCAGCTGTATGGCTCCGAGCGTGCCATGCGCATCTGGATCGACCCGCAGAAACTGATCGGCTTCAACCTGACCCCCGAAGACGTCAACACCGCGATTGCCGGCCAGAACGCCCAGGTGGCCCCCGGCAGCATCGGCGACCTGCCCGGCAGCCCGACCCAGGAGATCACTGCCAACGTATTGGTGAAGGGGCAATTGTCGACACCCCAGGAATTTGCCGACATCGTGCTGCGCGCCAACACCGACGGCTCGCGCGTGACCGTTGGCGACGTGGCCCGGGTGGAGATCGGCAGCCAGGAGTACCAGTACGGCACACGCCTGAACGGCAAGCCGTCGACCGCCTTCAGCGTGCAACTGGCACCCGGTGCCAACGCCATGCAGACCTCCACGCTGGTCAAGGCGAAGATGGACGAGCTGTCGCGCTACTTCCCGCCTGGCGCCAACTATGACATCCCGTACGACACCTCGCCGTTCGTCAAGGTATCGATCGAGCAGGTCATCACGACCCTGGTCGAAGCCATGGTGCTGGTATTCCTGGTGATGTTCGTGTTCCTGCAGAACATGCGCTACACACTGATCCCGACCCTGGTGGTGCCGGTGGCCCTGATGGGCACCTTCGCGGTGATGCTCGCGCTGGGCTTCTCGATCAACGTGCTGACGCTGTTCGGCATGGTGCTGGCCATCGGTATCCTGGTGGACGATGCCATCGTGGTGGTGGAGAACGTCGAGCGGATCATGGCCGAGGAAGGCTTGCCGCCCAGGGAAGCCACGCGCAAGGCCATGAGTCAGATCAGCGGGGCAATCGTCGGTATCACCGTGGTGCTGGTGGCCGTGTTTGTGCCGATGGCGTTCATGAAGGGCTCGGTGGGGGTGATCTACCAGCAGTTTTCGGCATCGATGGCGGTGTCGATCCTGTTCTCGGCGTTCCTTGCACTGAGCCTGACCCCGGCGCTGTGCGCCACCCTGCTCAAGCCCATCGCCAAGGGTGAGCACCACGTCAAGCGCGGCTTCTTCGGCTGGTTCAACCGCCGCTTCGAAGGCATGAGCAACGGCTACCAGCGCTGGGTGTTGCACGCGCTGCAGCGCAGTGGTCGCTACCTGGTGGTGTACGGCCTGTTGCTGGTGGCGCTGGGCTTCAGTTTCAGCCAGTTGCCCTCCTCGTTCCTGCCCACCGAAGACCAGGGCTATACCATCACTGACGTGCAACTGCCGCCAGGTGCGAGCCGCAACCGTACCGTGCAGGTGGCCGAGCAGATCGAGGCCAACAATGCCGGTGAGCCGGGGGTGGGCAATACCACGGTGATCCTGGGCTTCAGCTTCTCCGGCAGCGGGCAGAACGCAGCCCTGGTGTTCACCACGCTCAAGGACTGGTCGCAGCGCAGTGCCAACGACAGCGCGGCGGCTATCGCCGAACGTGCGACCATTGCCTTCAGCCAGTTCAAGAACGCGATTGCCTATTCGATCCTGCCACCGCCGGTGGATGGCCTGGGCACCTCGACCGGTTTCGAGTTCCGCCTGCAGGACCGTGGCGGTGTGGGCCATGCCGGCTTGATGGCGGCGCGCGACCAGTTGCTGGCCGCCGCCGAAAAAAGCCCGGTACTGGTCAACGTGCGTGAAAGTGCCCTGGCCGAAAGCCCTCAGGTGCAGCTGGAAGTGGACCGCAAGCAAGCCAACGCGCTGGGCGTGTCGTTCGCCGATATCGGCACGGTGCTCAACACCGCCATCGGCTCCAGCTATGTCAACGACTTCCCCAACCAGGGGCGCATGCAGCGTGTGGTGGTGCAGGCCGAAGGCGACCAGCGCAGCCAGGTCGAAGACCTGCTCAAAATCCACGTGCGCAACAGCAGCGGCAAGATGGTCCCGCTGTCGGCGTTTGCCCGCGTGCAGTGGGTTTCGGGGCCGGTGCAACTGACCCGCTACAACGGCTACCCGGCGATTTCGGTGTCGGGCGAGCCGGCCCCTGGCTACAGCTCGGGTGCGGCCATGGCCGAGGTTCAACGCCTGGTCGACAGCCTGCCGCAGGGCTTTGGCCTGGAGTGGACGGGGTTGTCGCTGCAGGAAAAGCTGTCCGGCTCGCAGGCGCCGATGCTCATGGCGCTGTCGCTGCTGGTGGTGTTCCTGTGCCTGGCAGCGCTGTACGAAAGCTGGTCAATCCCCACTTCGGTGCTGCTGGTGGTGCCGCTGGGGGTGCTGGGTGCAGTGCTGGCGGTGACGTTGCGCGGCATGCCCAACGATGTGTTCTTCAAGGTCGGCCTGATCACCCTGATCGGCCTGTCGGCGAAGAACGCGATCCTGATCATCGAGTTCGCCAAGCACCTGGTGGATGAAGGGCATGACCTGGTCGAGGCCACCGTGCAGGCCGCGCGCCTGCGCCTGCGGCCGATCGTGATGACCTCGCTGGCGTTCATCCTCGGCGTGGTGCCCCTGGCGATTGCCACGGGCGCCAGCTCTGCCAGCCAGCAGGCGATCGGTACCGGGGTGATCGGCGGCATGCTCAGCGCCACACTCGCGATTGTGTTCGTGCCGGTGTTCTTCGTGGTGGTGATGCGCTTGAGCGGCGCACGCCGAGGGGCCGTGCAAGGCGCTGACGTTAAATCGCACTGACGCCCGCCGCGTCGTCGTGGACGACCTTTGCAGAGACTGCTGTAGCTGCAAAGGTCTGATTGATTTCAATACACTGAAATAACCGCATCGGTTGTTGTCGATTCAACTTGAAAATTCAACGTAGAAATTTAATCCGGGGCCGTTCGCCGTCGGTGAGAGGTAGGTCCAAAAAACACTTCTTTCATAATCCGCCCCTCCATAAGCCTCAAGTGATTTGTAGTGCGAGGTGGGCTTGAGACAGACAGCCTGACGACTATTTCGAATATCATCGCCCGAAATAAACTGATCGCCGGTAGTCACGAAATACCACAAGTACTCCCCGCCTTCGTAGGTACAGACGTAGCCTCGAGCCGTTACCCCCAGAACTCTGCCTTGATAACGCCCATTTGCGACCTTTATGGTGTAATAAGTACCTGCACCCTGATCGGCATGATGAAACGTAAAAATCAACTCCTGCGCCGGATTCGATAGACTACAAAGGCCGAGGTACTCCGACGGAGCAGTCCTACAAGAGCCGTAAGATTCAAAAACCTCGCCTGATTTAACTAAATATTCACATGCCACACTACAATTGAAACCGCGCTTATCGTAATCCGCTGTTAGCCTTGCCTTAAATGACGTAGCCATTAAGTTCACCGCTAATTATGGTTTATCCAAAACTGCACGATAAGGTTACGCAACCCCACACCTGATCGAAACTGGCAGAAGTATCAGGTCTATGGACAGCCGCGCGGCGATCATGGGAAGGTGCTAGCCCGTTTCTGGCCTGGAACCTTGCGATGACCACCGCCGCTGTACCCTGCTCCGTCCTGTTGCTCGCCGGTGGCCAAGGCCGGCGCATGGGCGGGCAGGACAAAGGCCTGCTGACCTGGCAGGGCCAACCCTTGATCGCACATGTGCACGCCGTGGTGCGCCCGCTCAGCGATGACCTGATCATTTCCTGCAACCGCAACCAATCGGCATATCGGCCATTTGCCGATCAGTTGGTGGGCGATGCCGAGCCTGGCTTTCCCGGCCCGTTGGCGGGGGTGCTGGCGGGGCTTGAGGTGGCGCGGCATGACTGGCTGCTGGTGCTGGCGTGTGATGCGCCGCGGGTTGATCGGGCCCTGCTCGACGGCTTGCTGGCACTGGCGGTTGCTCAGGGCAGCCGGTGATGGTGCGTCAGGGGGCACATTGGCAACCGATGTTCAGCCTGATTCCGTGTGCACTGCGGGGGGCGTTGCAACAGGCCTGGCAGGCGGGTGAGCGCAGCCTGCTGCGCGCCTTGCTGGTGCAGCCGCTGGTGGCGCTGGAGTGTGCCGAGGACGATCAGCGATTGAGCAATTTCAATACGCCCGAACGATTGGCCGACTGATCTCGTTGCAGCCCTTCGCTGGCAAGCCAGCTCCCACAGGGTCCTGGACGCGCTGCACAACCTTGTGGGAGCTGGCTTGCCAGCGACGAGGCCGAGCCAGCCACTGCAAGGCTACCGCTACGGCCTCAGCGCAAGCGCGCGCGAATCCGATGGCACACGTCGAGCACCTGCGCCACATCATCCTCCACCAGGTCGATCTTGCATGCCATGTTGCTGAACACCTGCGCCGCCTCGGCTTTCAGCTCGCGGCCCTTTTCAGTAAGCAGCAAGTTGCGCCGCCGACGATCACTGGGGTCCAGGTACACGGTGATGAACCCGGCATCGGCCAGGCGCTTGACGATCGGCGTCAGCGTACCCAGGTCGAACAGGGTCAATTCGCTCAAGGCACTGATCGAAACGTCGTCCTGCCCCCACAGCCCCGCCATCACCAACAACTGCGGATAGGTCACGCCCCGGCGCTTGAGCGGCTCGGCGTAGTCACGCACCATGGCATTGGCCGTCGAATACAGCGAAAAACACAGCATCTTGTCGAAGTCGAACGTGGGATCAAGCATGCACACCTCCCGCGACACGGCTGTAGTGATGCACCGCGTCGACCAGTACCGCCACAGCCTCGGGTGAGGTGGCCGGTGAAATCCCGTGCCCCAGGTTGACCACATGGCCAAAGCCGCCTGCCGGTGGCCCGAACGCTTGCAGGTTGCGGCGCACCTCGCGACGAATGCACGCTTCGTCCGCCAGCAACACAGTAGGGTCGAGGTTGCCCTGCAAGGCCACATTGTTGCCCACCAACTGGCGTGCCAGCGCCAGGTCGCATGTCCAGTCCAGGCCCAGTGCATCGGCACCACTGTCAGCCAACGGGCTGAGCCACTGGCCGCCGCCACGGGTATGTACGATCGAAGGCACCCGCACGCCCTGCTGGGTCTTGTGCAGCCGCGCCAGCACTTCGCGCAGGTAATACAACGAGAAACGCCGATAGGCCGTGTCGGCCAGTGCGCCGCCAAACGTGTCCACCAGCATCACCGCCTGGGCACCGGATTCGATCTGCGCGTTGAGGTCGGCTGCGACCGCATGGCTGAGGACCTTGAGCAAGTGATGCAACAGTTCGGGGCGACGGTACAGCATCTTCTTGATCAGTTGGCAGTCGCCCGGTGGGCCACCTTCGACCATGTAGCACGCCAGCGTCCAGGGGCTGCCGGCAAACCCCAGCAGCGGCACGTTGCCGTCAAGCTCGCGACGCACCTGGGCAATTGTCTGGTAGACATGCTCCAGCGCCCCAGGCTCGGGCAGGCGCAGACGCTCGATGGCGCGCTCATCGCGCAACGGGTAGCGAAAGCGCGGGCCATCGCCGTTGACGCAGTACAACCCCAGGCCCATGGCGTCAGGCAGGCTGAGGATATCGGCAAACACCACGGCCGCGTCCAGGTCGAAACGGCGCAGCGGTTGCAGGGTCGCTTCAGTCGCGTGATCCGGGGTTTTCAGCAGGTCCAGGTACGACCCGGCGCGGGCTCGCAAGGCGCGATGCTCGGGCAGGTAGCGGCCAGCCTGGCGCATCAGCCAGACGGGCGTATGCGCCGTAGGTTGGCGCAGCAAGGCCTTGATAAACGTATTATTGTGCAAGGACGGGTAACTCATGCTGGTTCGCGAAAATCGATGCAGCGGTTCATGCCTGACGCCGTGAAACGGCGTCGGCAATCGTGCTGCGCAAGGCGTGAATCGTAGCGCGGTAGTCGGGCTGGGCAAAAATCGCCGTGCCCGCCACGAACATGTCGGCACCGGCCGCCGCGACCTGGCCGATGGTGTGAAGGTTGACGCCGCCATCCACTTCCAGGCGGATGTCGCGGCCACTGGCGTCGATCAGCTTGCGCGCTGCCTCGATCTTGGGCAAGACCGAAGGGATGAACGACTGCCCACCAAAGCCCGGGTTGACCGACATCAGCAACAGCAGGTCGAGCTTGTCGAGCACGTGCCGGCACGCCTCCAGCCCGGTGGCGGGGTTGAATGCAAGGCCTGCCTTGCAACCCAGGTCCTTGATCAGCTGCAGCGAGCGGTCAAGATGAACCGTGGCTTCAGGGTGGATCGAAATATAGTCGGCGCCCGCCTCGGCAAATGCCTGGATCATCGCATCGACCGGCGTGACCATCAGGTGCACATCGATCGGAGCGCTGACGCCATGCTTGCGCAGGGCACTGCAGAACTGCGGCCCCATGGTCAGGTTGGGCACATAGTGGTTATCCATCACGTCGATGTGAATGACATCGGCGCCGGCAGCCAGCACCCGTTCGGCTTCCTCGCCAAGCCGGGCAAAGTCGGCCGCCAGCATCGATGGTGCAATCCAGAACTGTTTCACACGCGTACTCCATTACTCATTGACTAATCGTTGCTGAGGGCCCTGCTCGGCTTGCGCCAGTGCCGTATTGACCTGTGCGATCAACTCATCGTTCGGCGCCTCCAGATGAAAGTGGTGCCCGCCTTCATGCCAGTGCACCCGGGTGGCCCACGGCAGGGCCTTTTTACGTTTATCGAACGCCGGCCCGGCAAACAGCCCCTGGCGCCCCAGCATCACGTGCAGCGGGCAGCTGATCTGACGCAGGAAGTCGCACGCCTGCAGTTCGGTCAGTTGCATCGGCTCGGGCAAGACCAGGCGCGGGTCGTGGCGCCAGCGATAGCCGTCGCCCACACTGAGCAGGTCGCGCAGGGCCAGCAGGCGTGCCGAGGCCGGTGAAAGCAGGCCATCGATACTGTTGCGCCGCTCGTTGACGGCCGCTTCGACACTGCTGAACTGCACACTGTCGGGCGCCGAGAAACCATGCAACCGCGTGCGCAGGGCCAGGCGCATCAGGCGATGGGCCTTTTTCAGGTGCTCGACCGTCTCTTCTTCGGCAATGGTGAACGGCGCCCCCATGCCGTCGAGAAAGATCATGCTGTCGATGGACTTGTTCATCGCGCCGAGAATCGATGCCACACCACTGCCCATGGAGTGGCCAATCACCGAAAAGCGCTTCCAGCCCAGGTGCTCGACCAGGGTGTTCATGTCGTCGGCGTGTTCCCACAGGTAATAGCCACTGTCGCCACGCCGATGGTCCGAGCGCCCATGCCCGGCAAAGTCCGGGGCGACCACGAAGCAGTTCTGCAGGCGCGGCGCCAACTGTTCGAAGGACGCGGCATTGTCCAGCCAGCCATGCAGGGCCAGCACCGGATGACCACCCTCCTCGCCCCAGACGCGCAGGGCAAACGTCTGCCCGTTGAGGTCCAGTGTCTGATCCCTGCCTTTATTGCCAAGACGCATGTGAACACTCCTGCATGAGCTTCGAATCGGAAACGGCCACGTCAATCAGCCGGCGGCCGCCAACTGGGCCGAACGCGCGGTATTTTGCAGTTGCTTGAGGTCGAACTTGCCGTTGGCGGTGCGCGGCAAGGTGATCTCGATGCTGATCGCCAGCGGCACCTTGTGCGGTTCGAGCCCGGCACGGCAACGCTCGAGCAGTTGTTCGGCGCTGAGGTTGATGCCCTGGCTCAGGGTAACGAACGCCCACAGGCCTTCGCCGGCAGCGCTATCCTCCACGCCGACCACCGCCGCGGCCTCGATGCCGGCCATGGCATAGAAGAAGTCTTCGACCTCGGACGGGCTGACCTTCATGCCGCGGGACTTGATCACATGGTCCATGCGCCCTTCGAAGTACAGGTAGCCATCTTCATCCAGGTGGCAGTAGTCGCCGGTGTACAGCACGCTCTCACCCGGATACAGCCCAGGCTTGAGCTTCTCGGCGGTGGCCTGCGGGTTGCGCCAGTAACCGGCCATGACCGTGGAGCCACGGATCACCAGTTGGCCGACCTGGTGCGCCTGCTCGATACGCTGGCCTTCCTCGTCGATCAGCCACAGCTCGGTATTGGGTATGGCGATACCCACGCTGCCCGGCTTGCTGTCGATGTCTTCGGGTGGCAGGTAGGTACAGCGCTTGCACTCGGTCAGCCCGTACATGGAGAAGATCTGCGCCTGCGGGAACAGCACCTTCATCTGTGCGATATGTGCCGGCTTGAGCGCTGCGCCGGTGTTGGTGACCATGCGCACGTCGGCGAAGCTGGCGTTGCGCTTGCTGGCGTACTCATGCAGCAACATCAGCATGGTCGGCACGAACGGGATGACGCTGATGTGGTACTGGCGGATTTTCTTGATCAGGAAGATCGGCCAGGTGAACTCCTTTTCCAGCACCAGGGTAGCGCCCGCGCTCAGGGCCATGATCATCTGGTACAGGCCGTAGTCGAATGACAACGGCAGCGAACACAGTACGTTGTCGCTATCGTTGTAGCCCAGGTAGGTGTGCAGCGAAGACAGCGCCGCGAGCATGTTGCGGTGGGTCAGCATCACGCCTTTGGGGGCACCGGTGGAACCGGAGGTGTAGATGATCGCCGCCAGGTCCAGGTCCAGTGTGCCGCACTCCGCCGGGGCACTGACGCCCTGGCCAAGCACGGCTTCGAAGGTCTGGGTCACGGCGGAATCGGCTTCACCGTCGAGCAGCACGATGGTGCGCAGGTACGGCAGGCTGGGGGTGTCCACCGACAGGCTGGCGAATTTTTCCGACGTGGTGATCAGCACCGAGGCCTCGGCATCGCGCACGATGTAGTCGAGCCCCTCGGCCGGCGTCTCCAGGCCGACATTGACCACCACGCCACCGGCCTTGAGTACGCCCCAGAACGCACAGACGGTTTCGACCCGGTTGCCCAGGCACAGCACTACCCGCTCCTGGCGTTGCAGGCCGCCGGCCTGCAGTCCCGACGCCAGCCGCGAGCTGGAGTCGTCGAGGTCGGCATAGGTGTAGGTTTCATCGGCGTAGATCACCGCCGCCTTGCGCGGATACAGGCCATTGCTGGCCTCGAGTACATGCTGCAGCAGCATTCTAGACCGGCTCATGCTGGACCTCGGGCTGCCCGTGCAGGGCGCCATTGGCCACCACCTGGCGATTGGCGTCGATATAGTGCGCCAGCGTGGTGACGGTATTGAAGTGCCCCGGGGCAATGGTGTCGGGATTGACGAAGAAGCCTTCGATTTCATCCTCCAGGCTGACCAGCAACTCCATCGACGTCAGCGAGTCGAGCCCCAGATGGTCGCGCAGGTGAGAGTCGGCGTGGACCTCGGTGCTGGCCGGCAGCTTGAGCACCACGCGCAGGATTTCGACCAACCGCGCCTGGGTAGCACCCTGGGCCGCGCAGGCTTGCCCGACCGACACGGGCGCGGCGACGGCCACGGCAAGCATGTCCTGCAGCGGCACGTCGGCGTGGCTGTCGCGAATCTCCAGGGCGCTCTGGCGTGCCTTGGCCAGGAACAGTCGGCCATGGCTGACGATCACCTCGGCCGGGTGCCCGTGGCTGTGAAACAGCGTTGGCGACGCTGTCGGGCCGTAGGCGCCGGAGGCAGTGACCGCCAGCAGGTCGCCTTCACGCAACGTCTCGATGCGCACGTCACGGCCCAGCAGGTCGTCCGGGCTGCACAGCGGGCCGGAGATATGGTATTCGCCCAGTGGCGCGCCGGTGCTGCCGGTGGCGTGCACGATGCGGAAGTTGCGCTTGAGCACCTGGCCGCTGCCGGCAGCCGCGCCATGGCAGTTGGTGCCGCCATCGGTCACGGCGAAGGTCTTGCCATGGTTGTGCTTGATATTGTCGACAGTGACCAGCAAGGCGCCGCATTTGCCGGCGACGAAACGGCCGGACTCCAGAATGATGCGGGTCCTGGGGAACTGGCGATGGAAGCTGGCAAACAGCGGAGCAGCAGTTGCTTGAGCTGCTGGGTGTCGAGTTCCTTTTCGTTCTCGTAGTACTTGATGCCCAGACCACCCCCGACATCGACCATGCTCAGGTCCAGGTCGTAACGCAGGGTCAGGCTGCGATACAGATCGAGGATGTAGCTGGCGTTGTCGTACACCGACTGGGCGTCGAGGATCTTGGTGCCGTTGTAGACGTGGATGCCCTTGATATGCAGGTTGGGCAGCGCCAGGTACTCGCCGAAATTGGCAACGGCAGTATCTTCCTCGATGCCGAAGTGGGTCGCGCCCGCCCATTTTCCACGGTGAACCGGAGGCCGAGAAATTCGGGTTGATACGAATCGCCACGGGGGCACTGCAGTTGAGCGTGCCGGCCAACGCCGACAGTGCCCGCAGT
Organism: Pseudomonas brassicae; assembly: GCF_010671725.1. GTDB lineage: Bacteria > Pseudomonadota > Gammaproteobacteria > Pseudomonadales > Pseudomonadaceae > Aquipseudomonas > Aquipseudomonas brassicae. Next base: position 1,557 of record NZ_JAAHBU010000317.1, on the reverse strand, counting down.
TCGGTCTCGGACTCGACAACGATCGCATACACCCCCACTTCCAGCGCACGGCGGTGCTCTTCGGGCTTCTTGTAAGGCCCCAGGAAGATGATGTCGTGAGGGGCAACACCGGCTTTGAGCGCGATTTCCAGCTCGCCCATCGAACAGACCTCGGTGTTGCCACCGTAGGAGCGGATCAGTTTGACCAGCGACAGGTTCGGGTTGACCTTGAGGGCGTAGAAAATGTCCACGCAGTCGGGCAACGCATCGCGCAGTTCGTTGAAACTGCTGCGCAGCACCGCCTCGTCGTACAGATAGGTGGGTGTACCGAACGTCGCTTTTGCCTGAAGGACCAATTCTTTGGAAAGCTTCATCTGTTGCTCCCTTCGTTATTATATTTTCCGGTGCCGAATGCCTGCGCGGGATCGGCGTATGCGTGCGTCCCGGTAGCCCATGGCGTGTTAAGTGTCGTGTCGAGTCGCGCAGGTCAGGCAGCCAGGCCAGAACGGCCTCACCACAAAACTTTGCGCGCAAAGTTTGTGAAATTCTCTACTGCGCTTCGACGTGATGTCAAGATAATTCCATCGCTTGCCAGCTGCGACCGAACGTCACCCGAACGGCGTCAAAAAGTAGGTGTAACAGCGACTTAACAGCGCACCGCTTACAGATCAGCGATCATTTCACCCAGTAAATACGGGGTCTTTATCTGATCCGTATATATGCCCTATTTCTGAGTCTGTTTTGTCGGCAGCCAGCTTCCTAGAGTCTGCGCCTGTGCCAGTGCCCACGGTGGGCCAGGACGTGAAGGAACAGCGGATAAGCAGCCATGAGTACACATCAACAGGCGCAGGCCTATAACTACAAGGTGGTCCGCCAATTCGTCGTGATGACGGTGGTATGGGGCGTCGTCGGCATGGCCATGGGCGTGTGGATCGCCTCGCAACTGGTCTGGCCGCAGCTTAATCTGGAGCTGCCCTGGACCAGCTTCGGCCGCTTGCGCCCGTTGCACACCAGCCTGGTGATTTTCGGCTTTGCCGGCAGCGCGCAGTTTGCCGCCAGCTACTATGCGGTGCAGCGCACCTGCCAGGTACGGCTGTACAGCGACTGGCTCACCAGCTTCACCTTCTGGGGCTGGCAGGCGACCATCGTGATCATGCTGGTGAGCCTGCCACTGGGGCTGACCACCACCAAGGAATACGCCGAAATAGAGTTCACCGGCGCGGTGTGGATGGCGATCGTGTGGGTGGCCTATGGCGTGGTGTTCTTTGGCACCCTGCTGCGGCGCAAGGGCACGCACATCTATGTGGGCAACTGGTTCTTCGGCGCCTTCATCGTGGTGATCGCCATGCTGCACGTGGTCAACCACCTGTCGATACCGGTCAGCTGGTTCAAGTCGTACCCGGTGTACGCCGGCGCCACCGATGCGATGGTGCAGTGGTGGTACGGGCACAACGCGGTGGGTTTCTTCCTGACCACAGGCTTTCTGGGCATGATGTACTACTTCGTGCCCAAGCAGGTGGGCAAGCCGGTGTACTCGTACCGCTTGTCGATCGTGCATTTCTGGGCGCTGATCACCCT
>NZ_JAAHBU010000316.1 GCF_010671725.1 Pseudomonas brassicae | reverse complement strand
GGAGCGGGCTTGACCCGCGATTGCAGGCGACGCGGTGTCAGCCCTTGGCCGGCACCGAATTGCCACGCTTCTTGGTTTGCAGCAGATGCGAGAACACCGCGTGCAAGTCATCCGACGCGCTCTCTTCATCGAGGTTGAGCTTGCTGTCGATGTGGTCCATGTGATGCATCATCAGGTTGACTGCCAGGGTAGCGTCACGCGCTTCGATGGCATCGATCAGTTGCATGTGCTCGTCATACGAGCAGTGCGACCGGTTGCCGCTTTCATATTGGGCAATGATCAGCGAGGTCTGCGATACCAGGCTGCGCTGGAAGCTGATCAGCGGGGCATTGCCGGCCGCTTCGGCAAGCTTGAGGTGAAACTCGCCCGACAGGCGAATGCCGGCACCACGGTCACCGCGCGAAAAGCTGTCGCGCTCTTCACGCACCATCTGGCGCAGCTCGTTCAATTGCTCGGCAGTGGCATGCGCCACCGCCAGTTCGGTGATCGCGCGCTCGACCATGCGCCGCGAGAAAAACACCTGGCGCGCCTCTTCGACGGTCGGGCTGGCCACCACGGCACCGCGATTGGGCCGCAGCAGCACCACACTTTCGTGGGCCAGGCGCGACAACGCGCGACGAATGATGGTGCGGCTGACGCCAAAGATCTCGCCCAGCGCTTCCTCACTCAACTTGGTACCCGGCGCCAGGCGTTGTTCAAGAATCGCCTCGAAGATATGCGCGTAGACGATGTCGTCCTGGGTGCCGCTGCGACCGGCTTTACCGGTGCGCGTGGGTTTCTTGAGAGGTTGCAGCTGTTCGTTCATGGGCGCTCGAGCACGGAGATCCACCTATCGGACCCTGACTGTAATACCAGCCAATGGGGCGATGGCAAGTCCTGGATAGAAGATTAAACGTTCAAGGTATTGGCGCATTGTACACAGGCGCAGCGATTTCTGCAGGGGGCGTTAGCCGTTATAGCCGTGACGACAGTTTAGCTGCACACACTCACAAAAACATTATTTGCATTCTTTGTATACAAACGCATAATCCATCCGTGCAACTTCCTGACCCATAGGTCAACAAAAGGTCTGGTCGCCCCTGCCGCCCCTTCCCTCGCAGAGCCCCCAGTGAACGTGCAGGACCTGCTCTGAACAACAAGAAAAGACTTGAGGAGTACACGCTGTGGAAAGCCGCAAATCCGAAGCCCCTACGCTGGATCTTGCCCCACCGCTCGAAACGAGCTGGCTGGAGCGGATTTTCAAACTCAAGCACCATGGCACCTCGGTCAAGACCGAAATGATTGCGGGTGTGACCACCTTCATCACCATGGCCTACATCATCTTCGTCAACCCCAACATCATGGCCGATGCCGGCATCGATCATGGCGCGGCGTTCGTCGCCACCTGCATTGCGGCCGCGCTGGGCTGCCTGCTGATGGGGCTGTACGCGAACTGGCCAGTGGGCCTGGCACCGGGCATGGGCCTGAACGCCTTCTTCACCTACACCGTGGTCGGCACCATGGGCTACACCTGGGAGGCCGCACTGGGTGCGGTGTTCGTGTCGGGCGTGCTGTTCATGCTGCTGACCCTGTCGCGGGTACGCGAGTGGCTGCTCAACAGCATCCCGCTGAGCCTGCGCCATGCCATGGGGGCGGGGGTCGGGCTGTTTCTCGGGCTGATCGGCCTGAAGACGGCCGGCATCATCGTCGACAGCCCCGCCACCCTGATCAAGCTGGGCTCGCTGCACGAGCCGGGGCCGCTGCTGGCGGCGGTGTGCTTCCTGATGATCGCGGTGCTCAGCTATCGCCGGGTGTTCGGCGCCATCCTGATCAGCATCATTGCCGTGACCCTCGCCGGCTGGGGCCTGGGCCTGGTGGAGTACGGCGGGGTGTTCTCGTTGCCGCCCAGCCTGGCGCCCACCTGGATGGCCATGGACGTGGCCGGGGTGTTCAACGTGAGCATGATCAGCGTGGTGCTGGCGTTTCTGTTCGTACATATGTTCGACACCGCCGGCACGCTGATGGGCGTGGCGCAGCGCGCCAACCTGGTGAATGCCGAGGGGCGTATCGAAAACCTGTCGCGCGCGCTCAAGGCCGACAGTGCCTCCAGCGTGTTCGGTGCAGTGGTGGGTGTACCGCCGGTGACCAGCTATGTGGAGAGCGCTGCGGGGGTGGCCGCAGGCGGGCGCACCGGCCTGACGGCGGTGGTGGTGGGCTTGTTGTTTGTCGCGGCGATGTTCTTTGCGCCGCTGGCCGGGATGATCCCGGCGTATGCCACGGCGGGTGCGCTGATCTATGTGGCGATGCTGATGATGGGCAGCATGGCGCACATCGACTGGGATGAGGCCACCGACAGCATCCCGGCGATCGTCACCGCGATCATGATGCCGCTGACGTTCTCGGTGGCCGACGGTATCGCGCTGGGCTTCATCACCTATGTGGTGCTCAAGGCAGGCACCGGGCGCTACAAGGAAATCTCGGCGAGCCTGTGGGTGCTATGTGCGATCTTTGTGGCGAAGTTCGTGTTCTTGTAAACACGGCGGTGTTGCTAGAGCCTCGCCTTCGGGCGGGGCTTTTTGTTGCCCGGACAGGCCCCTTCGCTGGCAAGCCAGCTCCCACAGGGTATGCGCAGTT
>NZ_JAAHBU010000315.1 GCF_010671725.1 Pseudomonas brassicae | reverse complement strand
TGTGGGAGCTGGCTTGCCAGCGAAGGGCCCCCAGAAACCTAGATCAGCGGCCGCTCCTCGCTCTCATCGATCAGTTTGTTCAGCCCGCCCATGGTCTGCCGCGCACTGGAGCGGCTGAGCAGCTTGGCCTGGGCCCGTGTCGGCAAGTCGGTGATGCTGATCACGCCCTTGCTGGTCAGCACCTCGATCAGGTCCTCCAGCACCCGGATCATGTCCAGGTCGCTCTGTTGCAGCTTCTTCGCAAACCACGCCTGGGCCTCGGGCGAGTCATTGGGCAGCGCTTCGTTTTCCTCGGCGAATGGCGTCGACTCCAGCCGTACCAACTCACCTTGAGCATCACGTTGCACATAAAACATGGCGTTTCCCTCGTGAAAGTCTGTCCGTTGTGGCCTCAGCAGCATAGGTCAGCACCGCGTAAAAACCTTCTCTATGCTTATTCTCTAAAGGTATTTAAATTATTTTTCTTATGCACTTATAGTCGATTCCACGCGTAGTTACCGATCCAGCGGCGCACGCACAGCGTGGGAGTGAAGAGTCATGCCAGCAGCCTCTGGCGCCTTGTCGCACAACGACAGCGCCCAACCTCAAAGCTTCGAGATCCGTCCTTTCGCCGGCGCCGTGGGTGCCGAGATCATCGGCCTGGACCTGGCCCGGCCCGTCAACGTGGCCGACTTTGCGCGCATTCACCGTGCGCACCTGGAGCACCACGTGGTGGTGTTTCGCGAGCAGCGCATCAGCCCGCAGCAGCAGGTCGATTTCAGTCGCCGCTTCGGCGTGCTGCAGATTCATGTGCTCAAGCAGTTCCTGCTCGCCGGTCATCCAGAAATCCTGATCGTCTCCAACATTGTCGAAAACGGCCAGAACATCGGCCTGGGCGATGCGGGCAAGTTCTGGCACTCGGACCTGTCGTACAAGGAACTGCCGAGCCTGGGTTCGATGCTGCACGCCCAGGAGCTGCCCAGCGAAGGCGGCGACACCCTGTTCGCCGACCTGCACCAGGCCTGGGACGAGCTGCCCGCGCACCTGCGCACGGCAGTCCAGGGGCGCAGTGCCGCGCACTCGTACACCGCGCGCTACAGCGAAACCAAATTCGAAGGCAACTGGCGCCCCACGCTCACCGCCGAGCAACTGGCCCAGGTGCAGGAAGTCATCCACCCGGTAGTACGCACCCACCCCGAAAACGGGCGCAAGGCGCTGTTCGTCAGCGAAGGCTTCACCACCCGCATCGTCGGCCTGCCCGAGGACGAAAGCCGCCAGATCCTTGCCGAGCTGTATGCCCACAGCGTGCTCGACCACAACATCTACCGCCATCAATGGCAGCCCCATGACCTGGTGTTCTGGGACAACCGCTCGCTGATCCACCTGGCCGCCGGCTGCCTGCGCACCTGCGCCGCAAGCTGTACCGCACCACTATCCAGGGCGACGCCCCGTTCTGATTCGTCTCGAGGAGTACCGCATGCGCAACTCAATCAGCCGCCTGGCGGCCAGCATCGGCCTGGGCGTCAGCCTGCTCGCCGGCAGCCTCATTGCCCCCGCCGTGGCTCAGGCCGAAGGCGAAATCCGTATTGCCGAGCAGTTCGGCATTGTCTACCTGCTGCTCAACGTGGTGCGCGACCAGCACCTGATCGAGAAGCACGGCAAGGCGCAGGGCATCGACATCAAGGTCGACTGGACGCAGCTCTCCGGCGGCTCAGCGGTCAACGACGCGCTGCTGTCTGGTTCCATCGACATTGCCGGCGCCGGGGTCGGCCCGCTGCTGACCATCTGGGACCGTACCCATGGCCGGCAGAACGTCAAGGCTGTGGCCTCGCTGGGCAACTTCCCGTACTACCTGGTCAGCAACAACCCCAAGGTCAAGACCATCGCCGACTTCACCGAAAAAGACCGCATCGCCCTGCCGGCGGTGGGCGTCTCGGTGCAATCGCGCTTCCTGCAGTACGCCGCAGCCAAGCAATGGGGCGACAAGGAATATGCGCGCCTGGACAAGTACACCCTGGCGGTCCCGCACCCCGACGCCAGCGCTGCCTTGCTCGCGGGCGGCACCGAGCTCAACGCGCACTTCTCCAACCCGCCATTCCAGGACCAGGTGCTGGCCAACAAGGACGTGCACGTGGTGCTCGACACCTACGAACTGCTGGGGCCCAACTCGCCCACCGTGCTGTTCGCCACCGAGAAATTTCGCAACGACAACCCCAAGACCTACAAGGCGTTCGTCGATGCCCTGGCCGAGGCGGCCGACTTCGCCCAGCACGACAAGGGCGCTGCGGCCGATACCTACATTCGCGTGACCAAGGCCAAGATCGACCGCGCCGCCTTGCTCAAAATCATCGACAACCCGCAGTACGAATTCAGCGTCACCCCGAAAAATACCTATCCGCTGGCCGACTTCATGTACCGGGTCGGGGCGATCAAGCACAAGCCCGAGTCGTGGAAGGACTACTTCTTCCAGGATGAAAAACCGCTGCAGGGGAGCTGATGCGATGAACGCCCGTTTGCAAGGCCACACGGCCAGCAACCTGAGCAGCGTTAGTGCGCCGCCTGTGTTGCAGGTGGACCACCTCAGCCTCGAATACCGCACCGCCCAGCGCGTGGTGCGGGCCACCCACCAAGTCAGTTTCGATGTCGACCAGGCTGACCGCTTCGTCCTGCTCGGGCCGTCCGGGTGCGGCAAGTCCACCTTGCTCAAGGCGGTTGCCGGCTTCATCGAACCGCGCGAAGGCACGATCCGCCTGCAAGGCCAGCCGGTGCGCGGGCCGGGGCCAGACCGCATCGTGGTGTTCCAGGAGTTCGACCAGCTGCCGCCGTGGAAAACCGTCAAGCAGAACGTGATGTTCCCGCTGCTGGCGTCCGGCACCCTCAAGCGTGCCGAGGCTCAACAGCGTGCTCTGCATTACTTGGACAAGGTCGGCCTGGCGGCCTTCGCCGATGCCTATCCGCACACCCTGTCGGGCGGCATGAAAGCCCGCGTGGCAATCGCCCGGGCGCTGGCCATGCAACCCAAGATCCTGCTGATGGACGAACCCTTCGCCGCACTCGACGCCCTGACCCGGCGCAAGATGCAGGAGGAACTGCTGCTGCTCTGGGAAGAGGTGCGTTTCACCCTGCTGTTCGTCACCCATTCCATCGAAGAGGCGCTGGTCGTCGGCAATCGCATCCTTTTGCTGTCGCCGCACCCGGGGCGTGTGCGCGCCGAGATCCACAGCCACCAGTACGACCTGCACAGCCTCGGCGCTGCCGACTTCCAGGCCAGTGCCCGGCGCATCCACCGCCTGCTGTTCGAGGAGGGTGCCACGCCCGAGCAGGACGCTGCGCTCGACTTCACCGACATTCGCATCGCCTACTGAGCGGGAGCCTCACCCATGACCACCTCTGCACCGGCTGCGCGTCAGGAGTACGAAGTCACCCTTCAACCGCTGCTCAGTGTGCCGCTGGAACGCGAGCTGCCGCTGGGCCAGCGCCTGTGGCAGCACGGCTGGCTGCGCAAGAGCCTGATCCTGGTGCTGCTGGCGCTGCCTGGGAGGCCGTCGCGCGTTATCAGGGCAACGACCTGCTGCTGCCCAGCTTTGTGCAAACCGCCGCCGCGCTTTACGACGGGCTGCTCAGCGGCGAATTGCCGGCCAAGGTCGGCGTCTCGCTGGTGGTGCTGCTCAAGGGTTACCTGCTGGGCATTGTGCTGGCCTTCGGCCTGACCAGCCTGGCGGTATCGACCCAGATCGGCCGCGACCTGCTCAGCAGCCTGACCTCGATGTTCAACCCCTTGCCCGCCATCGCCCTGCTACCGCTGGCGCTGCTGTGGTTCGGCCTGGGCGACAACAGCCTGATCTTCGTGCTGGTGCATTCGGTGCTGTGGGCGCTGGCGCTGAACACCTATGCCGGCTTCATGGGCGTGTCCGAGACCTTGCGCATGGCCGGGCGCAACTACGGCCTGCGCGGCCTGCGCCTGGTGGTCTACATTCTGATTCCGGCGGCGCTGCCGTCGATCCTGTCGGGCCTCAAGATCGGCTGGGCGTTTGCCTGGCGCACCCTGATCGCCGCCGAACTGGTGTTCGGTGCCACCAGCGGCAAGGGCGGGTTGGGCTGGTATATCTTCCAGAACCGCAACGAGCTGTACACCGACAAGGTCTTCGCCGGCCTGGCGGTGGTGATCCTGATCGGCCTGCTGGTGGAGAGCCTGGTGTTCAATACCCTTGAGCGGGTCACCGTGCGGCGCTGGGGCATGCAGCGCTGAATCAGCCCTCGCTGTACTGCGCCGCCGCCTCGCGCAGGCGCTGGGCGATCTGCTCGCGCAGCAGCACGGGGTGTTCGATGATCAGTGCCTCTGCCTGGCTCAACAGCCAGCTGCGCAATTGCACGCTGTCGTTGAGGCTGGCGTGCAGGCGGTGGCCGCGCTCCAGCGCGGTCAGGCGCATGTCGGCGCTCAACGGCGCCTCGCGCACCTGGCGTGCCAGGCCATCGCTGACCCATGCCTGCAGGTGGATGCGGTCGTGGCCGTCCACGCATGACACATCGCTGCACAAGTAGCCGTGCAGGTCGAACTCGGCCAGGCCGTCGCCTCCCGCTTCGCGCAATTCCAGCTGGCGCAGGCGTTGCACTGCCGGCGACCAGTGCCATCCGAACGGGATGCTCTTGTCGTTGCGTTCCAGCGGGAAGATCAGCGACAGCTCGTTGAGGTCGCGCTCGATGGTGCGCTTGCTGATCGTGAAACCGGCATCGCGCAGGCGCATCGCGAGTGCGGCGCTGGTGGCACCCGGGGAACGGCTGGGCAGCTGGCGCAGCAGCTCCCATTGACGGCTGAGCGTGGCGCGCGTGGTGGCGGAGGGCAAAAGATAACGTCCTTGTCTAGGCTTGCCCCAATAGCATGGCGGCAGTGTTGTCGCATGGCAATTAGCCATTGACCCATACTGTCAGGGACGAGCCCGTTGAATTGCCTGGTTCGAATCGTGCGCGACAGGTTTTGTCGTGCTGCTGCGCAGAATCACGCCTCATCGTCCCCACTCGCTGTACCGTGGGCGGTTCAATGAGGATGAACATGTCACCTGCCAGCAATATCTACCCACTGCTCGCGCGGTTGCTGCCCGAGCAGGTCGTCCCCGACCCTGGCGGGCAGAGCCAGCGTCACTACGCCGGTGTGGGCATGCCGGCGCAGCGCGCAGTGCTGGGCGACAGCTTCAGCCTGGTCAACCGCCTGGACGAGGCGGTCGACCTGCAAGCGGTCTATGCCGACCTGCGCCGGCAGGCCCTGGAGGGCAGTGTGGCGGCGCTCAATGACCTGGGCTGGATCTGGCTCAATGGCAAGTACTGGCGTGCCGAGCCTTCGCTGGCGGGCCACCTGTTGCGCATGGCCGCGCTGCAGGGCAGTGCGGTGGCCTGGTTCAACCTGGGCCAGCAGCACTACTTCGGCAAGGGCGTTGCAGTGGCCTATGCCCGCGCCGCCGACTGTTACCGGCACGCCTTCGAACGCGGGCTGGACGAAGCCGCCGCCGCGCTGGGCGACCTGTTCGAGGAAGAAATCTGCGACACCCACCTGCAAGCCTGGCAGGTCGACCTGCAACAGGCCTATGACTGGTTTCTGCGCGGCGCCCAGCGCGGCGATGCGCGCTGCCGCTTTGAAATCGGCTACCGCCTGCTGCATGGCCAGCAGGTGCAGGCGGATGACAAGGCGGCGGTGTACTGGCTGGAACTGGCCGCCGCTGCCGGGGTGATGCCCGCAGCCGAAGAACTCGCGCTGCACTTCAGCGTGGCGGGCAATCCATTGCGCTATCTGTTCTGGCGCGACCAGGCCATCACCCTGGGCAGCGCGCGTGCCCTGACCCTCAAGCGCGAAGACCAGCAGCAGCGCTAAGCGGCTATTGACGCCCGGGGCGTGCATCGAAGAACATTGATAGTTAGCAAACTATGAATTCTGATCCATGCCCTTGACTCTCGATGCACTGCAACCGAACACCCGCAGCGGCACGCTGGCGGCTCCGTGAAGGGCTTCTTCAGCTCCCTGCCGCCGGCGCGGGACTGGTTCTACGGCGTGCGCACGTTTGCCGCGTCGATGATCGCCCTGTACATCGCCCTTTTGATGCAACTGCCGCGCCCTTACTGGGCGATGGCCACGGTCTACATCGTCTCCAGCCCGTTCGTCGGCCCCACCAGCGCCAAGGCCCTGTACCGCGCCCTGGGCACCCTGCTGGGCGCCGCCGGTGCGGTGTTGCTGGTGCCGCTGCTGGTGCAGACTCCGGTTTTGCTGACGTGCGCCATAGCCCTGTGGACCGGCACCCTGCTGTTTCTCTCGCTGCACCTGCGCACTGCCAACAGCTATGCCCTGATGCTGGCCGGCTACACCCTGCCGATGATCGCCCTGCCGGTGGTGGACAACCCGCTGGCGGTGTTCGACATCGCGTCATCGCGGGCGCAGGAGATTTGCCTGGGCATCGTCTGCGCAGCCGTCGTAGGGGCCATCTTCTGGCCGCGCCGGCTGACCCCGGTGCTGGTGGGCGCCACGGGCAGCTGGTTCGCCGAAGCGATCCGCTATTGCGATACGTTCCTGGCCCGTCAGACCGCCCGCGACACGGTCGGCAGCCTGCGCGCCTCGATGGTCACCACGTTCAATTCGCTGGAGATGATGATCGGCCAGCTGGCCCACGAAGGCGCACGGCCGCAGACGGTCAAGAACGCCGGTGAACTGCGCGGGCGCATGATCCACCTGTTCCCGGTGATCGACGCGCTGGATGATGCCCTGCTCGCCCTCGAACGCCGCGCACCGGCCCAGGCGGCGCAGTTGCAGGATGTGCTGGCGCAGGCGCGCGACTGGTTGCAGGCCAGCGCCGAAGACGCCTCGGTAGCGCGCTGGAGCGCCCTGCGCGACCAGCTCGAACGCTTGCAGCCGAGCGTTGCCGACCTCGACGAGCGTGCCGGCCTGTTGCTGTCCAACGCGCTGTACCGGCTGGGCGAATGGATCGACCTGTGGCAGGACTGCTGCAGCCTGCAGCACGCCATCCGCCGCGAAGACCTGTCGCCCTGGCGTGCGGTGTACCGGCATTGGCGCCTCGGGCGGCTGACGCCATTCTTCGACCGTGGGCTGATGTTCTATTCGGTGTTTTCCACGTTCACCGCGATCCTCGCCGCGACCGCGCTGTGGATCCTGCTCGGCTGGCCGGATGGTGCCAGCGCGGTGATCCTGGCCGCCGTAGCGTGCAGCTTTTTCGCCGCCATGGATGACCCGGCGCCGCAAATCTACCGGTTCTTTTTCTGGACCACGCTGTCGGTGATCTTTGCCAGCCTCTACCTGTTCCTGGTACTGCCCAACCTGCACGACTTCCCGATGCTGGTGCTGGCGTTCGCGCTGCCATTCATCTGCGTCGGCACCCTCACGGTACAGCCACGCTTCTACCTGGGCACCTTGCTGACCATCGTCAACACCGCCTCGTTCATCAGTATCCAGGGCGCCTACGACGCCGACTTCCTGGCCTTTGCCAACGCCAACCTGGCCGGTCCCGTGGGCCTGCTGTTCGCCTTCATCTGGACCCTGGTGGTGCGCCCGTTCGGCGTGGAGCTGGCGGCCAAGCGCCTGACCCGCTTCAGCTGGCACGACATCGTCGGCATGACCCGCCCGGCGACCCTGGCCGAACACCGGCGCCTGGGCGTGCAGATGCTCGACCGCCTGATGCAGCACCTGCCGCGCCTGACCCAGACCGGCAGGATAGCGGCAGTGCGCTGCGCGACCTCGCGTGGGGCTGAACCTGCTCGACCTGCTGGCGTATTTGCCGCGCGCCACCCCGGCGGCGCGTGCCGCGCTACAGCG
>NZ_JAAHBU010000314.1 GCF_010671725.1 Pseudomonas brassicae | reverse complement strand
TCCGGGTCCAGTGCCGAGGTCGGCTCGTCGAACAGGATGACCTTGGGCTTCATCGCCAGGGTGCGGGCGATGGCCGCACGCTGCTGCTGGCCACCAGACAGTTCGGCCGGGTAGCTGTGACGCTTGTTGTGGATGCCGACCTTGTCCAGCAGCGCCTCGGCGTGTTCGATGGCTTCGGCCTTGCTCTGGCCGAGCACGCGGCGAGGTGCCTCGATGATGTTGTCGAGCACGCTCATGTGCGGCCACAGGTTGAAGTTCTGGAACACGAAACCGATCTCGCTGCGCAGGCGATTGATCTGTCTATTGTCGGCGGCCACCAACTCGCCGTTTTTCGCGGCCTTGAGCTTGAGCGCTTCGCCGGCCACCAGGATCTGCCCCTGGTGCGGGTTTTCCAGCAGGTTGATGCAGCGCAGCAGGGTGGACTTGCCGGAGCCGGACGATCCCAGGATCGAGATCACGTCGCCGTCGCGGGCGGTCAGCGAAATGCCCTTGAGAATCTCCTGCGCGCCGTAGCGTTTGTGCAGGTTGCGGATTTCCAGCGCGGGCGTGGCCTCGGCCATGTGCGGTCCTCATGAGTTCGGGTGCGGTCCTGCTGTTGTCGGCCTTCCTGGCGAGGCGCCACGCTAGCATAGCGCCGGAATGACAGCCAACAACGGCGGGGCGGGCAAGCGGTCGCTGCAGGAGTGGGTGTCGCTTCAATGCAGCGGACTGTCGCGCGGATGTCCGCGCCGCCCTTTCCACGGGCCGCAGCCTTGATGAAAAAAGGCGCGATGGTGCCAGCTTTGGCCGGCGCTGGAAAGCCGTTTTTGACCGGTTGCCCAGCATTGGCAATTTTCCCGGTTTCTGGGTTGCACCCGGTCGGTTGCGCTTTTTTGCACAGCAAAAGAGCGCTGGTGTTACCAAGGATCACTTTTAGTGCAATTGTAAGTGGGTATTTCAGTAATCAGCCGCGGTAACGACCTTTCGGTCAGCTTATGGCCGAAAGCGCCGTAAGCCTTGCTGCACGCGGCCGTAGGTTATTTCGAACGAATGGTCATCAGCTTGGCGCGCTTATTGCCATCTAACCCGCCACAGGACGTAGCGCCCCTCACGAGGGGGCACGCACTCAAGTAGCGGGATGAACACCATTCTTTGCAAAGGTAGTTTTATGAGCGGTACGCAGACTTCCAATGACCTCGCTCAGGGGCTCAAACAGCGGCATGTGACCATGCTGTCCATCGCGGGCGTGATCGGCGCCGGTTTGTTCGTCGGCTCCGGCCATGCCATTGCCCAGGCGGGCCCCGCCGTGCTGCTGGCGTACCTGGCTGCCGGTACGCTGGTGGTGCTGGTGATGCGCATGCTGGCCGAAATGGCCGTGGCCACGCCCGACACCGGGTCGTTCTCGACCTACGCCGACCGCGCCATCGGCCATTGGGCCGGCTTCACCATCGGCTGGCTGTACTGGTGGTTCTGGGTGCTGGTGATCCCGCTGGAGGCCAATGCGGCCGCCACCATCCTGCATGCCTGGTTCCCTGATGTCGGGATCTGGGTGTTTACCCTGGTCATTACCCTGTTGCTGACCGCCACCAACCTGTTCAGCGTGAAGAACTACGGCGAGTTCGAGTTCTGGTTCGCGTTGCTCAAGGTGGTGGCGATCATTGGCTTCATCGTGCTGGGCGTGGCGGCGATCTTTGGCCTGCTGCCCAACAGCCAGGTCAGCGGCGTAAGCCATCTGTTCGACACCCAGGGTTTCCTGCCCAACGGCATGGGGGCGGTGCTGGCAGCGATGCTGACCACCATGTTCTCGTTCATGGGCACCGAGATCGTGACCATTGCGGCGGCCGAGTCCAAAGACCCGGGCAAGCAGATTACCAAGGCCACCAATTCGGTGATCTGGCGGATCTTCCTGTTCTACCTCGTGTCGATCTTCATCGTGGTGGCACTGGTGCCATGGACCAATGGCGACCTGGCCGAAGTCGGTTCGTACCAGACCGTGCTGCACCTGATGGGCATACCGAATGCCAAGCTGATCGTCGACATCGTGGTGCTGATCGCGGTGACCAGCTGCCTGAACTCGGCGCTGTACACTTCGTCGCGCATGCTCTTTTCGCTGAGCAAGCGCGGTGATGCACCGGCCATGGCGCAGCGCACCACCTCCAGCGGTACGCCGTATGTGGCGGTGCTGCTGTCGACGGCGGCGGCGTTCCTGACCGTGATCGCCAACTACATGGCGCCGGCGCAGGTGTTCGAGTTCCTGCTGGCCAGCTCCGGCGCGATCGCGCTGCTGGTGTACCTGGTGATTGCGATTTCGCAGCTGCGCATGCGCCGCCAGCGCATGGCGCGCGGCGAGAAGATCGCCTTCAGGATGTGGCTGTTCCCGGGGCTGACCTGGGCCACCATCGTGTTCATCGTGGGCGTGCTGACGGTGATGCTGGTTCGCCCCGACCACCGTATCGAGATCGTCGCGACCGGGCTGCTGACCATCGCCGTGGTGGCGGCGGGGCTGCTGGTGGCGCGCAAGCGCAAGGTCGAGGCGGCAGGGCGGGTGGTGCTGGAAAACTAGACAGGGCGGTGGTTGGGCTTGCCCCGCGATGGGCTGCGCAGCAGCCCCGCTTCATTCTTCAGCCAAATTTCTTCTGCTTGGACACGATTTCCGACGCCTGCACGTACGCGTCCTGGAACTCGTCGCTTTCCAGCCATTCCATCGCCGCGGCCTCTTCGGTGCCGTCCAGCCACTCACGGTAGGCGCAGAACACCTTGCAGATGTAGTCGGTGGAGTGCTCTTCCTTATGGCCCTTGAGCACCAGTGCCAGCAGCGGGTCGACCAGGAACACCGCGATCATCGAGGCCAGCCCGGTGTTCTGGGCCTGCTTCATCTTTTCGAACAGCGCAGTGTAGCTGCCCGAGTCCATGGCCTTGGTGAACACCTGCTCGACGCTGGCGCTGGCGCTCTCGACGCTGGCGCTGGCGCTCTCGCCGCTGCTCTTGACCGCCTGGCCGCTGCGTACCATACGGTTTTCGCGGGCCTTGCTGGCGGCGCGCTTGGCGCGTTTCTGCTGTTTGCTGTTGCTAGCCATTGGCCAAATCCTTGAAAGAATGTGATGCGTGTCGCTATTGAACCCCACTCCATCGCGAAACCCAAGCCGTTGACGCGGGTCTGAGGCAAGCTGCGGCCTTTTCCGGCTGCCCTCAAGGATACTTTCAGGATGAAGACGCTACCCCTGCTGTGCCTCGCCACAGCTTTTCTCGCCGGCTGCGGCAACATTGCAGCGGTCAAGTCGTTCAATACCGCCTACGCCTCGCCGGCCAGCGGCGACACCGCACGCCTGCGGGTGGTCGCCAACGGCATGGTGCGCGCGGTACCCGGGCTGAGTTGCGTGGACTGGTACAGCCCGGGCGCGGGTGTGGTGGTGTCGGCGCAGCACGGCTTTGCCGACCGCAACGGCGAAACCCTCGGCATGCCGCCGGCGGTCACCTCGTTCAAGGGCACCACCAGTGAAGTGCTGATCCCGGCCGGCAAGCCGTTTACCCTGCACTTTCTCGATGGCGGCACCCGCACCGCCTACGACCGTGTGCAGAACTGTGTGGCCATGCTGCAGTTCACCCCCCAGGCGGGCGCCGACTATGAGTTCGTGGCCATGGGCTATTCCACCTGCACCGTCGACCTCAGCCGGGTGCAGGCGGGCAAGCTCGAGCCGGTCAATGTGCAAAAAGCCGATTACTGCAGCAAATGGGCGAACTTCTGAGCATGAAAAAACCCCTGGACCTTGCGATCCAGGGGTTGCGCTACAACGGCTGAGGTGCTGGCCTCAGAACGCCCAGCGAACCTTCAGCGAGGCCGACTGGTTGAGGAAGTCCTCACGGTACTCGGCATCGTAGTCGGCGCTCAGCTCGGTGCTGTCGGTGACCCGGTAGCTCACGCCCACGCCGCCACGTCCCAGCCATGGGCTGGCATCCAGGCCCTGGGTGCGGAACGACAGGCCCGGCTCGCCGGCATAGGCACTGGTCAGCGAGGCACGTTCGCCAAGGGTGTCGTAGCCCACGCCCAGTTTCAGGCGGGTAGACAGGCGATCGCTGAACAGGTGCACCAGTTCGGCATCGGCGCCCAGCACCAGGCTTTCGCTGTTGCGTCGGTCGACATTCAGGTTGAGGGCGCCGGCGCCTGTTTCGCGGTAGCTTTCGTCTTCGACCCAGGTGTAGTCCGCGCGCACGCTCGGGGTCAGCTCGGTGGCCTCGCCCAGGCGCAGGGTGTGGCCCAGCGCAACCCCGGCGTGCACGATCTGGGTGTCGTACTTGGCCTTGGCCTCGGTGCCCATGAACAGGATCTGGCGCTTGCCATCGGTGCGGCCCTGGCCGTAGTCGAGCTGGTAGCTCAGCTGGGTCGCGTCATCCAGGTCGTAGCTGCCGTAGCCGATCAGCTGGAACAGGTCCATGTCGGCACTGTTGGGTGCGCTCTTGGAGTCGCCGTCGATATCGCTGTTGGCATAGGCGAAGGCCAGGCCCATGCGGCTCTGCGGGCTGATGGCGGCATCGGCACCGAAGATGATGCCCTGGCTGTTGACCTCGAAGCCCGACACGCCGTTACGCTCGTTCTGGTCGGCCCATGAGCCAAAGGTCTTGACCCACACTTCCCGTTCGCCCAGCACCTCGTCACCCGACGACAGGCCGCGGCCCTGGCTGACGCGTGCGCCCACCACATCGCTGACGGCGCTGAGTGCCGCACCGGCGGCCGCCTGCGAGCCACCGGCCAGCAACGGCACGGTCTGGCTGACCGCGTCAGACACCTGCTGGGCGGTACTCAGCTTGCCCAGCGAGGTGATCACTTGCTGCATGCCGGCATTCTGAGTGCCGCGGCCGATGATGGTGTCCAGGGTCTGGGCCGCGCCTCGGGCAGGCTTGTTGCTGCGGATGGCCGGTTCGTCATCGTCGCCGCCGTTGCCGCCGGGCGTCGGGGGATCGATGATGTCGATGATGGTCTTGCCCTGTACCACCTGCAAATCGACCTTGCCGCCGGTGCCGTTGGTGGCCACGCTCTTGAAGTCGAACAGTGCGCTGTTGTCGGTGACCTTGCTGAAGTTGCCATTGAGGGTGCCGCCGGCACGCACCACGCTGTCCAGGCTCTGGCCGATGGCCAGGCTGTTGACCTGGGCCACATCGACCACGGCGCTGCCGGCCAGGGTGGCGTTGCCCGAAGCGTGCAGGCGGCTGTAGCCGCCCTCGCTGTCGTTGGACTGGGCAGCGATGCGGTACACGCCATTGCTGCCCTGGCTGAAGTTGCCATCCACGGAGACGAAGGTGTGTGGTGTAGTGGTGTGCCCCAGTTGCAGGGTGCCGTTGTTGCTCAGGTTGCCTTTGATGACGGTGTGGCCCAGTTGCAGGGCGGCGCCCTGCTGCACGGTCACGTTGCCCTTCAGTGTGGTGTTGTTGAGGGTGCGCAGGGTGCCCTGTTTGACGTTCCACTGGTTGATGCTGGTACCGGTACTGTCACCGCTCAGGGTCCAGGTGCTGCTGTCGCGCTTGTCGAAGGTATCGAAGCCCACGTACTGGCTGTTCAGCGCGCTGACGTTGAACGTGCTGTCCGACGCGCCGCCCAGTGCCAGGGTGTCAGTGCTGCCGGCAGAGACCCCACCCTGGATGACGGAGCCGTTTTCCAGCACCAGGGTGTTGTTGCCGCCGGCGAACAGGATGGCCTGGCTGACGGAGGGGAGGCCGATTCCGCCGGTGCCGCCGGTGATGGTGCCGGCGTTGTAGACGGTCGAGCCACCGCTGCTTTGAATGGCAGGCGCGCCGTTCGGCATGACCATCAGGCTGCTTGAACTGCTACCCGCGCTGATGGTGGCGCCGGTGGCGTTGTGCACTTCGAAGTTGGAGCCTGAGATGCCTACGCCGCCCTGTGCGCCGGCTGACATGAAGCTGCTGGAGCCTGCGGCACCACCCCGGATGATGCCGTTGTTGAGCACGACGAAGTCGTCGCCACTGACCGCTGCGCCTCCAAGGCCACCGCTACCGCCGCTGGTTGGCATCATGGTGGTACCGGCGCTGCCGCCCGAGCCGCCGATGACGCTGCCATCGTTGATCAGGGTGAAGGTGTTGCCGGTGACCGCCGCCGCACCGTTGCCGCCGCTGGCAATCGTTGAGGGGAATGGAGTCGTACTGCTTCCGCCTGCACCACCGTTGCCGCCGGTAATCGTGTTCTGATTGCTCAGCTGCAGCCCTGATGCGGCCACGCCGACGCCGCCGTGGCCGCCGTTGCCTCCCGCGTCG
>NZ_JAAHBU010000313.1 GCF_010671725.1 Pseudomonas brassicae | reverse complement strand
CTCGTAGGTCATGGCCAGCAGCACGTCCTTGATCGGGCCGAACTCAAGCTTCTGGTCGAAGATCTTGCCAAACGACAGACGTGGGCTGAACTCGCCATAGTAGGTGTTCGGGCCGGCGTTGCTGTCTTTCTTGCCGTTGTAGAAGATCTTGTCGACGAACAGGAAGTTGTCGCCGTACTTCCAGCCGTCGGCGTGCTCGAAGGTGAAGGTCTGCTGGATCTCGGGGTTGACCGTGAAATCCTTGCCGTACAGGTAGGTCAGGCTGTTGTTCTGCCATTGCAGCAGGTCGCCGGCCATGGCGGTGCTGGCGGCCAGCAGGCCGCCAGCGAGAATCAGGCTGTTGGTAATGCGCATTGCGTGGTTGCTCCCTTGATTGAGGTCGGCACTCTGCAGTGGTGCCGTTGAATTCAATTTATTGTCTTTCGAGTCAGTTTTTTTCGACTGACCACAGCGAATTGGCAAGAGCTGAGCCAACCTTGGCGGCTTGGCGCAACAATCCTGCTCGACGTCTTTCTGAACAGCTGAACAAGGGTGAAACAGGTTGGCAATACGCTTACCAACCGCCCGAATTCATTGACTGAGCGGTCAGTAAACGCGGGTAGGAAACTTCCTGCCCTGAGCGAGGGGGCGCGCAGATTACTGGCTTGCGCGCTGGCCCTCAAGTGCTCCGTTGTGGAGCGGGTGTGGCAAAAACTGTGCGTTCGATCAGGTTTTAGAAGTGAACCTTGATCAGCGCACTGGCCACACTCTGGTTGGTCTTGAGTCGATCGCTGTCCTCAATCCCGTATTTATCCTTCCAGTAGCTGTACTCGAAACCCACGTACAGCTGCTTGGCGCCGAAGTTGAACGCTTTGCCCAGGTCATATTTGACCTGTGGGTTGAAGTGCAGGTTGGCGTGGTAGGTGCCGCGTCGACTTTCGTCGTTGTCCACCACCCAGTCCATGTAGCCATCGATGAGCAGGTCCGACTTGCCCAGGGGGATGGTGTAGGAGAAGGCCGGGGTGATCTGCCACACGCGGTCGCCGGGCCGGCTGCCTTCGGTGTTGCGCTGGTAGAAGTTGAGGGTGAAGTAGTTGAAACCGGGGATGGCCAGGTCGAAGCCCGGGCCGATCAGGTAGGCCTCGTTATCGCCTTCGCCGGTCTCGTAGGTCATGGCCAGCAGCACGTCCTTGATCGGCCCGAACGCAAGCTTCTGGTCGAAGATCTTGCCGAACGACAGGCGCGGGCTGATCTCGCTGTAGTAGGTGTTGTTGCCTTTGTTGCGGTCGGTTGCGCCGTTGTAGAAGATCTTGTCGACAAACAGGAAATTGTCGCCGTACTTCCATTTATCGGCGTGCTCGAAGGTGACCGTCTGCTGGATCCGCGGGTTGACCTGGAAGTCTTTGCCGTACAGATAGGTCAGGCTGTTGGTCTGCCAGAGCAGCAGGTCCCCCGCTACCGCTGGAAGCGTGGCCAGCAGGCTGCTGCCCAGCAGGAGGGAAGAGGTGATGCGTTTCATGTTGTGATTCCCGACTGTTGTTATTGTTGGATTGCGGTTTTTTCGGCGCAAGCGCGCCCCGGCCGGCCCACTCCCAGGGGCCGACGGTATTGCCTGGTGCCAGGGTTGAACGGGGCAGCACGCGCCGCCCGTACGCTCAATGCTGGTGAGCGGTGTCGTTGTGGGCGGCGCGCTCGGCGCCACCCAGTACGTTGAACAGCAGGTTGAGGACCAGGGCGCTGACCGTGGCCATGGCGATCCCGCTGTGGGTGATCGGTTCCATCCATTGCGGCATCTGCGCAAAGAACTCCGGCCGTACGACCGGGATCAGCCCCATGCCGACGCTGACCGCGACCAGCAGCTGGTTGCGCCGGTCACCAATGTCGGCTTCCTGCAGGATCTTGATGCCGGTGGCCGCGACCATGCCGAACATCGCGATCGAGGCGCCACCCAATACAGCCGGTGGAATCGAGGCGATCAGGAACGCCGCCTTGGGCAGCAGGCTGAGCAGGATCAGGAACAGGCCCGCCACCACCGTGACATAGCGGCAGCGCACGCCGGTCATCTGCACCAGGCCGATGTTCTGCGCGAACGAGGAATGCGTGAAAGTGTTGAAGAAGCCCGCCACGAACGAGGCGCCGGCATCCCAGAACAGGCCGCGGCGCAGCATGCCCGGGGTGACTTCACGTTCGGTGACCTTGCCCAGCGCCAGGAACATGCCGGTGGACTCGACGAAAATGATCACCACCACCAGGCACATCGACAGGATCGGTGCGAGGCTGAACGTCGGCATGCCGAAATGCAGCGGGGTGACCACCTGTACCCAGGGCGCTTCGGCCAGGCCGCTGAGGTCGACCATGCCGATGGTGCCGGCAATGATGTAGCCCAGGCCCATGCCGATCAGCACCGAGACATTCACCCAGAAGCCGCGCATGAAGCGGTTGATCAGCAGGATGGTGGCCAGCACCAGGCCGGCAACGACCAGATAGATGGGCGAGCCGAACGGTGCCGCCGCGGCGCGCCGCCGGCCCAGTTGACCGCGACCGGGAACAGCGAGAGGCCGATCGAGGTGATCACCGTGCCGGTGACCAGGGGCGGGAAGAACCGCACCACCTTGGACATGAACGGCGCGATCAGCATGCCGAAGAAGCCGGCGGCGATGGTCGCACCGAAGATCCCCTGCAGGCCCACGCCGGGCATGCCGGCCATGGCCACCATGCTGCCGACGGCGGCGAAACTGGCCCCCATCATGACCGGCATGCGAATGCCCAGTGCACCAATGCCGAGCGACTGGACCACGGTGGCGACACCGGCGACCAGCAGATCGGCATTGATCAGGAATGCGATTTCTTCACGAGAGAGCCCGGCGGCTTGCCCGATGATCAGCGGCACCGCAATGGCGCCCCCGTACATCAGCAGTACATGTTGCAAACCCACCAGGATCAGTTGCAGCAGGGGCAGTGGCTGTCGTGGCGGCGCAACGGGGATGTACGCCTTGCGTGACTCGGACATGCAGCACCTCGAGTTTTGTTTTTATTGTTCGTCTTATGTGCGCGGCGACAGGCAGGCGCCGTTGGGTGGCCCTTGCGGGCACCGGGGTGACTCAGTGGGTTGGAGCACCTTTGGCGATCCAGGCACCGATCAGTTCACGCTCTTGCTGGGTCATCTGAGTGATGTTGCCCAGGGGCATGATCTGGCTGGCGACGGCCTGCGCCTGAATGCGCGGGGCCAGTTGCTGGATCTGTTGCGGGGTATCGAGCATCACGCCGGCCGGGGCAGTACTGAACAGCGGGCTGGTCGGCTTGGCCGAATGGCACACGGTGCAGCGTTCCTGGATGACGCTGTGGATCTTGTCGAAGTTGCCTTCGCTGACCGACGCGGTCGCCGGGGCGGCTTCTGCAGCCGGGGCAGGTGTCGGGTTGGCAGCCTGTTCGGCGGCTTTCTCGGCAGCGGTCTTGCCACCCTGTGCGGTTTCCGGCAGGGGCTGGTACTGCACCTTGGCAGCGGCCTGTTCAGGCGCGGTCGGCATCGGCTTGGGGCCGGTGACGTAGGCCAGGCAGATCATTGCCAGGGCGCCTACCGGCAGGGTCCAGGCGTACTTGGCGCTGTCGTGGCGGGTGTTGAAGTAGTGACGCACCAGTACCGCAGCCACCGCGATCCCGGCCAGGATCAACCAGTTGTACTGGCTGCCATAGGTGCTCGGGAAGTGGTTGCTGATCATGATGAACAGCACCGGCAGGGTGAAGTAGTTGTTGTGGCGCGAACGCAGCAGGCCCTTGGCCGGCAGCGTCGGGTCGGGGGTCTTGTTCTGCTCGATGGCGGCAACCAGCGCACGCTGGGCCGGCATGATGATGCGGAACACGTTGCCGACCATGATGGTGCCGATGATGGCGCCGGTGTGCAGGTACGCACCACGACCGCTGAACACCTGGCTGAAGCCGTAGCAGGCCGCGATGACCAGCACGAACAGCACCAGGCCGAGCAGGCCGGGGCGCTTGCCCAGGGGCGAATCGCAGAGAAAGTCGTAGATGAACCAGCCGGCGATCAGCGAGCCGACGCCGATGGCGATCCCTTCACCGCCGCTCAGCGTGCTGCCCGGGGCCAGCAGGTAGAGGGTCGGGTTCCAGTAGAACACCAGGCACAGCAGGGCAATACCCGACATCCAGGTGAAGTAGGCTTCCCATTTGAACCAGTGCAGGTTGTCCGGCATCTTGGGCGGTGCCAGCTTGTATTTTTCCAGGTGGTAGATACCGCCACCGTGGATCGCCCAGAGATCACCCGACAGGCCGTCGCGCGGGTTGGCCCGGTTGAGGTTGTTTTCCAGCCAGACGAAATAGAACGACG
This sequence comes from Pseudomonas brassicae, assembly GCF_010671725.1. Taxonomy (GTDB): domain Bacteria; phylum Pseudomonadota; class Gammaproteobacteria; order Pseudomonadales; family Pseudomonadaceae; genus Aquipseudomonas; species Aquipseudomonas brassicae. The sequence goes on along the minus strand of NZ_JAAHBU010000313.1, from coordinate 3,124 downwards.
CGCCGATCCAGGCCACGCCAGTGATCATGTGAACCCAGCGCACGCTCAGGTTCAGCCATTCCAACAGATGTGCTTCCACAGTCTTTACCTCTTGCCGGTCACCGCAGGCCAGTGACCCGCCTTCTCTTATTGGTGGGGTGCGAGGATCAGTTGCTCATCCTCATTGAAGAAATGTTCGTCGCAGTTGTTGCCGGAACCACTGCGATCAACCACCAGGAAGTCATCCCGCTTTTCGATCGTCAGCACCGGGTGGTGCCAGACGCCGCGATGGTAATTGATGCCCTGCCTGCCATTACTGACAAAGGCGCGGACAAGACCCGATACAGGTGCATCGCCAACCGGCGCGACCACGATCAGAAAGGGATTGCCGAGCAGCGGTATGAACGCCTGGCTGCCCAGCGGATGGCGCTCCAGCATGCGCACGGTCAGCGGCATGTCCTGCGCGTCGGCGCGGAAGATGCTGATGATGGCGTGGTCCTCGGGCTGGGCGGTTTCTACCGTGGCCAGCTTGTGGAAGCGCATGGTCGAACCGTTGTTGATCATGAAGTGGTCGCTGCCGTCGGTTTCGATCACGTCACCGAAAGGGGCGAAGGCTTCTTTGGTCAGGGGCTCAATCACTAAAGTGCGCATGCGGGTGTTCTCTAATTATGTGTGAGTGGGGCGGGGGCGAATGCCGGCACCTGCGTGCCTGCAAGGGTCGCGCCGGTTACAGCTGCAGCAGGCGGAACAGGGCAATCAGGTTGATCTGCGCCAGGGCTTCCTTGAACTCGGCGTCGACCGAGTTGTGGATGCGCTTCTCGAACGAGGCGAGGATCTGGTGACGGTTGCTGCCTTTGACCGCCATGATGAACGGGAACTGGAACTTGGCCTTGTAGGCGTCGTTGAGCTCGGTGAAACGGGCGAATTCTTCGGCGGTGCACTGGTGGATACCGGCGCCGGCCTGTTCGTTGGTGCTCGATTCGGTCAGTTCACCCTGTACCGCGGCTTTGCCGGCGAGGTCCGGGTGAGCATTGACCAGGGCCAGTTGGCTGGCGTGGTCGGCGCTGAGCAGGATGTCGCTCATGCGCTGGTGCAGCGCCTCGATCTGGTCGAGCTCGTGCAACTGGCCCAGGTCAAAGGCTTTTTCGGCCACCCACGGCGAATGCTCGTAGATGTCGGCGAAGGCGTTGACGAAGGCCGCGCGGTCCAGGGTCGACGGGGTGAGGGTCTTGAAGTCGGTCATTTGGCGCTCTCGGCTTGGAAGGGGTGGGTGGCATGCCAGTGGCGGGCGATGTCCACGCGCCGGGCAAACCAGACCTGCTCATGGCTCTGGGCGTATTCGACGAAGCGCTTGAGCGCGGCGATGCGCGCCGGGCGGCCGATCAGGCGGCAGTGCAGGCCGATCGAGAGCATCTTCGGCGCTTCGGCACCTTCGGCGTACAGCACATCGAAGGCGTCCTTGAGGTACTGGAAGAACTGCTCGCCACAATTGAAGCCCTGCACCTGGGTAAAGCGCATGTCGTTGGTATCCAGGGTGTAGGGGATCACCAGGTGCGGCTTGCCGGTCGGGTTGTTGGGTTCCCAGTAGGGCAGGTCGTCGTCGTAGGTATCGCTGTCATAGAGGAAGCCACCTTCCTCCATCACCAGGCGGCGGGTGTTCGGGCCGGTGCGGCCGGTGTACCAGCCCAGCGGGCGTTCGCCGGTGAGGTCGGTGAGAATGCGGATGGCCTCGAGCATGTGCTCGCGCTCCTGGTTCTCGTCCATGTACTGGTAGTCGATCCAGCGGTAGCCGTGGCTGCAGATCTCGTGGCCGGCGGCGACCATGGCGCGGATCACCTCGGGGTGACGCTGCGCGGCCATGGCCACGGCGAACACGGTGAGCGGCACGCCGGTGTCTTCGAACAGCTTGAGCAGGCGCCACACGCCGGCGCGGCTACCATATTCGTAGAGCGATTCCATGCTCATGTTGCGGGCGCCCTGCAGCGGCTGGGCCGAGACCATCTCGGAGAGAAAGGCTTCGGACTCCTTGTCCCCGTGCAGGATGTTGCGCTCGCCACCCTCTTCATAATTGAGCACGAAAGACAACGCGATGCGGGCATTCCCCGGCCAACGCGGGTGAGGTGGGGTATTGCCGTAACCGATCAGGTCGCGAGGATAATCAGCGCTCACTGCAGTCTTCCTTCTTGTACGTGAAAACGGGGGGTGTGGTGTCTGATAGAGCTCATCGGCCACAGCGATGGAGTGATTGTATACAACTTTGCTGACGATTTGTAAGCCTGTTTTTTCGCCTTTCTTCCGTTTCTCAGCGCCCAAAAGGGTTGCAAGAAACCTGCCTGACTGGTCAGTAAATGACGATTGTGTCGGCTCTGTGCTTGGCTTTGCGACTGATGGACTATTTACAGGGCCGCTGCAGCAAGCGAACAAAGTCGTTCGATTTATTGTGTACAATTTTAATGAAAAATGTCTTAATAATCCGACAGCCGCACGCTGCCCTGCTTCATCCCGGTGCCGTGCGGGTATTTTTTGCCCACCGATTGAAACGAGGCACGCGCAATGGGACGTTTGACCACGCATGTACTGGATGCCGCACATGGCTGCCCTGGCAGCTCGATCAAGGTCGAGTTGTACCGGGTCGAAGGCCAGCAACTGGAGCTGGTGAACACGCTGCTGACCAACAGCGATGGTCGTTGCGATGCGCCGTTGTTGCAGGGTGACGATTACCGCAGCGGGGTTTACCAGTTGCAGTTCAGTGCGGGCGATTACTACCGCGCGCGTGGTGTGCAGCTGCCGGAGCCGGCGTTCCTCGATGTGGTGGTGCTGCGTTTCGGCATCAGCGCCGAGCAGGATCACTACCACGTGCCGTTGTTGATCTCGCCGTACAGTTACTCGACCTATCGCGGAAGCTAGTTGGTCGCTAGATGAATCTTCGTAGGTCCTTGCCCGCTCTCACTGGCGGGCTTTTTTTTTGCCTGCAATTCGGGGGTGTGCTCGCGGGCCTCTTCGCTGGCAAGCCAGCTCCCACAGGTACAGCGGTGACTTCAGGATCTGCGCATACCCTGTGGGTGCAGGCAAGCCAGCTCCCACAGGTACAGCGGTGACTTCAGGATCTGCACATACCCTGTGGGTGCAGGCAAGCCAGCTCCCA
>NZ_JAAHBU010000312.1 GCF_010671725.1 Pseudomonas brassicae | reverse complement strand
ACCTCGGCACTGGACCCGGAAATGGTCCAGGAAGTGCTCAACGTGATCCGCGCGCTGGCCGAAGAAGGCCGTACCATGCTACTGGTTACCCATGAAATGAGCTTTGCCCGGCAGGTGTCCAGTGAAGTCATCTTCCTGCACCAGGGCCTGGTCGAAGAGCAAGGATCGCCGCAGCAGGTTTTCGACAACCCGAACTCGGCGCGTTGTAAGCAATTCATGTCCAGCAACCGCTAACGGAGCAACACGCATGCAGAACTACAAGAAATTCCTCCTGGCCGCTGCCGCCACGCTGGTGTTCTCGGCCAACGCCATGGCGGCCGAAAAGTTGAAGATGGGCATCGAAGCGGCGTACCCGCCGTTCAACAACAAGGATGCCAGCGGCCAGGTGGTGGGCTTCGACAAGGACATCGGCGACGCCTGTGCGCCAAGATGAAGGTCGAGTGCGAAGTGGTCACCTCCGACTGGGACGGCATCATCCCGGCCCTGAACGCGAAGAAGTTCGACTTCCTGATCTCGTCGCTGTCGATCACCGACGAGCGCAAGCAGGCGGTCGATTTCACCGACCCGTACTACTCCAACAAGCAGCAGTTCATCGCGCCGAAAAACGTCGACTTCAAGACCGACCCGGCCTCGCTCAAGGGCAAGACCATCGGCACCCAGCGCGCACCCAGGCCGCGACCTGGCTGGACGACAACGGCGGCATGGATGGCAACTTCAAGGTCAACCTGTATGACGCCAGGAAAACGCCTACCTCGACCTGACCGCCGGCCGCCTCGACGCCATCCTGGCCGACAAGTACGCCAACTACGACTGGCTGAAATCCGACGCGGGCAAGGCCTACGAGTTCAAGGGCGAGCCGGTCAACGACAGCGACAAGGTCGGCATTGCCGTGCGCAAGGGTGACGCCCAGCTGCGCGACCGCCTGAACGCCGCCCTGAAGGAAATCGTTGCCGACGGCACCTACAAGAAGATCAACGACAAGTACTTCCCTTTCAGCATCTACTGAGTCGCCCGACCGGCACCGCCCCTGCGGCGGTGCCCGTCCCTGAACAAGCCTGCCCATGAATATTGATCTCTACGGATTCGGTCCGGCCCTGGCGGCCGGCACCTTGATGACCGTGCAACTGGCACTCACCGCCCTTTGCCTGGGGCTGGTGCTGGGCCTGCTCGGCGCCCTGGCCAAGACCTCGCCGTACAAGCCCCTGCAGTGGCTTGGCGGTTTCTATTCGACCCTGGTGCGCGGCGTGCCCGAGCTGCTGTGGGTGCTGCTGATCTACTTCGGCACCGTCAGCCTGATGAGCAAGCTGGGCGAACTGCTGGGTATTCCCGGCCTTGAGCTGAGCGCCTTCACGGCGGGCGTGATCGCGCTGGGCCTGTGCTTCGGTGCGTATGCCACCGAAGTGTTCCGTGGCGCCATCCTGGCCATCCCCAAGGGCCACCGCGAAGCGGGCCTGGCCCTGGGCCTGTCCAAGGGGCGCATCTTCACCCGGCTGATCCTGCCGCAGATGTGGCGCATCGCGCTGCCTGGGCTGGGCAACCTGTTCATGATCCTGATGAAGGACACCGCACTGGTGTCGGTGATCGGCCTTGAAGAGATCATGCGCCACTCGCAAGTGGCGGTGACCGTGAGCAAGCAGCCGTTCACCTTCTACATGGTGGCGGCGCTTATCTACCTGGGCCTGACCATCCTTGCGATGATCGGCATGCACTTGCTGGAAAAACGCGCCGCACGCGGCTTCGCGAGGGCCAACCAATGAACTGGGAAGTGATCATCAAGTGGCTGCCGCGCCTGGCCCAGGGCGCGACCCTGACCCTGGAGCTGGTGGCCATCGCGGTCATCGCCGGGCTGATCCTGGCGATCCCGCTGGGCATCGCGCGCTCGTCGCGGCACTGGTATGTGCGCGCACTGCCGTATGGCTACATCTTCTTCTTTCGTGGCACGCCGCTGCTGGTGCAACTGTTCCTGGTGTACTACGGCCTGGCGCAGTTCGACGCAGTGCGCAACAGCGCATTCTGGCCGTACCTGCGCGACCCGTTCTGGTGCACCGTGCTGACCATGACGCTGCACACCGCCGCGTACATCGCCGAGATCCTGCGCGGTGCGCTGCAGGCCATCCCGCGCGGTGAAATCGAGGCGGCGCGGGCGCTGGGCATGTCGCGGGCCAAGGCGCTGTTCTACATCATGCTGCCGCGTGCCGCGCGCATCGGCCTGCCGGCCTACAGCAACGAAGTGATCCTGATGCTCAAGGCCAGCGCCCTGGCCAGCACCGTGACCCTGCTGGAACTGACCGGCATGGCGCGCACGATCATTGCGCGTACCTACCTGCCGGTGGAGATCTTCTTTGCGGCGGGGCTGTTCTACCTGCTGATCTCGTTCTTGCTGGTGCAGGGCTTCAAGGTGCTTGAGCGCTGGTTGCGCGTCGATGCCTGCCAAGGCCGCTGAGGTACTGCAGGGCGCCACACTGCTTGGCCGCTTCCAGGCCCTGGACAGCTTTTTGCTGGAACACCAGGGCCTGTGGCGGCCGAGGCCGTTCACCCAGCTGACCATGGCCTGGGAGCGCGAGCTGCCCGAGCTGAGCCAGTGGCTGCGCCAGCGCACGCTGCAAGCCGCCGAGGCGCCTGATGCGCCCGGCGCACCCGCCCCTTATCCACAGCTGGCCGCCCAGGCCGTGCAGCTGTCAGCCGTGGGCGAGTTATCCACAATCGAGCTGGCACCTGCCAGTGCACGCCTGAACGTGGATGTGCCCGGCCGCAAATGGCAGCAGATCGAAGCCTTCGCCGGCCACCTGGCCTTCGCCCAGCCTGCCACGCACTGGCTGGACTGGTGCGCCGGCAAGGGCCACCTGGGCCGGCGCCTGCTGGGCCCGGCGCAACAGCTGACCTGCCTGGAACATGACCCGGCGCTGGTGTTGGCCGGTGAACAGTTGAGCCAGCATCACCACCTGCCGGCGCAGCATCGCCTGCAGGATGTGATGCGCAGTGACGCCGATGCGCAACTTACCGGCCAGCACACCCCCGTGGCGCTGCACGCCTGCGGCGACCTGCATGTGCGCCTGATGCAGCTGGCCAGCGCCAAGGGCTGTCGCCAGCTAGCCATTGCGCCGTGCTGCTACAACCGCACGCGCGGGCCGTTCTACCAGGCGTTATCCACCGCCGCACAGGCGTCGCGCCTGACCTTATCGATCGATGACCTGGGCTTGCCGCTGAGCGAAACCGTCACCGCCGGCCAGCGCGTGCGCCGCCAGCGCGATGAATCGATGGCACGGCGGCTGGGCTTCGACCTGCTGCAACGGCAACTGCGCCAGTGCGACGAATACCTGCCCACCCCTTCCCTGCTCAGCAGTTGGCTGAGCAAACCCTTTGCCGACTATTGCCGCGACCTGGCTGCGCTCAAGGCGCTCGACGTGGACGGTGAGCACGATTGGATGGCACTGGAACAGGCCGGCTGGGCGCGCCTGGCGCAGGTGCGCAACCTGGAACGGCTGCGCAACCTGTTCCGTCGCCCACTGGAACTGTGGCTGGTGTTGGACCGCGCACTGTACCTGGGTGAACAGGGCTTCGACGTGCGCCTGGGCAGCTTCTGCCCCTACCCGCTGACACCGCGCAACCTGATGCTGCTGGCCGAGCGCAAATGACCGTCCAAACCTGTGGATAAGTCTGTGCGCAACATTTTGATAGATGGCTGAAAATCACGCCCTCCAAGGGCTGTCAGCGCCTGGTCATTTTTTATTCACGTGTTAAAGCCGAGCAAAAAAGCCATTTGCGCAAAGACCAATGGAGCACCCGAACGCGATGCACAAGGCGCCTGTTTGGCATGCGCCTTGTGCATAAGCGTTTGAGCGAATCGCTCTAAGGGGACTGTGACGGGCGTCACGCCAGCTTCAAAAGGCCCATGCCACCGAGCACCAGCAGCAGGCCGAGCCAGCCGCGCCCGGCCAGGCGCTGGCCGAACAGCGCCCAGCCCATCGCCACCGTGGCGAGGATGCCGAAGCCACCCCAGATGGCGTAGGCCATCGACAGGGGGATGTCCTTGACCGCTTGCGCCAGCGCCGTGAAGGCAGCCAGCACACACGCGATCGAGGCCAGGCCGACCCAGCGCTTGCGCAGACCGTCGGAGTACTTGAGCAGCAGGTTGGCCACCACTTCGAGCACGATGGCCGCGGCCAGCCATACGAAGGGGATCATCGAGGCGGTCAGCATGGCAGCGCCTCCCCGGTGGTTTCACGGCGAGCGCTGCGGGTACCCGACTTGATCAGCAGGATACCGGCGATCATCACGCCCAGACCCAGGGCCTTGAGCAGGCCGATGCTCTCGCCCAGCCAGGTGATGCTGACCAGGGTGATCAGCACGATACCGATGCCTTCCCACAGCGCGTAGGCGACGCCCAGCGGCACGCGCTTCACGGCGAGCGCAAGGAAACCGTAGGACAGGCCGATCATGCTGTACATGAGGGCGTGGCCGAGCAACGGCGACTGTGTGGCAGCAAACTTCATCGACGTGGTGCCGATCACTTCGGCCACGATGGCGATGAACAGATAGATCCAGGAACGCATGTGCCCTCCCATGGGCGTAGCGGAAAACGCGGGGGCTGACGCTGACGTCAGCAGAAACCGGGGTTTGGGAGGGTGACGCTAGAGATCGCCGGTCCAGTGACGTTCACGGGAGACCAGGCGGGAGGTGAGCAGCGGCAACGCTTGAGTGTTCAACATAATGCACAACAAATTAGCTGAGGGCATCGTCAAAGTCAAATCGATAGAGAGCTCCTACTATTTTTTGCCGGAATCTTTTTGTTATCTGGTGAAAGGTCCTGAAAGGTTGGGATAAGCGCCGTAAATTATATTTTTCACATGGTTGCGTGCGGGATCCTGCAGGGCCAGGGGTTCTGCGTCGAACTGCCGCCAGCTGAAAGCAGCTTCAAGGTGCCGATCGGTGTATCATCCGCGGCGGTTTGCGAGATCATGAGGGCATATTGCCATGTGCCCTCTCCCCCCTCATGCGTGACGCCAAGACCTTCAGCGACGAACACAGCTTATGCCCGGCAGCGACCTGGCCGTGGCGGATGGAGTGCCGGCCGGTGGACCTGCTGGCGTTCAGCGAGGGCTGGGCAAGGACTGACGGCGGGTGCGCCGTATGACTCGATTGGAGAAACGGGAATGACCATGGGCTTTTTCAAATCCATTGCCTGGGCAGTGTTTGCTTTGGTGCTGAGCGGCTGCGCCAGTGGCCAGCGCAGCCACCACACCGGTGATGATCAACTGGCGGGCTGGGACATGCCGCAGATGCAGGTGCTGGGCGACAACGGGTTGCCGGCACAGTCGCGACGGTACGTGAAATGCGGCAAGCGTGGCTGCCATGAACAGAAGCCGATGCTGTTCGACCCGGCCAGGGCAGAACCGACTGCCGAAAGCCTGCATCGCGGGTGGTGATGCGGGGCTGCAGGCCAGGTAAACCGGGGCGTTGCGTAAGATTGCAAGGAAGTGGTTTACAGAACCAAACCGATCGCTATAATAGCGCCCCTATGCCGGTATAGCTCAGTTGGTAGAGCAACTGACTTGTAATCAGTAGGTCCCGGGTTCGACTCCTGGTGCCGGCACACCTTAGAAGCCCCGCAATGCGGGGCTTCGCCGTTTCTAGGCGTCAGAAACCAAGACTTCGTAACTCTTCAAGTGTCCACATTCTGTCCACATGACTACCTTGGTGCTCCTCTCGCGGTCAGAGACAGGCCTAACGTGACCGCTTCTGAGAAAATCTCTTGAGCAGACTCAATCACCCTCGCGTCTCTACTTCCAGCATACAAATACCCGCCTTCGGAAGTGTCGGTACGTAAGCTATCCATCAACTGATAAAAGCGAACGAAATCCCTCGCGTCATCTTCTTCGAGCACGCCAAGCTTCGCAGCATTGGCTAGATAAACTCGATTGTAATGCTCAGGAAATCTAAGACGTACCTGAGCGATGTCCCGCTGCGATGCCTTGAACAAAGCGTCTGTAAACTGCTCCCCAAACTTCTGCCTACCAACCAGCTCTAACAAGGCACGTACCTCTGCCAAAATCGCTGCATGCACACTTCGACTCTCCTTCCTAGCCTGCCAACCGAGCGATAGCCACGGTCCGCTGATACCAATCAGCCCCGAGATCAGACCTACAGCTACAGTCGTCCAGTTGATTGACTGATTTGTAGATGGGGCATCGACAAGATTCCAAACCACTACGCTCCATTCCAAGACATCATTCATCGCCTAGTCCTTGGTTCCAAGATGATTCAGAGGATTGAGCGCTACTACCTCGGCAAGATGGCCAGGGCTGAAATGTGCATAGCGCATCGTCATCGCCAGCGATGAATGCCCTAAGACTCGCTGTAGGGTGAGGATGTCCCCGCCATTCATCATGTAGTGACTGGCGAAGGTATGCCGCAGCACGTGGGTCAGCTGACCTGCAGGCAGCTCCAGCCCCACCGCCGCCACCGCCTCGCCAAAGCGCTTGTAGCAATCCCCAAACGGCAGCACCGCTTTGATTTGCGTCTGCAGCTCTTCGGTGATTGGAACCGCCCTGTTTTTCGATGACTTGGTACGTGTGTAGTGGATGCGGCAGTCCCGCACCGGGGGTGTCAGAAATTT
>NZ_JAAHBU010000311.1 GCF_010671725.1 Pseudomonas brassicae | reverse complement strand
CCGGGAACGACGTGCCCACCAGCAGCAGGCGCTGCGGGGTGTGGTGCTCGAGCAACGCGGCCAGGGCCTGCTGCGGTGTACGCGAAGAAAAACTGTCAGTCATCAGAGGTCCTCGTCCATCCGCCAAGACTAGCTGGCCGGGGCCCGCAGGCATAGAGGGCACGGCGATTGCGTCATGGCTTATTGCTGGCGGAGATGGAATCACCGGTCTTTACTCCCAGAGCATCGGTTTTGCACCGATTCCCCCTAGGAGATGCAACAAAATGAGCATAGTTCGCACAGCATTACCCCTGGTTCTGCTAACCAGCGTGTTGACTGGTTGTGCAGGTTTGCAAAAAACCGACTGGCCGACATGTGCTGCCGTCGGGGGCGTGGGCGGCGCAGCCCTGGGCGCCATTGAAAGTTCGAGTTGGGCCGGTTGGGGCGCGCTGATCGGTGGCGGCCTGGCGGCAGGCTACTGCTGGGCCCATGGTGATGGCGACGAAGACGGCGATGGCGTACCGGACAGCCGCGACAAGTGCCCGGGCACACCGCGTGGCGTGCAGGTGGATGCCAATGGCTGTCCGCCGGAACCGGTCGCGGTGGTCGAGGAAGTGGTAGTGGTCAAGGAAGAGGTCATCGTGATTCGCGATGTACTGTTCGAGTTCGATTCGGCCAGGCTCACTGGCGCCGACAAACTGCGCCTGGACAAGATCACTGCCCGCCTGAAAAACGAGGCTCCGAGCGCGCGCCTGAGCGTGACCGGGCATACCGACAGCGTCGGCGCCGATGCCTATAACCAGAAGCTCTCCGAACGGCGGGCCCATTCGGTGACCGACTACCTGGTCGAGGGCGGCATCCCACGCAACAGTTTCGTCTCGGTACAGGGCGCCGGTGAAACCCAGCCGGTGGCCGACAATGCCACGGCCGATGGGCGCTCGATGAACCGCCGGGTGGAAATCCGCATCGAACGCTGAGCCCCTGCGGACCACGGCTTGTGAAGTGCCGTGCGCCCGTCTTTACTCCTGTGTGACCGGTAGAGGCCGGTGACACAGGAGCATTACCCCATGAGTGTATTCACCAAGGCTGCGCTTCCCGTGCTACTGGCCACCAGCCTGCTTTCAGGTTGTGCCACCCACAGTGATGGCAGCGCCCCGTTGAATCAAAAGACCTGGCCAATCTGCAGCCTGCTCGGCGGCGCTGTCGGCGGTGGCCTGGGCGCGATCGAAAGTTCGGCCTGGGCCGCAGGCGCTGGGGCGTTGGGCGCCATTGCCGGTGGCCTGATCTGCTATGCCCAGGATGGCGACGAAGACGCTGATGGCGTGTTCGACCGGCGCGACCGCTGCCCTGACACCCCGGCCAATACCCCGGTCAGCCACAACGGTTGCCCGCTGCCGCAGTACCCGCCCAGCGAAAAAGCCCCGGCACCGGAACCCGAGGTGATCACCCTCGACGACCAGGGCAGCGTGATGTTTGCCTATGACTCGGCCGAGCTTACCGCCGCTGCCCAGCAACAGTTGCGCGGCCTGGTTGGCAAGCTCAGTGATCCGGGCATCGCCAGCATCAAGGTGATCGGGCACACCGACAGCCGTGGCAGTGATGCCTACAACCAGAGCTTGTCCGAACGCCGTGCCAGCAGCGTCGCGGAGTACCTGATCGGGCAGGGTCTGGCGCCGCAGAAACTGACCAGCCAAGGGCTGGGCGAGCGCCAGCCGATTGCCGACAACGACACCGATGCAGGTCGTGCGCAGAACCGTCGGGTCGAACTGCACCTCAATTGATCGCCGCGCAGGCTGGCATCGGCAGGGCGCGAGCCGTTAAGGTGGCAGGCAGCGCCCGCGCGAACTGCGCGGGTTGCCTGACGCCAATAACAAAAGGTACCCAGGTATGAAAGCGTTGTGGCTGGGCAAGGCCCTGACGGTAGTGTTCTGGTGGGTTGTGCTGGTCAATCTGCTGATCCCTGCGGACAAGCCCCTGCATGCGCTGATCAACCTCGCCGGTGCCACCTTGCTGGGGCTGCATATGCTTGAAATGTTGATGTTCAATGGCCGCCTGCGCGGGCG
>NZ_JAAHBU010000310.1 GCF_010671725.1 Pseudomonas brassicae | reverse complement strand
TTGATGCTCTGGAAGTGGTCCAGGTCGAGCAGCAACAGGGCGCAGCCACGCTTGTTGGCTTGCGCCGCAGCCAGGGTCTGCGCGACACGGTCGTTGAACAGCAGGCGGTTGGGCAGATCGGTGAGCGGGTCGTGGTGCACCAGGTAGGCCAGCTCGCGCTCGGTGTGCTTGATCGCGCTGATGTCGCTGAACACCGCCACATAATGGGTCAGTTGGCCATGGTCATCGCGGATCGCGCAGATGGTCTGCCATTGCGGGTACACCTCGCCGTTCTTGCGCCGGTTCCAGATTTCGCCGCTCCACTCGCCCTTTTCGGCCAGCACGGCGAACATCTGCTGATAGAACCCGGTGTCATGACGCCCGGACTTGAACTTGTTCGGGCGCTGGCCCAGTACCTCGTCCTGCTGGTAACCGGTGATCTGCATAAAGGCGCGGTTCACGTGCACGATCAGGCCGTCGCGATCGCTCACCAGCACCCCTTCAAGCGTGCTGTCGAACACCGCCGCCGCCATGCGCAGGCGCTCGCGGTCGTCCCGACGCAGGCGCGCGCCGACGCCGATGAAACTGAGCAGCCGCCAGCGCGACACGAAGATCAACAGCGTGCTGCAGCCCATCCACGCGTAGGCGCTGATCAGCTCCCAGCGGGCCAGCTGGGCAGGATCATCGAAAAGATTGCTCAGTATTTGATCAGACAGCACCAGCCACAAGACCGACAACAGCAGATACAGCGCGGCCATGCGCAAGGCATCTCGAACGGAAGCAGACATAGGGTCACTGAAGCCCACAGCAAAATGATGGCCATTATAGGGGCAGAAACATTCCGTGACCTCCTATCTAAAAGGCCGACTGGTTTTATTTAGTAGGGTCGGGATAATACTTGCTGCTGTTTCTTTCGCTTTCCGAGGGCCCTCCCGCCTATGTGGTACAACGGTTTTCTTGACCTGTCAGCCTGGCAACTGCTGGCCGTCACCCTGCTGATGACCCACGTGACCATCGTCGCGGTCACAGTCTATCTGCACCGCTATTCGGCGCACCGCTCGCTGGAACTGAACGCCGGGCTCAAGCATTTCTTCCGCTTCTGGCTGTGGCTGACCACGGCACAGAACACCCGCGAGTGGACGGCCATCCACCGCAAGCACCACGCCAAGTGCGAAACCGTCGACGACCCGCACAGCCCGGTGATCAAGGGCTTGTCCACCGTGCTGCGCAAGGGCGCCGAGCTGTACCGCGAAGAGGCACAGAACCCCGAGACCCTGCGCATCTACGGCAAGAACTGCCCCGAAGACTGGATCGAGCGCAACCTCTACTCGCGCTACAAGCTGGGCGGCATCGCCCTGATGGCAGTGATCGACGTCCTGCTGTTCGGCACCCTCGGCATCACCATCTGGGCCGTGCAGATGATGTGGATCCCGTTCTGGGCGGCCGGCGTGGTCAACGGCCTGGGCCACGCGGTGGGTTACCGCAACTTCGAGTGCCGTGACGCCGCCACCAACCTGGTGCCCTGGGGCATCATCATCGGCGGCGAAGAGCTGCACAACAATCACCACACCTACCCCAACTCGGCCAAGCTCTCGGTCAAGCGCTGGGAGTTCGACATGGGCTGGGCGTGGATCAAGCTGTTCAGCTGGCTGCGCCTGGCCAAGGTGCAGCGCGTGGCGCCCATCGCGCACCGCGTCGAAGGCAAGGGCCAGCTGGACATGGACACCGCCATGGCGATCCTCAACAACCGCTTCCAGATCATGGCGCAGTACCGCAAGCTGGTGATCGCGCCCCTGGTCAAGCAGGAACTGATGCGCGTCGACGACTCGGTACGCCACCAGTTCCACCGTGCCAAACGCCTGCTGTCGCGTGAAACCAGCCTGCTCGAAGACCGCCATCACCAACGCATCCAGTCGATGCTCGAGCACAGCCAGGCGCTCAGGACCATCTACGAGAAACGCCTGGCGCTGCAGCAGATCTGGGCACGTACCAGCGCCAACGGCCACGACATGCTCGCGGCCATCAAGGACTGGGTCCACGAGGCCGAGGCCAGTGGCATCCAGTCGCTGCGCGACTTCGCCGCGCAACTCAAGACCTACTCGCTGCGCCCGGCCATGGCCTGACGCCGTTGATCGGCGTGCCCCGTTACGGGGCACGCCAACCGGAACTTTCCCGCCTTTTTTTCACTCTGACTGGCATATCGCCTGCGTGGCGGGCCGGGTCATGGCCGCACGCCTTTCGCCTTTCGATTCCGCTTTTCGAGACGCTTCGTGCACATGGTCAACAAGAACCCGCCGCCCCAGCCCTTCAGCCCACCGCCAGAAGCCGCCCAGACCTTGCTGGCCCTGATGCACGCCCAGGGTGAAGTTGCGCGGCTGAGCGAGCGTGAGCAGTTGTTCAGCTCGCTGCTGGACAGCGTCAATGCCGTGCTCTGGGCCTTCGACTGGGAAACCCGCCGGGTGCTGTATGTGAGCCCGGCCTACGAGCGCATTTTCGGGCGTTCGGCCGGCTTGCTGCTGGCCGACTACAACGAGTGGCGCGACAGCATCTACCCCGACGACCTGGAGTACGCCGAGCGCAGCCTGGCCGAGGTATTGGTCAAGGGCGCGGTGGAGGACCGCGAGTACCGCATCATCGCCGCCGACGGGCAGGTGCGCTGGCTCAGTGACAAGTGCTTCATCAACCAGCAGAGCGACAGCGAGCAACGCCTGATCGTGGTCGGCATGGCCGAGGACATCACCGAGAAGAAGCAGCTCGAAGGCGAGCTGCAGCGCCTGGCGACCACCGACGTGCTGACCCAGAGCAGCAACCGCCGGCACTTTTTCGAATGCGCCCACCATGCCTTCGAAAAAGCCCGCCAGGAGCAGACGCCGATGGCGTTCCTGTTGCTGGACATCGATGACTTCAAGCAGATCAACGACACCTACGGGCACCAGGTGGGTGACCAGGTGCTGCAGCGCATCGCCGATGCGGGCAAGGCGGTGCTGCGCCGTGGCGACCTGTTCGGGCGCATTGGCGGCGAGGAGTTTGCCGCGGTGTTTCCGGGCTGTGCACCGCAGATGGCAATGCAGGTGGCAGAGCGCTTGCAGCGAGAGATACAGCGCTTGAGTTTCAGCCATGACGAGGAGGTGTTCGGGGTAACGGTGAGCCAGGGGCTGACCGGGATCCTTGATGACGATGTGCTGCTCGACAGCCTGTTTGCGCGCGCGGATGCCGCGATGTACCAGGCCAAGCGCCAGGGCAAGAACCAGATCGTCAGCGGCTGATATTTTCAGCGCCTGGCCGGGCCTCTTCGCTGGCAAGCCAGCTCCCACAGGGTAATCAGCGATCTCATGATCTGCGCTGTACCTGTGGGAGCTGGCTTGCCAGCGAAGGGGTCAGCACCTGTCTCAAGCCTTGCGCAACCGCTCCAGCTGCGCCAACCCCACCTTGAGCAACCGTGCCGTCTTGCCCTCGGCCAACTGCTCAAGCCCCTGCTCGGCAGGCAGGCGCGCCAGTTGCCCGGCCAGGTTGAGGATCAGGTCCTCACGCGAATACACCCCGCCCCCCAGCTGATACACCGCCGCAATCAGCTCGCGCAGCTCCAGCGGCAGGCGCCAGCGCGTACGCAACGCCGAACCATACGCCGCGCCAAACTCGTTCAGCGACACCTGCACCGCATCCTCGTCCAGCTCGCCACCGGCCAGGCTCCACTCCTGCAGGCAGCGCAGCAGTGCCAGGTCGCCCAGGCAGTGCAGCAAGCCGGCGCAGTAGCAACGCTCCTGGTCCAGCTCCATGCCACGCGCCAGGTTGGCAGCATACTCGGCGGTGTGCACCGACAGGTTCCAGAAGTACTCGGCATGGCGCGACAACAACGGGTCGCTGAGCTTGGCACTGCGCTTGAGCGCCAGCCCCATGATCAGGTTCATGCTCTGGGTCGTGCCCAGCTTGTTCAGCGCCTGCAGCAGCGTCTGCACGGCGCCGTCACGGTGCAGCGCCGCGCTGTTGGCCGCCGCGATCAGTACGGCGGTGATCTGCGGGTCGCTGCGGACCTCTTCTTCCAGCACCTTCAGGTTCAGGCCTTCAGGGTTGAGCGCACGCTTGATCGCCTGCTTCACATCCGCCAGCAACGGCCCGCCATCGGCCGTGGCGCGGTGGTCTTCCAGAAAGCGCGACAAGGTGATGCCTGGGCGCAACGCCGGCACCGGGCAGGCCACGGCCTCGCCCGCGCCCAGCAATTGCTCTTCGAGGCGCTGGCGCAGCAGGTCGGCGTTGAGCGGCTTGCTCAGGTACGCGGTGGGCGCCAGCGGCAAGGCCTCGCGCACACTGGCCACATCGCTGCGGCTGCTGATCAGGATGAACGGCAACGCCGGCGCACGGCGCTTGGCGCGCACGTTGCGCAACAGGTCCAGGCCATCGACGCCGGGCAGCTCGCGGGCGGCAATGATCAGGTCGGGCTGGCTGGCCAGGGCGGCCAGGGCTTCGTGGCCATCGGCACACACCTGCAGGCGTGCATCGCAGCGTACGCTGAGCAGCAGGTCTTTGAGCATGTCACGTACCCACGGGTCGCCTTCGGCGATCAGCACGCGCGGCGCGGCGGGTGAGTCTGAAACGGTCATGGGGCTTCTCCTGACATCAAGGCACGCCATCCAGGGCGTGTTCCAAGGTAGCTCCTGTGCAAACCTTAGCCTCCCGGTCTGCCTTTGGGCGAAAAAAAAACCCGCCGGAGCGGGTTTTTTTCTATCGCGTCACACTTACGCCAATTCGGCGAAGCACGCTTCGATGATCGCCAGGCCCTGGTCCAGCTGCGCGTCAGGCGCGGTCAGCGGAACCAGAATACGCAGCACGTTGCCGTAAGTGCCGCACGACAGCAGGATCAGGCCCTTGTCACGCGCCTTGGCCACGACCGCTGCAACGGCAGTCGGGTTAGGGGTGAGCGAACCGGCCTTGTCGAACACTTCGACCGCAATCATCGAACCCAGGGCACGCACGTCACCGATGATCGGGTGCTTGTCCTGGATCTTGCGCAGGCCAGCGACCAGACGCTCGCCAACGGCCTTGCTGCGGTCCAGCAGTTTTTCTTCTTCGAACACTTCCATCACGGCCAGGGCCGCGGCGCAAGCGATCGGGCTACCGGCGTAGGTGCCGCCCAGGCCGCCTGGCGCGATGGCGTCCATGTACTCGGCCTTGCCGCACACACCGGCCAGCGGGAAGCCGCCAGCGATGGATTTGGCGAAGGTGGTCAGGTCAGGCGCGACGCCCATCTGTTCCATGGCGAAGAAGGTACCGGTACGGCCAGCGCCGGTCTGGACTTCGTCGGCGATCAGCAGGATGCCGTGCTGGTCGCACAGCGCGCGCAGGCGCTTCATGAATTCTTTAGGCGCGACGTAGAAACCACCTTCGCCCTGTACCGGCTCCAGGATGATCGCAGCGATATCCTTGGCTTCGGCGTCGTTCTTGAAGATGCGCTCGATGGAAGCGATCGAGTCGTCGATGCTCACGCCGTGCAGCTCGTTCGGGTAGATGGCGCGGAAGATGCCGCCTGGCATCAGGCCCATGCCGGCCGAGTACGGTACGACTTTACCGGTCAGGCCCAGGGTCATCATGGTGCGACCGTGGTAGGCGCCGGTGAAGGCGATCACGCCGGCACGGCCAGTGGCGGCACGGGCGATCTTGATGGCGTTTTCAACGGCTTCGGAACCGGTGGTGACCAGCAGGGTTTTCTTGGCGAAGTCACCCGGGATCAGCGCGTTGATCTTCTCGCACACTTCGACGTACGGCTCGTAGGCCAGTACCTGGAAGCAGGTGTGGGTCAGCTTGTGCAGTTGGGCTTCAACCGCAGCAATGATTTTCGGGTGCACGTGGCCGGTGTTGAGTACCGCGATACCGCCGGCGAAGTCGATGAACTCGCGGCCTTCGACGTCAGTCACGGTGGCGTTCTTGGCCGACTCGGCGAAGATCGGGTGGATCTGGCCGACACCGCGTGGAACGGCGGCTACACGACGTTGCATCAGAGATTCGTTGGTCTTGCTCATAGTGTCCTCAGTTCGCCACGCACAGGTGGCGCGATTCGATCGGGGCGGCCGGTATTCGACTGCAACAGCATGCGTTGATCGACTGCTGCAGGGGCCCGGGCGGCCGGATGTCACGGTGTAAAAAAGGCCAGCGGGACGGCGCTCTCGCGCCCCGCTGGCAGAGGTAAAGCGTTACGCTGCGATCACACGCTGATGCACAGGTATTTGATTTCCAGGTAGTCCTCAATGCCGTACTTGGAGCCTTCACGGCCCAGGCCCGACGCCTTGATACCACCGAACGGCGCGACCTCGTTGGAGATCAGGCCGGTGTTGATGCCGACCATGCCGTATTCCAGCGCTTCGGCGACACGGAACACACGGCTCATGTCACGGGCATAGAAGTACGAGGCCAGGCCGAACTCGGTGTCGTTGGACAGGGCGATGACTTCGGCCTCGTCCTTGAAGCGGAACAGCGGTGCCAGCGGGCCGAAGGTTTCTTCCTTGGCCACGGCGGCAGTCTTCGGCACGTCGACCAGGATGGTCGGCTCGAAGAAGTTGCCGTCGATCAGCTTGCCACCGCTCAGCACCTTGGCGCCTTTGCTCACCGCGTCGGCAATGTGCTCTTGCACCTTGGCCACGGCCTTGCCATCGATCAGCGGGCCGGTGGTGGTGCCGTCTTCCAGGCCGTTGCCGATCTTGAGCTTGGCGACTGCCGCCTTGAGCTTCTCGGCGAACGCGTCGTACACGCCGTCCTGCACGTAGATGCGGTTGGCACACACGCAGGTCTGGCCGTTGTTGCGGTACTTGGAGATGATCGCGCCTTCGACGGCCTTGTCCAGGTCGGCGTCGTCGAACACGATGAAGGGCGCGTTGCCGCCCAGCTCCAGGGAAACCTTCTTGATGTCCTTGGCGCATTCGGCCATCAGCTGGCGACCGATTTCGGTCGAGCCGGTGAACGACAGCTTGCGCACGATCGGGTTGCCGGTCAGTTCGCTGCCGATGTCGCCGGCGCTGCCGGTGACCACGCTCAGCACGCCAGCCGGGATCCCGGCGCGGGTGGCCAGCTCAACCAGGGCCAGGGCCGAGTACGGGGTTTGCGAAGCGGGCTTGAGCACCATGGTGCAGCCAGCGGCCAGGGCCGGGCCGGCCTTGCGGGTGATCATCGCGGCCGGGAAGTTCCACGGGGTGATGGCCGCGGTAACACCGATCGGCTGCTTGATCACGATCAGGCGCTTGTCGGGCTGGTGGCCCGGGATGGTGTCGCCATAGACACGCTTGGCTTCTTCGGCGAACCACTCGATGAACGAGGCGGCATAGGCGATTTCGCCCTTGGCTTCGGCCAGTGGCTTGCCTTGCTCGCAGGTCATCAGCGGGCCAGGTCGTCCTGGTGCTCGATCATCAGCTCGAACCAGCGGCGCAGCTTGCCCGCACGCTCCTTGGCGGTCAGTGCACGCCAGGCCGGCAGGGCCTTGTCGGCGGCTTCGATAGCACGGCGGGTTTCGGCGGCGCCCATTTTAGGCACGGTGCCGAGCACTTCGCCGGTGGCCGGGTTGGTCACCTGGATCGTCTGACCGTTGTCCGCGTCCAGCCACTCTCCGTTGACGAAGGCTTGCTGGCGGAACAACTGGGCGTC
Organism: Pseudomonas brassicae; assembly: GCF_010671725.1. Taxonomy (GTDB): domain Bacteria; phylum Pseudomonadota; class Gammaproteobacteria; order Pseudomonadales; family Pseudomonadaceae; genus Aquipseudomonas; species Aquipseudomonas brassicae. The sequence continues at coordinate 9,302 of NZ_JAAHBU010000310.1, read as the reverse complement.
TTTGAGCTGCATGTCGGGCTTCCTTAACTGCACCGTGCGGGCACGGCGCGAATTATTGATTTGTAGAAAAAGGAGAGCGTTTGAAATCTCAAACGAATCCTAGGATCAACCGCAAAAAAGGACAATAGGGTGTTCGAAAAAAAGAACAAAAAGCGTAGCAGAGCCTGAATTTTCAGATCAACGTCACGTTTGGGCGGGGGAGTGTTCGGAATCGGCTACAACCGATCAGGGCGATGGACGGGGCGGGTGCAGATGGGTATCATGGCGCCCGCGTTGCACCAGTAGCTCAGCTGGATAGAGTACTGCCCTCCGAAGGCAGGGGTCGTGGGTTCGAATCCCGCCTGGTGCACCATACAAAGACGAAGGGCCCTGGTGAAAACCAGGGCCCTTTTTCATGGGCGTTTCCCGCCCGATGTCGCACCCCGCTAGGGATTGCTCGGCAGGCTGTCGTCATCGCCCACCAACGCATCGGTCTCTTCGTAATCGTCCGGCTGGTTGTAGTCGTACTCGATCTTGAACGTGCCGTCCGGGGCCAGGCGGAACTCCAGCGCCCAGATGCGCTGGCCCTGGTTGCGCAGCAGGTCATCACGCAGGAAGGTCGCCGCCTCCAGCCCCTTCCAGATGCTCGCGGTGTTGCCTTCGAAGCCGCCCTTGTCGTCCTTCTGGCCCTGCCAGGTCAACCACTGGTAACCGGACGCCATCTTGCCGTACACGCTCATGCGGCAGCCCGCCGCGTCCCAGGGGCGGTTGCCGATGAAGGCCAGCACGTACTGGCCAAGATTCTGGTAAGCCTCTTCAACAGTATTCATTCGAACCCCTTGTCATTGCGTAAACCGGTAGGGCACCACCCTGCCGTCGATGGTCGCCAGCACCGTGAACTCGTTCGGCCGCACGCCGCCCGTCGGCGGGTAGCCGATGTCGATCTTCACGCTGACCGTCTGCCCGGACTGCAACGCCGTGCGCATTTCGTTTTCCATGCGCTTCCAGTCACCCCGGTTCAGTTTCGCGGCCTGCGGCACCATGTTGATCTTGTCGCCGGCGCCACCCAGGCTCGATGCGATCAGATGCCCGCCATCATCGCCTGCATTGCCGCAATGGCCAACCTTGCATTGCTGGTAGGGGTTGCGATCCATGGTCGTCAGGCTCAACTGGCCTTCGACCGAATTGACCCGCCCCGAGGCGTCGGTGACATAGGTATGCCCGTTGTTGAGCTCATACGCGGTCTTGGGCTTGAGATCACCGTTGACGGTCTTGTCCCAGTTGCCCTTGCTGCCGGCCTGCACCCGCTCCACCGGCAAGCCGTCGGCACGCGGGGCCAGTTTGCCGGGGTCCAGCGGTGACGGCGCGGTGATCACCACGTCGTCGCTGTGATGGCCGACTTTTTCTGCCACCCAGCCACCGGCCTTCTTGACCGCCTTCATGCCGTACTTGCCCATGTTGCCGGCAACCACTTGCATGATGTAGTCCTCGCCCTTGGCGATCGCCAGCTCTTCGAGGGTGGTGGTGCCCGCCTCCAGCGCCTTGATGTCCTGCCAGGCCTCGTAGGCGGTCATGCCTTTGTCGATCAGCCAGGCACCGCCCATGATCACCGGAATCCAGAACGCGTTGTTCTCTGCCTCGATCTGCGCCGCCGTGTTGGCGATCGCCGCGTCGCCGCCGGAGGCAACGGTGATACCGGTGATCAGCGAGCTGACCAGGTTCTTGCGGGCCTCTTTTTCCTCGGGGGTGAGCGCGGCACCTTCTTCACCGGAAATCTGCTCGACCAGGTTGTTGATCACCACGCTCGAGGCCGCGCCGAGCGCACCACTGCCACAGCTGGCATTCTGCGCAGCCGCCCCGGCGCAACCGGCCAGGGTATGCAAGGCGGTACGCGCGACATCGGAGTCGAGTTTGTCGGCGATCAGCTTGATTTCCTGCGCCGCCAGGCCTTGCATGTAGTTCACCGCCGTGGCCTGCAGCAGGCTGGCGCCGCTGCCCGAGATATTGCCACCGGCAGCGGCAGTCAGCGCCATCAGCACCGCGCGGCTGGTACCGCCGAACTCCCAGGTCTGGTTGTCCTTGAGGGTCTGCGCCAATGCCTGCATGCGCGCCGGGTCCTGCTGATCGACCGGCTTCTGCCGTTCTTCATCGAGCAGACGCTTGGCACTGGTGGATTCCTTGGCCTTGTTGTCCAGGTAGGTGCCGACTTCACGGGTGAACGCCCCGGCAATCTCGAACCCTGCGCGCAGCTCCTGCTCGTTGAAAATCGGCTTGAGCGCATTGCTGGTGTCGCGATCACTGGACACATCACGGTTGAGGCTGGCCAGCGTCATCTCGGCGCTGTGGCCGGTGAGGGCCTGCTGCCCAGCGTCATCGGTCACGCGGATGAGGCCGCCACTGATACCGCTGCGGGTGACGCTGCTGGCACTGTCGCGGGCACCCAGGGCCACCGGCAAGGTGGCACTGAAGCCGCCTTCATTGGGCAAGGTGCTGCCCGGCGTCTGGGTACTGCCGGCCTGCACGGTGCCGTTCGGGTCCTTGCCCACGGCGCTGCCATAACCGCCGCCCAGGCTCACGCTGCTGCCTTCGTACTCGGCTTCGTTCTTGATGTCGCGGCTGGTCAGGGTGGCGGTCACCAGTTGGTTGCGCCCCTCCTGCACGGCCTTGTCGCTGCTGCTGATCACCGCGCCGACCAGGTCGGTGTTGCCGCCCACGCGGATGTCGAAGCCACCGTCGCCGGCCTTGATGCCCGACTGTTCGGTGACGCTGGCGTATTTGGAGTCGATGTCGGTGACACCGGCCCCCAGGCTGCCACCTGCGGTGCTGACCCCCCAGCAGAACGGCGGGATGCACAGGCTCACGCCGGCACTCATGCTTTTCTCGTCGACGGTGTAGGTGCTGGTGTCCTGCAGGCTCTCGATGTTCAGGTCACCGCCGATATCGGCCACCACCTGCTTGCCGCTGGCCACGGCGCCTTTGAGCGTGGTGTCGCCAGCGGAGCGCAGCAGCAGCAGGTTGCCAGCCTCGACACGGGTGTTGGTGTGGGTGATGTCCTCGCCATCGGCTTCGCCACGGTTGCCCGCCACCCCAAGGTTGAGAGTGAACCCGTTCTGCGCGCCGCCAAACGCAAAGCCGATACCCACGCTGGCACTGCTGCCACGGCTGTCGCTCTGCTGCGTGGCCTTGTTGGTCGCGGCAAGCAGGTGGATATCGCCCTCGGCATCGAGCAGCGCGTTGTTGCCGGCCTTGATCTGGCTGCCACGTACGGTGATGTCGCTGTCGGCACCGGCGCCGCTGGCCACCAGGCTGACATTGCCGCCTGCGGCCACGGTCGAGCTGGCCGAGGTATCGGCGCTCTGCCTGGACTCGCTCTGGCTCTTCTGCGCGCCGATCGACAGGCTGATATTGACCCCGCCCATTGCGCCCGGGCTTTGCGCCACCGCCGTGGCCGCGTTGTTGGCGGCCAGCGCGGTGGTGGCACCGGCCAGCGCCTTCATGCGCCCGTCCTCGGTCTTGTCCGAGGCGGACTTCATCTGCTGCGCCGTCTGGATGGCGGTGAGGACAGGGTTGGTGATGGTGATCGACAGCCCGGTCTGCTTGAACAGCGTCTCGTGCTCACGCTGCACCAGGTTGCGCGCCTCCAGGATGTCGATGCGCTCGGCCGAGATGTCGATATCACCCTTGGGCGCCATCACATGGCTGCCCACCTGACGGTAATCCTTGCCCGCCGCAATCACTACATCGCCGTGGGTCGAACCGACGGTGCTGGCCACCGCGGTGGTGCTGGTGGTGAGGTCCTCGACGCGCTGCTGCTGGGTGCCGATGGTGACGGCGATGCCGCCACCGCTGAACAGGCCGCTCTTCTTGACCGACTTGTCGTGGCGCTCGCTCTGGGTATCGGTACCCGCCTCGATGTGGATGTCGTGGTCGGCCAGTACCACGGTCTTTTCGGTAGACACCACGTTGCTGGCACGCAGCGTTACATCGCGCCCGGCCTGCAGGTAGGCCTGCTCGGCACTGACCGTCGAGCCTTGGGCACGTGTCTCGCTGAGCGTGTCGCGGGTAGTGGTGGTCTTGCTGGAGAACATGCCGTTGCCGCCCTTGGACTTGTGCGCCTCGTCGGCGAAGCGGTAGTCCTGGCCAGCGCTCAGGTTGATGTCGCGGCGTGCTTCGAGCAGCACGCCGCCCTGGGTGCTGGACACCGTGGCGGCGCGCAGGTTGACGTCCTGGCCGGCACTCAGGCTGACGTCGCCCGCGCCCTGCACGCTGCTGCCGACGTCGCTGCGGCTGGCGTCCTTGCGCCAGTTGCTGCTGTCCCAGGTGATCGACTGCGTCTGCGCCTCGGTCACCGTGCGCAGGTTCAGGTCGTTGCCGGCGACCAGTTGGGTGCTGCCGTTGGCACCGGCATTGACCACCTGTGCGCCGACCAGGTTGAGGTCGTTGCCGGCCGTAGCCTTGAGCATCCCGCCAGTGCCGCTGACGAACAGCCCGGCCATGCGCGACAGGTTGGTACGCGTGCCTTGCGCGCTGCTGCTGTCGTGGGTGCTGGAGACCACGTTGAGGTCGTGCCCGGCGCTCACCGACAGGCTGTCCACGGCGCCGATCAGGCCGCCGAGGTTGTTGAGGTTGTCCCGTGCCTGCAGCGAGACCTTGTCGGCCTGGATGCGCCCGCCGAGGTTGTCCAGGTTCTGCGCGGTCAGGGCCAGGATGCTGCCGCCGCCGAGGCTGCCACTGTTGCTCAGGTTATTGACCACGTCGAGCTTGAGCTGCTGCCCGGCCATCAGGGCACCGGCACCATTGAGGTCGCCCTGCTGCACCCGCACGTACACCTGCGGTACCAGCACCTTGCGGGTTTCGCCGCCGGCCAGGGTCACCTGCTTTTCCACCAGCCAGACGATGTCGCTGGTCAGTTGGGCCATCTGTTCGGCGCTCAGCGCCACGCCCGGCACCAGTTGCCAGGCGCTGGCCACGGTCACCGCATTGTCGAGCAAGGCACGGTACTGTTCTTCGTCGCTGGCATAGCCGTCGATGAAGCGACGCCCGGTCAACTGGGCGATCTGCTCGCGGATCAGCTTCTGTTCGTAGAAGCCGTCGCCCAGGCGCTGCTGGGTCAGTGCCGGGTCCAGTTGCAGGCGCTGCAGCATGTAGTCGGACGACAACCAGTTGCGGTACCCGGCAAAGCGCGGATCGGTCTCTACCAGGTAGTTGCGCAGCGCCCGCGGGTTGCTGCTGAACAGGCTGTTGCCCGGCAGGCGCAGCGACGGGCCGCCGGTGCGGATCTGCTCGGCCACGCCCTGGGTATTGAGCGTGGTCTGGGCGTTGACCTCGATGATCGGCGCCACCCGGTAGCCGTTGCCGGCCAGCGTATCCACGGCCTGCGCGCCGGCGACCTGCTGGTCGCTGAGCGGGCTGGCGTGGCCGTCGAGCTGGGTGCCGCTGCCGGTGATCGCGGCAAGCTCCTGCCACACGGTTGGCTGCAGGGTGATTTCCTGAATCAGCGGTGCCGGCACATAGCCGGCCACGCGGCTACCCTGACGGTCACGGCCCTTGCGCTGGATACGGTAGAAGTTGGTCACGCTGCCGCTGTCGGCGGTGACCTGCTGGCCTTTGAATTCGGTGTTGGTCAGGTGGCCGATGGCGCCCTGCAGCAAGCCGCCGGCGATGATCTGGCTCTTGTCGTTGAGCACCTCGTCGGCATTGATGGTCAGGTTGCCACCGGCCAGGATCTGCCCAGGCGCCGAGGTGGCGATCTGGGTTTCACGCACCACGCGGGTCACGTCGTAGCGGTTCCAGTTGTCCCGCTGGCCTTCGGGGGTGATCAGGTACTGTACTTCGTTATGGCGAAACGAGACCTGGCTGGCCTGGTAACGGTTGGGCGAGCCGCTGAGCTGGAACTCCTGAAAGTGCTGGCGGCTGATCTCCACTTCGCGGGTAGTGAAGTGGTTGTTGAGGTTGCGCAGGGTCTGCACGTCGAGCGCCATGTGCCCCAGCGACTCGATGGTAGCGCTGGCATTGGTCAACAGGGTGGCGCGGCCAGTGGCGCGGCCGTCGTCATCCAGCGCACCGCCGATGGCCAGGTTGCCGGCACTGAAGATCAGCGCCGCCTCGCTGTTGTCGATGACCTCGGCGCCGATATCCAGGCGCCCGCGGGCGGCGATGACCGCCGACTGCTCACCCTCGTTGGCATTGTTCAGGGTGCCAGCGGCGATGCCCAACTGGTCGCCATAGATGCGCCCGCTGCCCAGGTTGTACAGGCTGCCGGCGCGCAGGCGCACCTGCTGCCCGTCGATCAGGCCGCGGTTGGTCAGGCGTTCGCTGGCGTCGATGCGCACCTGCTCGGCGCTGATTTCGCCAGCGGCACGGTTGTCCACGGTGGTGGCACTGATCAGCATCGACTTGCCGGCCAGCAACTTGCCGTGGTTGACCAACGCACCGGCGGTGCTCACGTCCAGGCTGGCGTTGGCGTGCAGCACGCCGCTCAGTTCCAGGCCGTCGCGCAGGCGCAGGGTCAGGTCGCCGAGGCTCACGGCCTGGCCGTTGCCACTGTAGTAGGCGGCGTTCATGCTCAGCGACTGACCGGCCAGCAGGCGCCCGTCGAGGTTGCTGATGTGCTGGCGCTGGGCGCCTGGTTCGCGGTCGGCGAGGCGCAGATGCTGGCTGGAGGAAATCAGCCCGCCGCGGTTGTCGAGCACCTGGCTGACGCCGATGTCCAGCTGGGTGTCGGCCCGCACGCTACCGGCCTGGTTGCCCAGCACATCGGCGTTCAGGCGCATCGAATGGCCTTGCAGGCCCTGGTTGTCGCCCTGGGTGGCACTGTTGTCGAGGGTGACGGTGTGCACCTGCAACAATCCGCCAGAGCGGATCAGCCCACCCTGGTTGTCGACGCGCTCGGTCGAGACCACGTCGAGGTTGCCCAGCGCCTGGATCTGCCCGCCACGGTTGTCCAGGTGGTCGCCTTGCACCCGCACGGTGCCGGCGCCGACGATGCGGCCATTGCCATTGCTCAGCTCGGCGCCCAGCAACTGCAGGGCACCCTTGGCCGAGAGGAAACCGCCGCGGTTGTCCAGGTGGGCACTGTGTATCTGCAGCGCGGCCTGGCTGATGATGCCCTTGCCGCTGCCGTCGTCGAGGTTGACCAGCGCCTGGTCGCCGGTGTCGATGAACAACGTGCCCTGGGACTGGATCAGGCCGCCGGCGTTTTCCAGGCGACCGCTGCGCAGGTCCAGGGTGGTGCGTGCATCCAGCGTGCCCTGGGCGTTCTGCAGCAATTGGCCATGGCTGTTCAGGCTCAGCGACAGGCCGCTGATCACCCCGGCGCTGTTGTCGATGCCCTGCCCGGAAAGCGTGATGTCGCCGCCCGCCTCCAGGCGCCCGCCAACGTTGCTCAGGGTGCTGTCGCGGGCGCTCAGCAGCAGGCCCGACTGTACCGAGCCGAGGGTGCCGCCGTTGTTGTTCAGGTGCGCGGCATCGAGGGTCATCTGCGCAATCGAGGCGAAGGTGCCGGCGCTGTTGAGCAGTGTGCCGGCGCCCGCGTAGAGCGTGCCGCCGGCACTGACGGTGCCGCCGCTGTTGTCCAGCGTGGCGGCGGTGAGCACGCTGTTGCCGCTGGCGGCCAGGGTGCCGCCGGTGTTGTCGAGCAGCCCCTGGCTGCTGAGCGTGAGGTTGCCGCCCTGGGTAGCCAGTACCTTGCCGCCGCGATTGGACAGGGTATCGGCGCTGATGACCACGTCTTGGCCCTGGGCCACACTGTCGTCGAGCACGGCCTGGCCGGCATTCACCTGCAGCGTGCCATTGCTGACCAGCGTACCCTGCGTACCGTTGAGCAGCGGCGTGGACAGGCTGAGGGTGCCCTTGCCGGCATGCTCGACACGGCCCTTGGCGTTTTCGACGCTGCCGGCGCTGAGCTGTGCATCGCTGGCGTTGGTGGCGATGCGCCCGGCCTGGTTGTCGAGCTGGCCGTCGACTTCGATGGAGGTGCTGCCCGTGCCGCTCTGGGCCAGTTCGCCAGCCACGTTGGACAGGTTGCCGGCACGCAGTTGCAGGGTGCCGGCCACGACCTTGGCGGCGTCGCTGCGCAGGGTCTGCCGGGTGCTGGCGGTAAGCGTCTGGCTGGCGTCGACACGCGCGCCGCTCAGGTCGATATCCCCCGCACTGGCCGTCAGGGTGAGGTTGCTGGCAACGGTGCGGCTGTGGCTCAGGTCGACCTTGCCGGCCGTGACCTGCACCGTGCCGCCGGCCAGTTGCTCGCCCTGGGACTGGACCGTGGCGGCGCTCAGGGTCAGGTTGCCGCGGGTGCCGAGCTTGCCCTTTTCATCGAGCCCGGCGGCCAGCGCGGCGCCTTCGCTGCTGTGAATCCGGCCCTCTGCAGCGCTGCTCTTGAGCGTGACATTGGCCTGGCTGGCGACGGTGCCGCGGTTGTTCAGGTCGCCGCCGCTGCTCAGGCGCACATCGCCCTTGGCATACAACGTGCCGTGGTTGTCGATATCGCCGCTGGTGGCGACCCGGGTCGCACCTGCACTGCTGATGCTGCCGCTGTTGAGCAGCTTGCCGTCGGCACTGATCACCACGTCGCCGGCACTCGCGCCGATCTTGCCGGCGTTGCGCACCCCGACCCCGCCCTCGGTGCCCACCAGCATGATCTTGCCGGCATACATGCCGCCAAGGCTGGCCACGTCGATGGCCACCGCCGGCGATTCGTCATCGCTGCCGGCCAGCCGGGTGGCGCGGGTGTTGGCCGCGTTGACCTGGTTGCGCCCGGCAGTGACCTTGAGGTCGTTGGCCCAGATGCCGGCATTGACCTGCACGCTGCGCGCGATCAGGTCGGTGTAGTCGGCATCGCCGCTGTTCAGGCCTTTGCCCTGGATGCTGAGGGTGCCGCCCTTGACCTGGTAGCCGCTGATGGCACCGTTGTGCAACTGGGCCTGGCCGGTGGTCAGGGTGGCGCGGTTGGCATTGATGAAGCCGCAGCCGTCACAGGCGATGCGGCCGGGTTGGCGATCACCACCTGGGCGCGCTGGCCGGCCACTTCGACAAACCCGCGCAGCTGGCTGGGGTTGCTTGAGTTGACCTCGTTGAGGATCACCCGCGCACTGCCCTTGCTCAGGTTGCCGTTACCCTGGACCCAGCCACCGAGCTGGGTCTGGCTGCTCTTGACGGCGTTGTTGAGGATGACCCCGCGCCGGTCGACGTCGAACTGGCTGTAGCTGTTGCGCGAAACCCCGGCGGCACTCGGCGCGCGGATGTTGACCTGTGGCGTACCGTTGGCGGCCGTGCCCACGTTGGGGCGCTGCCCCGCCGGCGCACGGCGTCGGCCACCACCCCGG
>NZ_JAAHBU010000031.1 GCF_010671725.1 Pseudomonas brassicae | reverse complement strand
CGAAGTGGCCGTATGGACCATCCCGGTGCTGATCATCATCGCCCTGGGTTATGTCACTTACATTTCCACCCACAAGCTTGACCCGTACCGTCCACTGGATTCCGACGTGAAGCCGGTGCAGATCGACGTGGTCGCGCTGGACTGGAAATGGCTGTTCATCTACCCGGAACAGGGCATTGCCACGGTCAAACAAGATCGTCTTCCCGGCCAATACCCCGGTCAACTTCCGCGTGACCTCCGACGCCGTGATGAACTCGTTCTTCATCCCGGGCCTGGGCGGCCAGATCTACGCGATGGCGGGCATGACCACCAAACTGCACCTGATCGCCAATGAAAACGCCGAGTTCGACGGGATTTCCGCCAACTACAGCGGTGCCGGTTTCACCGGTATGAAATTCAAGGCCATCGCCACCTCCCAGGCCGATTTCGAGGCATGGGTCAGCGAAGTCAAGCAGTCGCCGCAACAACTGGACAAGGCCACCTACGAGGCCCTGACCAAACCTAGCGAAAACAACCCGGTTGCGCTCTACAGCGTTGCCCCGGAAAACATGTTCCAGTCCATCGTCGACAAGTACGAAGGCATGAACCGTGGCAAGCCGGTGGTGCACGAGAAGAAAGAGCACAAAGAAGCGGCCGAAGGGATGGACGTGAGTATGCATTCAGCTGCTGGGGCAGAGGAGTAAAAGATGTTCGGTAAACTAAGTCTGGACGCGATCCCGTATCACGAGCCGATAGTCATGGTGACCATTGCCATGATCGCGCTCGGCGGTCTCGCGTTGGTTGGTGCAATCACCTATTTCCGCAAGTGGACCTACTTGTGGACCGAGTGGCTGACGTCGTCGACCACAAGAAAATCGGGGTGATGTACATCATCGTCGCGATGATCATGCTGCTGCGCGGCTTTGCCGATGCCATCATGATGCGTACCCAGCTGGCCATGGCCACGGGTGGCGGCGAGGGCTATCTGCCGCCTGAGCACTATGACCAGATCTTCACCGCGCACGGTGTGATCATGATCATCTTCATGGCCATGCCATTCTTCACCGGCCTGATGAACCTGGCCCTGCCGCTGCAGATCGGTGCACGTGACGTTGCCTTCCCGTTCCTCAACTCCCTGAGCTTCTGGCTGCTGGTGTCCGGCGTTGCGCTGGTCAACATCTCCCTGGGTGTGGGCGAGTTCGCCAAGACCGGCTGGGTGGCTTACCCACCGCTGGCGGGTATCCAGTACAGCCCTGGGGTCGGTGTCGACTACTACATCTGGGCGCTACAGATATCTGGTTTGGGTACAACGCTGACGGGCGTCAACTTCCTCGCCACCGTGCTGAAAATGCGCGCCCCTGGCATGAAGCTGATGGACATGCCGATCTTCACCTGGACCTGCACCTGGGCCAACATCCTGATCGTCGCGTCGTTCCCGATCCTGACCGCGACCCTGGCACTGCTGACGGTTGACCGTTATCTGGACTTCCACATTTTCACCAACGAGCTTGGTGGGAACCCGATGATGTACGTCAACCTGTTCTGGGCGTGGGGTCACCCTGAGGTATACATCCTGATCCTGCCGGCGTTCGGCGTGTTCTCGGAAGTCATCTCGACCTTTACCGGCAAGCGCCTGTTCGGCCACAAGTCGATGATCTACGCCTCGGGTGCGATCTCGGTACTGGGCTTTGGCGTGTGGCTGCACCACTTCTTCACCATGGGTTCGGGGGCCAGCGTCAACACCTTCTTCGGCCTGGCGACGATGCTGATTTCGATCCCCACCGGGGTCAAGCTGTTCAACTGGCTGTTCACGATCTACCAGGGCCGCCTGCGCTTCACCGCGCCAGTACTCTGGACCCTGGGCTTCATGGTCACCTTCTCCATCGGTGGCATGACCGGCGTACTGCTGGCCGTACCGGGCGCTGACTTCGTGCTGCACAACAGCCTGTTCGTGATCGCTCACTTCCACAACGTGATCATCGGTGGTGCGGTGTTCGGCTACATTGCCGGCTTCGCCTTCTGGTTCCCTAAAGCGTTCGGGTTCACCCTGAACGAGAAGTGGGGCAAGGCTGCCTTCTGGTTCTGGATCTCCGGTTTCTACGTCGCCTTCATGCCGCTGTACGCACTGGGCTTCATGGGCATGACCCGTCGTCTGAACCACTCGGACAACCCTGCGTGGGAACCGTACCTGTACGTGGCCGTGGTCGGTGCCGTGCTGATCCTGTTCGGTATCGCCTGCCAGCTGATCCAGCTGTACGTGTCGATCCGCGACCGCAAGGACAACATGGACGTCACTGGCGACCCATGGAATGCGCACACCCTGGAATGGTCGACCTCGTCGCCACCGCCGTTCTACAACTTCGCCACCATGCCAGAGAAAGTCGGCCTGGATGCCTGGACCGAAGCCAAGCGCGCCGGTATCGCCTACAAGGCACCTGCCCAGTACGCACCGATCCACATGCCTAACAACACGGCTACCGGCCTGTACATGGGCGCCCTGTTGACGGTGTTCGGCTTCGCTGCCATCTGGCACATCTGGTGGTTGGCTGCGGCCGGCCTGATCGGCACCATCGCCGTGTTCGTCGCTCACGCTGCACGTGACGACCAGGGCTACATGGTTCCTGCCGAGGAAGTGGCGCGTATCGAAGGTGAGCGTCTGAAGCACCTCGGTCTGGCTACCGGCTCCCCAGTCGGTGCGCCTGTCCAATCGTTTGAACGGGTTTAATCAATGTCCAGTCATGTAATCAATGCTGATGCTGCTCATGGTCACGACCATGGGCACGAAGAACACCACGACTCGGGCCAGATGACCGTATTCGGTTTCTGGCTGTACCTGATGACCGACTGCATCCTGTTTGCGTCGATCTTCGCAGCCTACGCGGTGCTGTCCGGCAACTTTGCCGGCGGCCCGTCGGGTCACGACATCTTCGAACTGCCGTATGTGCTGGCTGAAACAGCGCTGCTGCTGTTCTCCAGTATCACCTTCGGCTTCGCCATGCTGCAGATGTACAAGGGCAACAAGAACGGTGTACTGGCCTGGTTGGCCGTGACCTTCCTGCTCGGCCTTGGCTTCATCATCATGGAAGTCAACGAGTTCCACCTGCTGATCAGCGAAGGCTTCGGCCCGCAGCGCAGCGGCTTCCTGTCGGGCTTCTTCGCCCTGGTCGGCACCCACGGTCTGCACGTGACCGGTGGTCTGATCTGGATGGCCGTGATGATGTACCAGATCCAGAAGAAGGGCATCACCGGTTCGGCCAAGACCCGCATGGGTTGCCTGAGCCTGTTCTGGCACTTCCTGGACGTGGTCTGGATCTGCGTGTTCACCGTTGTCTATCTGCTGGGGGTTCTGTAAATGGCTAACGCACATAACGAGCACGCCGAGGGCAGCCACGGCAGCGTGAAGTCGTACGCAATCGGCTTCGTGCTGTCGGTGATCCTGACCCTGATCCCGTTTGGCCTGGTGATGTACCCGACCTTGCCAAAAGACATGACCATCCTGATCGTGGTGGCCTTCGCGGTCATCCAGATCGTCGTGCACCTGTACTACTTCCTGCACCTGGACCGTTCGCCAGAGCAGCGTGAGAACGTCAGCGCCTTCCTGTTTACCGGGTTGGTGATTGCACTGTTGGTCGGCCTGTCGCTGTGGATCATGTTCAGCATCCACACCAGCATGATGGCGAAGTGAGGTAAGACGGCATGTCCTTTAAGCACTTTATCCAAATCACCAAACCGGGGATCATTTTCGGTAACGTGCTTTCTGTGGCAGGCGGTTTCTTCCTTGCCGCGCAAGGGCATGTGGACTTCATGCTGTTCCTGGCCACGGTGATTGGCACTTCGCTGGTGGTGGCGTCCGGTTGCGTGTTCAACAACTGCATCGACCGTGACATCGACATCAAGATGGAGCGCACCAAGAACCGTGTGATGGTTCAGGGGCAGGTCTCGCTGAAGATCGCGCTGGCCTACGCCACCCTGCTCGGGGTGGCCGGGCTTGGCCTGCTGTACGTGCAGGCCAATGCCCTGGCGGCGCTGTTCGGCCTGATCGGCTTCATCATCTACGTGGGTTTCTACAGCCTGTACCTGAAGCGCAAATCGGTGCACGGCACCCTGGTCGGCAGCCTGTCCGGTGCCATGCCTCCGGTGATCGGCTACTGCGCCGTGAGCAACAGCTTCGACCTGGCTGCGTTGACCCTGCTGGTGATGTTCAGCCTGTGGCAGATGCCGCATTCCTATGCCATTGCGATCTTCCGCTTCAACGACTACCTGGCGGCCTCGATTCCGGTACTGCCGGTCAAGCGTGGCATCCTGGTGGCCAAGAAGCACATCCTCTGGTACATCGTGGCCTTCCTGGCAGCGACCCTGATGTTGACCATCGGTGGTTATGCCGGCATGAGCTACATGGCCGTGGCCGCGGCAATGGGCATGTACTGGTTGTACATGGCCTGGACCGGCTACAAGGCCGTGGATGATCGCCTGTGGGCGCGCAAGCTGTTCGTGTTTTCCATCTTCACCATCACCGCGTTGAGCGTGATGATGTCGCTGGACACCAAGGTGCCGGCCGAGCTGTTGCTGACCTACGCGCATTGATCTGATGTGCTGAAGAAAAGCCCCGGGCCGCAAGGTGCCGGGGTTTTTTTTGCTCGAACATTCCCTGTGCGGCTGCCGGCACTTCCTCCCAGCGTGGCATCACTCCCTGCTGAATGCACAACCCATGCATTGCTAGCGTGGCGGCTCCCATCCCAAGGAGCACCTCCATGAGTGTCTTCACTGTGTACTTCTGCGGTACCGGCTCGCACCGCTTCGACGACCAGAACCCCAACTTCTGGAACGGCGAACTGGTCTCCACCCTTGCCAGCAACGATCAGGGCCGCGAGTTCGCCCACTGGATCGCCGTCGACGGGCCTGGCAGCGGCAACCTGCAAGCTGACGACCTGTTTATCGAAAACAAGGCCTACGGCCTCAGCGGCACGCTGTTCGGCGCCGGCTGGGAACAGAACGTCGCCCACGCCCTGCAGGTGATCAAGGGGCGCTGCAGCTGGCAGCGCGAAAAGCTCAACGAAGACGACTACAAGCGTCTCAAGGCCGCCGGCGTACCCATCGAGGACGTGAAGAAGGAGGGCTCCTGGTTCTGGCGCACGTACGACTATGGCGACCGCGGCGTTACCCCGCAGCAGTTGCAGGAGGGCATCATCAGGATGTACCGCAAGGATGGGCTGATCCCTAGCCAGGTCAACATCGTCGGCTGGAGCCGCGGCGGCATCAGCTGTCATATGCTGGCCAATGCGATGGCCCAGGACCCCGAGCTGGCCGATGTGCCGGTCAACATCTTTGCCATCGATCCGGTACCCGGTATCAACAACCTCCAGGCCCACCGCCTGCATCTGGCGGCCAACGTCAAGGAGTACGTGGGCTTCTTCTCGCGGGACGAGCGCTCCAAGGGCTTTGCCTGTGTGATCCCCACCACCCACCCTGACACCCGTACGCACATCTACCCGTTGCCAGGGCGCCATGCCACGCTGGTGGGCAACGCTTCGGCCGATGGGGCCGGTAGCGGCAAGGTGCTGCCGGAGCCGGGCGTGATCGTGCGTCACTTCGCTGAAACCTGCCTGAATCGTTGGGGCGCGAGCCTGCACAAGTGCCTGGAGCTGAGCGCCGATGCGGTTGCCGAGCATCAAGCGGCATTGGACCGTGACGACGCGGTGTACGAGGGCATGCGCCGGCACTCCTACACCCTGCTGACCGAGTCGGACAATGGGCACCGCTTTGTCCATCAGGGCGATGTCGGCAAGCCGTTCCCGTACGTGCGCGGGCCCCAGCTGTCGCCGCAGGTCGGGCTGGATGTGGGCACCTGGCGCTCGGTGTCGTTCGACGATATCTGCTGACGGCCAGCGTACCCGTCACCGCCGGCCCTGCGGGTCGGCCGGTGACGGGCTGAAAATCCACTTTACAGCGACCCCCGCCAAGCCCTATCTTCTGCCTCGGCCACCGCAGTGGCCAACGTCGCTCGGACGGTTCCGGGCGCTTACGTCTTCGAGGTAACCATGGCTGACCAAGGTTCGCCGCGCCGCTTTGCGCGCATAGATCGTCTCCCCCCCTACGTATTCAACATCACCGCCGAACTCAAGATGGCCGCGCGCCGTCGTGGCGAGGACATCATCGACCTCAGCATGGGCAACCCCGACGGGGCGACGCCGGCGCATATCGTCGAGAAGCTGGTACAGGTCGCCCAGCGCGAAGACACCCATGGCTATTCCACCTCGCGTGGTATCCCACGCCTGCGTCGGGCCATTTCGCGCTGGTACAAGGACCGCTACGAGGTCGACATCGACCCCGAGTCCGAGGCCATCGTCACCATCGGCTCCAAAGAGGGCCTGGCGCACCTGATGCTGGCCACACTGGATCATGGCGACACCGTGCTGGTGCCCAACCCCAGCTACCCGATCCATATCTACGGCGCAGTGATTGCCGGCGCCCAGGTGCGCTCGGTACCGCTGGTGCCGGGGGTGGATTTCTTCAACGAGCTGGAGCGGGCGATTCGCGAGTCGATCCCCAAGCCGAAGATGATGATCCTGGGCTTCCCCTCCAACCCCACCGCACAATGCGTGGAGCTGGACTTCTTCGAGCGCGTGGTGGCCCTGGCCAAGCAGTACGACGTGCTGGTGATCCACGACCTGGCCTATGCCGACATCGTCTACGACGGGTGGAAGGCACCTTCGATCATGCAGGTACCGGGTGCCAAGGACATCGCGGTGGAGTTCTTCACCTTGTCCAAGAGTTACAACATGGCCGGGTGGCGCATCGGTTTCATGGTTGGCAACCCGGAGCTGGTCAGCGCCCTGGCGCGGATCAAGAGCTACCACGACTATGGGACGTTCACGCCGTTGCAGGTGGCGGCCATTGCTGCGCTGGAGGGCGACCAGCAGTGCGTGCGCGATATCGCCGAGCAGTACCGCCAGCGGCGCAACGTGCTGGTCAAGGGCCTGCACGAGACGGGCTGGATGGTCGAGAACCCCAAGGCCTCGATGTACGTGTGGGCCAAGATCCCTGAACAGTACGCACACCTGGGCTCGCTGGAGTTTGCCAAGAAGCTGCTGGCCGAGGCCAAGGTGTGCGTGTCGCCGGGGATCGGCTTTGGTGACTATGGCGACGACCATGTGCGCTTTGCCCTGATCGAGAACCAGGACCGCATTCGCCAGGCGGTACGCGGTATTCGCCAGATGTTCCGTGCCGACGGTATCGAGGCGCCGAAGGCCGCCAAGCCACCGCGTACGCCATGATGGCCTCTTCGCTGGCA
>NZ_JAAHBU010000309.1 GCF_010671725.1 Pseudomonas brassicae | reverse complement strand
GCCGGCACACAGCGCCAGGCTTGCGCCCAGCAGCAGTGCACGCACGCCCTGCATCAGGCCTTGCCGGTGATCTTGCGGTATTTGGCCATCAGCTCGTCTTCGGTTTCCGGATGCGCTTCATCCAGCGGGATGCAGTCGACCGGGCAGACTTGCTGGCACTGGGGTTCGTCGTAGTGGCCGACGCACTGGGTGCACAGGTTCGGATCGATCACGTAGATCTCTTCGCCCTGGGAAATGGCGGCGTTCGGGCACTCGGGTTCGCAGACGTCGCAGTTGATGCAATCGTCGGTGATGATCAGGGACATGGGGACTCCGGCCAGGGCGTCAGGCCCGGGCATATGAAAACCAGTGGGCACAATTGTGCCGTATTAACGCCCGCAGTGCACGCGGGCGCGGTTTTCGGTGCCGGCGTGGCTACTTCTTGAAGCGCTCGGTCAGGGCATCGGCACCACCGGGTGGACGAACTTGGTGATATCGCCGCCCAGGGCCGCGATTTCGCGTACCAGGGTCGAGGAGATGAACGAGTAGCGCTCCGACGGCGTCAGGAACAGGCTTTCGACGTCGGGCGCCAGTTGTCGGTTCATGTTGGCCAGCTGGAACTCGTACTCGAAGTCCGAGACGGCGCGCAGCCCGCGCAGGAACACATTGGCCTGCTGCTCCTTGGCAAAGTGCGCCAGCAGCGTCGAAAAGCCGATGACCTGCACATTGGGCAGGTGCCTGGTGACCTCACGCGCAAGCTCAACCCGTTGCTCCAGAGGGAACAGGGGGTTTTTCTTGGGGCTGGCGGCGACCGCGATGATCACCTCGTCGAACAGCCGCGAGGCCCGCTCGACGAGATCGCCATGGCCCTTGGTAATAGGGTCGAAAGTACCTGGGTACAACACTCGGTTCATCGCGTCGTCCTGGCAGGAGTGCGTTTGGGAGTCGGATGGTATCGCAGCCGCTGCGGTCGGCCAAGTCGCCCGCACCCGCTCAAGGCACTATAGACAGCCGTGATAATAGTTGTCACCCACCGTTGGCCAGGCGTTTGGCCAGCGCATCGCTGAGCCGGGCGGTAAGCCCGTACACCGACAACTGCGGGTTGGCGCCAATGCTGGTGGGGAACAGCGAGCCGTCGTGAATCGACAGGTTGTGCAGTTGATGGTGCCTGCCCAGGCTGTCGCACACCGCCTGGCGCGGGTCTTCGCCCATGGCGCAACCGCCCATCACGTGGGCGCTGCCCAGGCGGGTGTGCAAGCGCTCCAGGCGCAGTGCGTCGATCATTTGCCTGGCCTCGCCCAGGCTGCGCACGTAACGCGCATCGCGATGCAGCGGCATCACCTGCTGCGCGCCGGCGGCGAACTGGATCTCGGCCATGCTGTGGAACGCCCGGCGCAGGCCATCCCAGGTGTAGGGCGAGAGCGGGTAGTCGAGCACCGGCGAGCCGTCGCCACGCAGCTGGACCTCGCCGCCCGGGCTGTCGGGGTGAAAGCCGTCGCGCATCAGCGCCAGCATCACGTGGGTATGCGGCAAGTGTTCCATGCGCAGGCGGTTGTCGTGGCCAAAGCCGCCCAACAGGGTGCTGGCCAGCGCCGGGTGCAGCGGTGGCACCTCGAGCTTGTAGGCCAGGGGGCCGGTAACGCCATCACGCCACTGGAAGTGGTCGCTGTAGATCGATTGGGGCGCGCCGTAGAACGGGTTGACCGGCTCGGCGAAGTGCCCGGCGCTGAAGTTCACCAGGTGCAGGAACGTGCGTTTGCCCAGGCGCTTGTGCGGGTCTGGTGCGTCGGAGCGCAGCAGCAGAGCCGGGCTGTTGATGCCGCCGCCGGCGAGGAGGTAGTGGCGCGCCCTGACCGTGATGCGCGGCCGGTGGGGTTTACGCAGAGGCGGTCCATGGCCACGCACTGCAGTTCGGCGATGCGCGTGCCATCGTGTATCAGGCGCTCGGCGCGGGCCAGATACAGCAGTTCGCCGCCGTGGTCCAGGGCGGCGGGGATGCTGGTGACCAGCATCGATTGCTTGGCGTTGACCGGGCAGCCCATGCCGCAGTAGCCCAGGTTCCAGCAACCACGCACGTTGCGTGGTATCACCTGCCAGGCGTAGCCGAGCTGCTCGCAGCCACGGCGCAGCACGTCGTTGTTGGGGTTGGGCGGCACTTGCCAGGGGCTGATGCCCAGGCGCTGTTCGCTGCGCTCGAACCAGGGCGCCAGGTCATCGACGCCATGGCCGACCACGCCATGTTCCCGCGCCCAGTGCTCGAGCGTGGCGGCAGGGGTGCGAAAGCTCGAGGTCCAGTTGACCAGGGTGGTGCCGCCCACGGCGCGGCCCTGCAGGATGGTGATGGCGCCGTCCTTGCTCATGCGCCCGATGCCTTCCTGATAGAGGCTGGCATAGGCCTGGTCTTCGCGCAGGTTGAAGTCGCTGCTGGTCTTGAGCGGGCCTTCCTCGATCAATAGCACGCGGTAGCCGGCCTGGCTCAACCACTCGGCGCTGGTCGCCCCGCCGGCACCGCTGCCGATGATGGCGATGTCGGTATCCAGGGCCAGGTCGTGGTCCAGGCGCGAGCCATCGATGCTTTTCCAGCCACTGGCCAGGCCTTCACGGAACGGGTCGGGTACGGGCATCGAGGGCCTCCTGGGGTGGGTTCAGAGTCGGGGTGGGCCGGGGTAGCCGCAGCTGGCCCAGGAAGCGGGCAGGCTGTACCAGGCCATCAGCACCAGTTGCAGCAAGGAGCAGTAGCCCTGGCGCAGCAGGTCCAGCGAGCTGTCTTGCCAGCGCAGCAGGAAGCCCTGCACACGGCTGGGGTCGGCGTGCTCCCAGGCACCCCAGACACCGGTGAGGGGGCCGCGCGTGAAGGGCATCGTGAGCACGTCGAACAGTTGCCGGGTGAGGCCGAGCATGGCCGGCGAGAGGGCGCCCAGGTTGGTGTCGAGCTGGGCCAGGATAGCCTCGAGGTCGCCGTCGACGATGGCCGGGATGACGGCACGCAGCAGCGGCAGGTCGTTGTCGCGCAGTACCTTGTAGCCGGTGGCCGGGGCGCTGGCGGTGCAGCCGAGCAGGCTGGCGCTGCCGAGGAATAGCGTGGCGCCGAAGCTGAATTTGAGCAGGTCGCGGCGGTGCATGGGGGCTCCTGTCGTGTGTCGTGTGTACTGGTCTGTTCGCTGGCACGCCAGCTCCCACGGGGTGGGCAGGGTTGCCAGCGAAGGGGCCGGTACGTGCTCAGCGGATGAACAGCCGATACACCCAGCGCTGCAGCGCCTTGCCATATGGCGGATAGATCAGCCGCGCCGCGTTCACCCGCTGCTTGGCGAACACTGCGCGGGCATGGCTGAAGGTCTTGAAGCCCTCGTGCCCATGGTAGTTGCCCATGCCCGACGGCCCGACCCCACCAAACGGCAGGTCGTCCTGCGCCACCTGTAGCAAGGTATCGTTCAGGCACACCCCGCCCGAGTGCGTCTGCTCAAGCACCCGCTGCTGCTCGGCCCGCTCATAGCCGAAGTAGTACAGCGCCAGCGGGCGCGGGCGCCGGGCCACATAGGCGAGTGCCTCGGCCAGGCTGTCGTAGGGCACCACCGGCAGCAGCGGGCCGAAGATTTCGTCCTGCATCACCTGCATCGTGTCGTCCACCTGCAGCAGCACCTGGGGTGGCAGGCGCCGCCCGGCCCGGGCCTCGCCCGGGTACAGGTCGAGCACCGTCGCGCCCTTGGCGCGCGCATCCTGCAGGTAACCTTCCAGGCGCGCCAGGTGGCGCGCATTGATGATCGCGCTGTAGTCCGGGTTGTCCCGCACCTGTGGATAAAACCGCAGTACCGCCTGGCGGTACGCGCTGACAAAGGCATCCAGGCGCGCCCGCGGCACCAACACGTAATCGGGGGCAACGCAGGTCTGCCCGGCGTTCAGGGTCTTGCCGAACGCGATGCGCTCGGCCGCATGCGCCAGTGGCACGTGGGCCGAGACGATGGCCGGTGACTTGCCGCCCAGCTCCAGGGTCACCGGGGTCAGGTTCTGCGCCGCTGCCGCCATCACGTGGCGACCGATGCTGGTGGCACCGGTAAACAGCAGGTGGTCGAACGGCAGGCGCGAGAAGGCTTCGCCCACCTCGGCCTCGCCCAGTACCACGCTCACCAGATCTTGCGGGAACACCTCGCCAAGCAGCCGCTTGAGCAGCGCGCCGGTGGCGGGGGTGGCCTCGCTGAGCTTGAGCATGACCCGGTTGCCCGCCGCCAGGGCAGCGGTCAGCGGCCCCATGGCGAGGAACAGCGGGTAGTTCCATGGCACGATGACGCCCACCACGCCCAACGGCTGATACAGCACCCGTGCACTGGCCGGCTGGAACGCCAGGCCGACACGCCGCCGTGCCGGTTTCATCCAGCCCGCCAGGTGCCGCTCGGCATGGCGGATGCCCTGCACGCTGGGCATCAGCTCGGCCAGCAGCGTCTCGTCGGCGCTGCGCGCGCTGAAGTCCTGGTTGATCGCCTCGAGCAATGCGCCTTGTTGCTCGAGCAACATCCGGCGCAGGCTCTTGAGCCACTGCAGGCGCTGCGCCAAGGGCGCCATCGGCAACCCGGCAAAGGCCTGGCGCTGCTGTTCGAAAAGGGTATGGACGGGCATGCGGACGTCACCGGCAGGGTCATTTTTGTAGAGCATATACTCTAATCTTGCGGGCGGTGCATCCCGTGGCGGATACGCCGTAAGATAAGCCCATTCCTTCAAGCCCATGCCTTTGGAGCTGACCATGGCAGCGCGCATCAAGACTCGCGAGCGTATCGTGCAGACCAGCCTGGCGCTGTTCAACCAGCAGGGCGAACGCAGTGTCAGCACCAACCACATTGCGGCGCACATGGAGATTTCGCCCGGTAACCTGTATTACCACTTCGCCAACAAGCAGGCGATCATCGCGGTGCTGTTCAGCGAGTACGAAACCCTGGTGGACAGCTTCCTGCGCCCGCCCCAGGGCCGCGCGGCCACCGTCGCTGACAAGCGGTTCTACCTCAAGGCGCTGCTGGCGGCGATGTGGAACTACCGCTTCCTGCACCGCGACCTCGAGCACCTGCTCGACAGCGACAGGGCGCTGGCCGCACGCTACCGGCGCTTCTCGCAGCGCTGCCTGGTGCAGGGGCAGGCGATCTATCGCGGCTTCGTCGAGGCTGACATCGTCGCCATGGACCACGTGCAGATCGAGTCGCTGACCCTCAATGCCTGGATCGTGCTGACGTCCTGGGTGCGTTTTCTGTGCACCACGCGGGAAAACTCGGCGCACCTGAGTGAAGAAGCGATCAAGCGCGGCGTCTATCAGGTACTGGTGCTGGAGCTGGGGTTCGTCACCGCCAGCGCCCGCCCGGCCGTGGATGCATTGTGCAAGGAATTCTACGTACCGCTGGGCCACGCGCTGGAACAGCAGGTTGCCCCTGATTGAATCGATATGGAGACTGTCATGCCCCTCGCGCAACTGATTGCACCCCAGCAGCTGGCCGAGCGCCTTGGCGCGCCGAAGCTGGTGATTCTCGATTGTCGCTTTGCCCTGGATGACATCGACTATGGCCAGCGCAGCTATGCCGAAGGGCATATTGCCGGGGCGCAGTTCGCCGACCTTGAGCGTGACCTCAGCGGGCCGCTGATCAAGGGTGTGACCGGGCGCCACCCCCTGCCGGATGCGCAGGCGCTGGTACAGCGCCTGCGCAGCTGGGGTATCGACCCTGACAGCGAGGTGGTGCTGTACGATGACTGCCCCGGCGCGTTCGCGGCGCGGGCGTGGTGGTTGCTGGCGTGGCTGGGCAAGCGTGATGCGGTGTTCCTGCTCGACGGTGGCCTGAAGGCCTGGCACGCGGCAAAGCTGCCCCTGAGCCTGGATGCACCGGACCGGCGCGAGGGCAGCTTCAGCGGCCAGCCCGACCCGCAGTTGCTGTTCGATGCCGAGCAAGTGGGCCAGCGCCTGAGTGATCCTGCACTGACCTTGCTCGACGCCCGCGCGCTGCCGCGCTTTCGCGGCGAGGTCGAACCCATCGACCCGGTAGCCGGGCATATCCCCGGTGCGCAGTGCGCCGCATTCACCGACAACCTCGATGCGCAGGGCCGCTTTCTGCCTGCCGAACACCTGCGGCAGCGTTTTGCGGCGATGCTGGGCGGGCGTCAGCCCGAAGCGCTGGTGGCCTATTGCGGGTCGGGCGTGACGGCCTGCCACAACCTGTTTGCCTTGTGCCTGGCAGGCTACCCGCTGGCACGCCTGTATGCCGGCTCGTGGAGCGAGTGGATCACCGACCCGCAGCGTCCGGTGGCCAGCGGCGACTAGGCACCGCTGGCCAGCCACTGCGGAATACGCCGCTCCAGGTAGTAGCCGGGCTGGCGCAGGTTACCGTCGACAAAGCCGACATGCCCGCCGTGGCGGTGCAGTTCGAAGGTGGTGTGGCTGGACAATTCGCCTGCCTGCGGCAGGCTGTGGGCAAATACGAACGGATCGTCCTGCGCATGGATGATCAGCGTCGGTGTGCGGTTCTGCCCCAGGTAGTAGCGGCTCGATGAGCGCGTGTAATAGTCGTGCGCGTCGCTGAAACCGTTCAGCGGCGCGGTCACACGCCCGTCGAAATCCCAGAAGGTGCGCAGGTTTTCCAGTGGTCCGAGGCGGGCGAGGGTAGCCAGGCCCTCATGGTGCCCGTGGTGCTGGAAATGACGTTGCTTGTCTTTGACGTAGCCCAGCATGGCGCGCATGAAGTGCGCCTGGTACACCCGTGAAAAGCCCAGGCCGATGCGGTCGGCGCACTGGTCCAGGCGAAACGGTACCGACACTGCCACCGCAGCCTGCAACTGGCTGGCCGCGCCCACTTCCCCCAGGTGCTTGAGCAATACATTGCCCCCCAGTGAATACCCCACTGCATACAGTGGTGCCTGTGGGCGCTGGGCGCGCAGGTGGGCGATGACTTCGGCCAGGTCTTCACTGGCGCCGGAATGGTAGCTGCGCGGCAACAGGTTCGGCTCGCCCGAGCAGCCGCGCCAGTTGACCGCCACACTGGCCCAGCCCTGGGCCAGCAGAGCCTGCTGCAGGCCGATGACATAGTGCGAGCCCGATGAGCCGGTCAGCCCATGCAGCACGACCACCAGCGGCGCGGTGGCAGTGTGCGGGCCATGCCAGTCGAGGTCGAGAAAGTCGCCATCGGCCAGCCACAGGCGCTCGCGTTGGTGGGGCAGGGGCGGCGCCTTGCGCCACAACGGGCCCCAGAGTGTCTGCACATGGGGGTTGCCCAGGCCGATGGCCGGCTTGAACAGAGAGGGTGGGGCGCTGAACATTGCTGAGTACTCTTGGGCAGGCGGCAGACACTACTGGACAGTGTATGTGCGTGAGCGTCGGTCTGCCGCCGCCAAGCGGCTCAAGGTGCTGCGTCGACCAGGGCAGGCTCGCGCAGTGGCCGTTGCTCGACCGAGGGGCCGGCACTCACCTGCACCAGTCTGTGGCTGTCCAGGTGCTTTTTCAACACGACCTTCAGCTCGTCCAGGGTGACGGCGTGCAGCTCGGCCAGCAGCGTCTGGTAATAGCTCATTGGCAATTGATGGAAGCCCAGGGTGCGCAACTGGTCGGCGATGTCGACGTTGCTGACCGAGCTGCGCAGCATCTGGCCATGCAGCTTGCGTTTTGCGTCGTCGAGTTCCTGCTCGGTCGGGCCGTGCTCGGCGTAGCGTTGCAGCAGGGTCTCGACGAGTGCCAGCGTGGCATCACGGTACTGCGGCGCAACGCTCAGTTGCAGGCCCCAGATGCCGGCTTGCGGCATCTGGCGCAGTTGCGAAGCCGCCCCGTAGGTCAGCCCACGCCGCGTGCGCAGCTCTTGCATCAGCCGGTTGTTGATACCGGAGCCACCGAGTATTTCGTTGGCCAGCATCAGCGCGGCGTTGTCGGGGTGGCGGCGTGGCACGCTGGGCACCGCCACGGTCAGGACGGTCTGGGTGCCCGGATGCTCCAGGTGATAGATCTCCGGCTCGCTGGCAGGCGGCACGGCGAACGCAGCCGCAGCCGGGCCTGGGGGCAAGGCGGCGGAAATCTGCGCGGCCATCTGATGCGCCTCTTCGCGCGTCACGTTGCCGACGATCACGATCACGCTGTTGCCGGCGCTGTAGAGGCGCTGGTGGAAGTCCCGGACCTGCTCCACGGTGATGCCTTGCAGGGTTTCGGGATGCGCTGCACGGGTCTGTGCATAGGGGTGGCCGGCAAATACGTGGGCAAACAGCTGCGCGGTGGCCCTGGCAGCGGCCGATTGTTCGCGTGCCTTGTCCAGGTTGAGTAACCTGACCTTTTCCTTGGCCATGGCATCGGGCGCGAAAGCCGGGTTGCCCAGCATGTCGGCGATGACCTCGACGATGGCCTCGCGCTGGGCCGTGTGGCTCAGCCCACGGACCTTGAACACGGTATTTTGCGGGCCAGCGACCACGCCGAACTGCGCGGCGTTGTCGTCCAGTGTCAGGGCCAGGGCGGCAGCACTGCGTGAAACGCTACCCTTGTCGATCAGGCCGGCGGTCAGTTGCGCCAGGCCGGTAAGGCCATCGTCATGAAAGCTGCCGCCTACCACTACCTGCAGGTCGAACATCGGCAACCTCAGGTTGGGCACATACAGCACCTGGCTGCCGTGTTCGGTCTGCCAGCCCTGGATGTCCAGCGCGTGTTGTGAAAACGCTGCGTCCAGGCTGCGTTGCAGCGAGGTGATCGGTGCCTGCGCGGCGTGCGCCGTGGCTGCCAGGCACAGGCCCAGCGAACAGAGCGCACGCAGCCAGGTGCGCCAGGTTGGGTGCAGTACACGCAAATCAGTCATGGTCGGCCTCCTTGGCCAGCAGGTAGGCGGTGCTCAGGCGCTCGCGGGTGAAATAGGTGCTGGCCACGCGCTGGACATCGGCGGCGGTGATGGCGTGGATGGCGGCCTGCTCGGCGGCCAGCTCGATCATCGGCAGGCCATGCCCCAGGCGTAGGCCGATGTCCTTGGCCTGGTCTTCCAGGGTGTCGAGGTTGTAGACCGCCGTGGCGCTGAGCTGGACCTTGGCCCGTTGCAGCTCGGCGTCACTGGGCGGGTTGTCCTTGAGCGCCTGCAGTGCGTGCCACAGCGTCGCTTCCAGTGTGGCCAGTGGTTGCGGATTGCTGGCGTTGACGGTCGCTTCGAGGATGAACAGGGCATCGCCGCGCACAAACGGGTCGTAATTGACCTGCGCAGCCTCGAGCAGCCCTTGTTCGTAAGCCGGGCTGCTGCGCAGTCGTGCGCTCTTGCCCTGTGCCAGCAGGCTTTGGGCCAGGAACAGTGCGTTGATGTCGCGTGCCCCCAACCCCGAACCGTAGCCAGGCACGTTGAAGGCCATGTAGAGCATCGGCGTGCTGTGCTCATCTACCCGGGTCAGCCGGCGCAGGCCGGGCGCGTCCAGTTCGAGCGGCGTCTTCACCGTCGGCAGCGGGCGCGCTGGCAGCAGCGAGAAATGCGTGCGCACCATGGCCTCGACGCTGTCACGGGTGACATCCCCGACGATCACCAGAATCGCATTGTTGGGCGCGTACCAGGTGCGGTACCAGTCGTTGACCTCCTGGTTGGTCACGCGCTCCAGGTCGGCCTCCCATCCGATGACCGGGGTGCGGTAGCTGCTCATCGGGTGGGCCATGGCCATCAGTTGCTCGTGCAGCGCGGGCACGCCCGGCTGTACGCGCTCGCGGCGCTCGGCCTTGACCACGTTGATCTCCCGGGCAAAGGTGGCATCGCTCAGGCTGGCACCGTTGAGCAGGTCGGCGGTCAGTTCCAGCGCGACCTCGAGGTGCTCGCGGGGCAGGGTCTGGTGGTACACGGTGAGGTCGCGCGAGGTGAAGGCGTTCTCGTCGGCGCCCAGGCGTTCGAGTATTTCTGAAAACTGCCCGGAATCGGTTTTCTGGCTGCCCAGAAACACCAGGTGTTCCAGCAGGTGGGAGAGCCCTGACTGGCCTGGTCGCTCGTGGCTGGAACCCACCTTGAGCCACAGTTGTGAGGTGACCACGGGGGCGCGGTGATCTTCGCGTACCAGTACGCGCAGGCCGTTATCGAGGGTGAAGTCGTGCAGTGCAGGAGGGTCGGCCTGGGCCGCGGTGCTGGCGGTCAGCAGGCCCAGCACTGCGCAGGCAGTACGGGAGAGCAGGTGCATGGTGTGTTTCCTTTTCGGTTAAGAGCGGGAACACCATCAGCCAAAGCGCCTGCTGCCAGGTCGTAGATAGTTAGTGGGGGCCGGGTAGCGCTGCGGCTACCCGTGGTTTCAGCCGCGTTGCCAGAGCGCGTAGTGCACCTGGCCGGCTTTCTTTTCGCGGTGCAGGCGCCAGTTGCCAGGCAGTTGCAGCGACGAAGGGGCGGTTTCGCTTTCGGTGTAGATCCATGCCAGCGGTGCCAGCCACTGGCGCTCTTCGAGCAGGGCGCAGGTGGTCGGCAGCAGGTCCTGGTGGAACGGCGGGTCGAGGAACACCACGTCGAACGGTGCCTTGGGCTCGCCCTGCAGGTAGCGCACCACGTCGGTCTGGATCACCTGGCCGGTGGGGCAGCGCAGCAGTTCGAGGTTGTCCTTGAGGTTGTCGATGGCGGCGCGGTTGCTGTCCAGCGCCACGCCCGCGGCTGCACCGCGGGACAGGGCTTCGAGAAACAGTGCGCCGCTGCCGGCAAAGGCATCCAGCACGCGGGCGCCTTCGATGTGGGCCGTCAGCCAGTTGAACAGGGTTTCGCGCACCCGGTCAGGGGTGGGGCGCAGGCCCGGTGCGTCGGGAAAGCTCAGGCGACGGCTGCGCCATTCGCCGGCAATGATGCGCAGCTGGCCCGGGCCACCGGGGGCGGCCTTGGATTTGCTGGATGGACTGGCCATTAATGCTCCGGTACGCCAAGCGGCTGCTCGGCGGGTTTGTCAGTGGGCGGTGGCAGCGGCAGTTGCGCCACCTTCGGCCCGGCGGTCACGATGACCATCTTGTCGGCGGCCAGGTGCTTGTTGAGGGCATCACGCACCTGCTCGACGGTCAGGCTCTGGGACTTCTGCATGAAGTCTTCGAGGTAATTCAACGGCAGATCATAAAAGCCGATCGCGCCCAGTTGGCCGACGATGCTCGCATTGCTGGCATTGGCCAGCGGGAAGCTGCCGGCCAGTTCGCGCTTGGCGTCGTCGAGTTCCTGCTGGGTGGGGCCGGTCTTGAGGTAATCGCGCAGGATGTCCTGCACCAGCTTGAGCGTACCTTCGCTCAGCTCGGCGCGGGTCTGCAGGTTGATCATGAACGGGCCGCGCACCTGCATCGGGCTGAACACCGAGTATACCCCGTAGGTGAGGCCGCGTTTTTCGCGCACTTCGCTCATCAGGCGGGTGCCGAAGGCGCCACCCCCGAGGATCGAGTTGCCCAGTGACAGGGCCGCGTAGTCGGGGTCGTCACGCGTGATGCCGAGTTGGGCCAGCATCAGGTGGGTCTGCTTGGACGGGAAGTCGATGTGGCTGGCGCCCGGCGTGGGCTCGCTCGGCTGGGCCAGCTTGGGCAGGGCCGGGCCCTTGGGCAGCGCAACCGACACCTGGGCGGCGATGGCCTGGGCTTCGTCGCGGCTGAGGTCGCCGACCAGCGCGATCACCACGTTGCCGGCCGCGTAGGCCTTGGCGTGGAACGCGCGCAACTGGTCGAGGGTGATCGGCGGGATGCTCTTGGCATCGCCGTCGCTCGGGTGGCCGTAGGGGTGCGTGCCATACAGCTTCTGGAACAGCTCGATGCCTGCCAGCTTGCCCGGGTTCTGCTGCTGGTATTCGAAACCGGCCAGTATCTGGTTCTTGATGCGCTTGAGCGCGTCTTCGGGGAAGGTCGGCTTGCCGACCACCTCGGCGAACAGCGCCAGGGCGGGCTCGCGCTTGTCCTTGGCGCTGAGGCTGCGCAGCGAGGCCACCGCCATGTCGCGGTAGGCACCATTGCCAAAGTCTGCACCCAGGCCTTCGAAGCCGGCGGCAATCGCGCTGACGTCCTTGCCGGCCACGCCTTCGTTGAGCATGGCATTGGTCAGCGTGGCCAGGCCTGGCAGTTCACCGTCCTGGCTGCTGCCGGCGGCAAAGGTCAGGCGCAGGTCGAACATCGGCAGCTCATGGGCTTCGACAAACAGTACCTTGCGCCCTCGCGGTGTTCCAGGTCTGGATGTCGAGGCGGCGCCGGCTCGGCGCCTTGCCGTCCAGCTCGGCCAGCGACTGCAGGCTGCTGCCGGGTTTGCTGGCAGGGGTGTCGGACTGCACCGGGCGGGCCAGGAACACCGCCGTCAGTACCACGGCGCCAAGGATGCCCAGGCCCATCAGGGTGTAGCGGGGGGTCGATTGCTCAGTCATGAGCCTGCTCCTCGGGCAATACATGGGCAACGCTCAGGCGTTCGCGGGTGAAGTAGGTGCGGGCGGCGCTCTGGATGTCGGCCGGGGACACGCTTTTCAGCTCGTCCAGCTCCTTGTCGATGAGCTTCCACGACAGCCCCACGGTTTCCAGCTGGCCGATGGTGGTGGCCTGGCTGCTGATCGAGTCGCGGTCGTAGACCAGCCCGGCAATCACCTGGGCGCGCACGCGCTCCAGCTCTTCGGCGGTGGGCGGGGTGGTCTTGAGCTCGTCGAGCAGTTGCCAGAGGCCGCTCTCGACCTCGGCCAGGGTCTTTTTCTTCTGCGTGTTCGGGATGGCCGAGAGCACGAACAGGCTGTCGCCACGGGTGAACGGGTTGTAGCTGGAGGAGGCCCCGGCAACCAGTTCCTGGCCGCGCTCCAGGCGTGTGGCCATGCGTGCGCTGTAGCCGCCGTCGAGCAGGGCGGCGATCAGGCGCAGGGCGTGCACGCTGCGCGGGTCCTTGGCGGTGGCCAGGCCCGGCACGTTGAAGCCGTAGATCAGGCTTGGCAACTGGGTACGCACATGCACGGTGAGCTGGCGCAGGCCCGGCTCGGCCAGCTCCAGTGGCAGCTTGGCCGGCGGCGTGGCACGTTTGGGGATGGCGCCGAAATAGCGCTGGGCCAGGCCCTTGACCTCGTCGGGGGTGACGTCGCCGACCACCACCAGGGTGGCGTTGTTGGGCACGTACCAGGCTTCGTACCAGTGGCGCAGCTCCTCGACCTTCATGCGCTCCAGGTCGGCCATCCAGCCGATGGTCGGCGTATGGTAGCCGCTGGCCGGGTGGGCCATGGCGCTGAACAGCTCCATGGCCTTGGCATTGGGCTGGTCGTCGACGCGCAGGCGGCGCTCTTCCTTGATGACCTCGATTTCGCGGCTGAACTCTTCCGGCGGCAGGCGCAGGCTGGCCATACGATCGGCCTCCAGCTCCAGTGCCACGCCCAGGCGGTCGCGGGCCAG
>NZ_JAAHBU010000308.1 GCF_010671725.1 Pseudomonas brassicae | reverse complement strand
CCAGCGAAGAGGCCATCCGCAACAGCCCAGCCTTTGGCACAAGCGCCGCCTACGGTCTGCGATATAGTCCCGGTCACCATCCCGCGTCAGCCCAAGGAGTGTCACCGTGACCGACTACAGCGCGTTCAAGGTCGAACTGTCGAACAGCATTGCCCACGTCCAGATCAACCGCCCCGAGAAGATCAACGCCATGAACGCGGCGTTCTGGCGCGAGATCGTCGAGATCTTCCAGTGGATCGACGAGACCGACGCGGTACGCGTGGTAGTGCTCAGCGGCGCCGGCAAGCACTTCTCCTCGGGCATCGACCTGATGCTGCTGGCGTCGGTCGCCAGCGAGCTGGGCAAGGATGTGGGCCGCAACGCGCGCCTGCTACGGCGCAAGATCCTGCAGATGCAGGCCTCGTTCAATGCCGTGGACACCTGCCGCAAGCCGGTGCTGGCGGCCATCCAGGGCTACTGCCTGGGCGGCGCGATCGACCTGATCGCGGCCTGCGACATGCGCTACGCCGCCGCCGATGCGCAATTCTCGATCAAGGAAATCGACATGGGCATGGCCGCCGATGTGGGCACCCTGCAGCGCCTGCCGCGCATCATCGGTGACGGTATCCTGCGCGAGCTGGCCTATACCGGCCGCGCCGTAGGCGCCGAGGAGGCGCGCCAGATCGGCCTGGTCAACCGCACCTTCGACGATACCCCGAGCCTGCTCGACGGGGTCTTTGCGATTGCCGGCGAAATCGCGGCCAAATCCCCGATTGCCGTGGCCGGCACCAAGCAAATGCTCAGCTACATGCGCGACCATCGCATCGACGACGGGCTGGAATACATTGCCACCTGGAACGCCGCCATGTTGCAATCGAGCGACCTGCGGGTGGCCATGGCCGCCAGCATGAGCAAACAGAAACCGCAGTTCGACGACTGAACCCGGTCGCGAACCTTCAAGGAACGCAACATGTCAGCGCGCTGGACCACTGCAGTACTGGACACCAACACCACCGGCGGCCTGGCCGTCGCCCGCTGTGCCGAGGGTTTTCTGGTGGACGCCAATGGCGCCCTGTTCCCGCGTGACTGGCTCAAGCGCCAGGGCCTGGACGTGCTGTGCGAGCACGGCATCGGCCACTATGACGGCGAGCCGGTGTTCCTGCTCGAACTGCGTGCCCCCCAGGACGTTGCCGGCTGCAGCTGGCGCGGCCTGCGCCAGTTCATGCTCGAAGGCGACTTCGATACCTACACCATCCTTGGCTACGCGGCGCAGATTGCCACCTGGGCCCGTGAGCATCGCTTTTGCGGCAGCTGTGGGCAGCCGATGGCGCAGATCCACTGGGAGCGGGCCATGTACTGCGCGCCGTGTGACCTGCGCAGCTACCCGCGCATTTCACCGAGCATGATCGTGCTGATCACCCGTGGCGACGAGATACTGCTGGCGCGTTCACCACGCTTCGTTACCGGGGTGTACAGCACGCTGGCCGGCTTCGCCGAGCCGGGCGAGTCGGCCGAGGACTGCCTGGTGCGCGAGGTGCGCGAGGAGGTCGCGCTGCAGGTGCAGAACCTGCAGTACGTGGGCAGCCAGTGCTGGCCGTTCCCGCACTCGATGATGCTGGGCTTCCATGCCGAGTACGCCGGCGGCGAGATCGTCATGCAGGCCGACGAGATCGAAGATGCGCAGTGGTTCAGCGTGCATGCGCTGCCGCCGTTGCCGGCGGGGCGCTCGATTGCACGCTACCTGATCGACCTGTACGTGGCGCGTCGCCTAGGCCTGGCCGAACCAGTGCTGCCACGCTAGGCGCACGGTCAGCGCCAGCACCACGGTGATGAACACCGGGCGGATGAACTTGCTGCCGCCGCTGATGGCGGTGCGTGCGCCGAAGAACGCGCCGACCATCAGCGCCGAGCCCATCGACAGGCCCACCAGCCAGTCGACCTGGCCGGAGAAGATGAACACCGACAGCGCGGCTGCGTTACTGACGAAGTTCATGCTGCGCGCCACGCCGCTGGCCTTGACCAGGTCGATGGGGTACAGCAGCAGCGTGCTGACGGTCCAGAACGCGCCGGTGCCGGGGCCGGCGACACCGTCGTAGAAGCCCAGGGTGAAGCCCTGCGGCCATTGCCATTTCTTCTTGATCGGCGCATCGGCGTCCAGCGGCGCCTTGGGCGTACCGCCGAACAGCAGGTACACGCCGCAGGCGAACACCACCACCGGGAGCATCTTGTTCAGCCACTCGGCGGGCAGGTAGTGGGCCACGATCGCGCCGATGAACGCACCGACCAGGGTGCCGAGCAGGGCGTGGCGCCATTGCGCCGGGTGGAACAGCTTGCGCCGGTAGTAGGTGAAGCCGGCGGTGGCCGAGCCGAAGGTGGAACTGAGCTTGTTGGTGCCCAGCACCAGGTGCGGCGGCATGCCGGCGGTGAGCAGGGCGGGCGTGGTGAGCAGCCCGCCGCCGCCGGCGATGGCATCGATGAAACCGGCGACAAAGGCGACGGCGGCCAGAATGGCGAGGGTGGTGAGGTCTACGCTGAGTTCGAAGGGCATGGCATTGGGCTTATTCGACTGGGCGCAGAACGGTAGGGCTGCGCCTGAGGGGCGCTATGGTAATGGAGATGCTGGTTGCCTGTCAGGGCCTCTTCGCTGGCAAGCCCACTCCCACAGTTGAGCACCGGCCTTTCAGGCACTGGGGTTCCTGTGGGAGCTGGCTTGCCAGCGAAAGAATTCAACACCGAGTCAGGACAGGAACCCCCCATCTACATTCAACGCCGTACCCGTGGTATAGCTCGACGCCTCGCTGGCCAGGTACAGCACCGCACCGGCCATCTCCTTGGGATCGGCCACGCGCTTGAGCGGGATCTGCTGCAGCGCGGTGTTGAGGATCGCGTCGTTCTTCACCAGCGCCGAGGCGAACTTGGTATCGGTCAGCCCCGGCAGCAGCGCATTGCAGCGAATGCCAAACGGCGCGCATTCCTTGGCGAACACCTTGGTCATGTTGATCACCGCCGCCTTGGTGATCGAATAGATGCCCTGGAACACCCCCGGCGACACGCCATTGATCGACGCCACGTTGATGATGCTGCCCCCGCCGTTGTCGCGCATCAGCTTGCCGGCCTCCACCGACATGAAGAAGTAGCCGCGGATGTTCACGTCCACGGTCTTCTGGAATGCGCCCAGGTCGGTGTCCAGCACGTTGCAGAACTGCGGGTTGGTGGCGGCATTGTTGACCAGGATGTCCAGGCCCCCGAACTGCTCGCGAATACCGGCGAACACCGCCCCGATCTGCTCCATCTCGCCAATGTGGCACGCCACCGCAGTGGCCTTGCCGCCCGCCGCGAGGATCGCATCAGCCACCCGCTGGCAACCGTCGAGCTTGCGGCTGGAGACAATCACGTGCGCACCCTGCTGGGCCAGCAGGTGAGCAATCGCTTCGCCGATGCCGCGGCTGGCACCGGACACGAATGCGATCTTGCCGTCGAGGTCGAACAACTGCGTCTTGGACATGGGGCGGTTTCCTTGTTGTCGTGGGGTCAGAGGGCCGACTTGCCGATCACTTGCAGGCTCATGTGCTCCAGCAGCGTGTTCATGTGGATGAACTGGGCGAAGCGCTTGTCCTGGGTCTGGCCGTGGAAGAAACGGTAGTAGATCTGCTGCACGATACCGGCCAGGCGGAACAGCCCGTAGGTGTAGTAGAAATCGAAGTTGTCGATGCGGATGCCGGCCCGTTCGGCGTAGTAGTCCACGAACTGGCGACGGGTCAGCATGCCGGGCGCATTGCTCGGCTGGCGCCGCATGAGTTGCACGGGCGCCGGGTCGGCGGCTTCGATCCAGTACGCCAGGGTGTTGCCCAGGTCCATCAGCGGGTCGCCCAGGGTGGTCATTTCCCAGTCGAGCACGCCGATGATGCGCATCGGGTTGTCGGCGTCCAGGATCACGTTGTCGAAGCGGTAGTCGTTGTGCACGATGGCAGGGTTGGGGTGGTCGGCCGGCATCTTTTCGCGTAGCCAGGCGATCACCGCCTCCCAGCGCGGCGCATCCGGGGTCAGGGCTTTTTCATAGCGTGCGCTCCAGCCATCGATCTGGCGCTGCACGTAGCCTTCGGGCTTGCCCAGGTCGGCCAGGCCGCAGGCGTTGTAGTCGACCTGGTGCAGCTCGACCAGGCGGTCGATGAAGCTCTTGCACAAGGCTTCGGTGCGCGTGCTGTCCAGGCCGAGCTCAGGTGGCAGGTCGGAGCGCAGGATGATGCCCTTGACCCGCTCCATCACATAGAACTCACCACCGATCAGGCCCTCGTCGGTGCAGTGCACGTAGGCCTTGGGGCAGTACGGGAAGCCGCTGTTGAGCTGGTTGAGGATGCGAAACTCGCGGCCCATGTCGTGCGCCGACCTGGCCTTGTGCCCGAAGGGCGGGCGGCGCAGCACGAATTCTCGGTCCGGGTAGCTGAGCAGGTACGTGAGGTTGGACGCCCCGCCGGGGAATTGGGTAATGCAAGGCACGCCGCTCAGGCCGGGAATGTGCGCCTTGAGGTAAGGGTCGATGAGGCTGGCATCGAGTTCTTCGCCGGGGCGGACCTGGGTCGACTGATCGGTGAGCGTCATGCTTTTCCCTTATTCTGAGTGTCGCTGATTATTGGTTAATCTAATTCTCGTCACAAAACCGAACAAGTGTTTGACTGCTTTATAGGCCAGCGTGTTGCAGCACGATCACTGCCCCTGATGCGCGGTAAAAAAAAACCGAAGCACGCAAGGGCTTCGGTTTTTGCGACATCAGCGCAAGGCTCAGGCCGGGAACAGCTCGCTGAGTTTCATCGACAGCATCATGTCGCCTTCGACGCGCAGCTTGCCGCCCATGAAGGCCTGCATGCCGTCGGTCTCGCCGCTGACGATGCCTTTGAGGGTCTCGGTGTCCATCACCAGGGTGCAGTTGGCATCAGGGTTTTCGCCTTCCTGCAGTTCGCAGGTGCCATCCTTGACGATCAGGGCAAAGTTCTTGGTTTCATCGATACGGAAACCGAATACCAGGTCCAGGCCAGCAGCGGCGGCAGGATTGAATTTGGCTTTCATCGCTTCAACGGCTTTTGCTACGTCGGTCATGGTGCATTCCTTATTAAGTGATGTAAGCGACCCGAAGGTCGCAACAGGCCAGGGCTCATCGATAGGTGATGAGTTCCGGCGCCTTCAACAACTGCACGTGGGCTTGGCTGTTGAAGGAAGCCAGCGCCACCTCGCAGCCCCTGAACTTCAGCTGGCTGAGCGAGGTGTTGATGATCTGCCAGTTCAGCGTGAACGCCTGGCTGGGGGTGATGCCGGTAATCAGGTGGAGCAGGGCGGCGATGGTGCCGCCGGAGGTGAACAGGGCGATGTGCTCGCCTTGCGTTGCCTGTTGCAACAGGCGCTGCAGGCCAGCGTGTACCTGCTCGACGAAGTCGCTCCAGCTCTGCAGGCCGTCGACCGGGTGTGCGCCACTGTGCCAGCGCTGTACCAGCAGCGCGAACAGGCGCTGGAACTCGCCGCGATGCTCACGGGCGTTGCGCAGTACCTGCAGGGCTTCGGGCTCGTCCGGCAACAGGCCCGGGAGCAGGGCCCGGATGACCGCGTCGGCATCGAACTCGTTGAACGCCGGGTCGGTTTCCAGTGCCGCTACTGCCGTGCCGGCCGCCTGCATGCGGGCCAGCACCAGGCGCCCGGTGTCCTGCTGGCGGCGCAGTGTGCCGGCCACGCAGCGGTCAAGGCGCAGCCCCAGGCGGGCCAGGTAGTCACCGAGCGCTTCGCTCTGGGCAATGCCGGTGGGCGACAACACATCGTAGTCGTCTGCACCAAAGGAGGCCTGGCCATGTCGAATCAGAAAGATGCTGCCCACGGGGTGTGCCTGGGTAGAAGGTTGAGGCGAGGTTAGGTCGCCACTGGCAGCCTGTCAACGAAAAAACATACAAGCGTTTGAAAAGAGCGTTTGAACTGTATTGCCAGCGTTTTCCTGCGCTGGCAGGGCTGCACTGGCGTCGGTATGCTGGGGCATTGGTACGCGCCGCACGGGCGCAGGCATGTTAAGGAGTTACTGTGGAGTTTCTTGCTGAGTACGCAAGTTTTCTGGCCAAGACCGCGACCTTGGTGATCGCGTTGCTGGTGGTGCTGTCGGCGATTGCCGGGTTGCGCGGCAAGGGCCGGCGCAAGCCCGGTGGGCAGTTGCAGGTCACCCGGCTGAACGATTTCTACAAGGAGCTGCGCGAGCGGCTGGAGTCGCGCCTGCTCGACAAGGCCCAGCTCAAGGCCCTGCGCAAGCAGCAGGCCAAGCAGGCCAAGCAGGACAAGCAGCAGAAGAAGCAGCCCGAGGACAAGCCGCGGGTGTTCGTGCTGGATTTTGACGGTGACATCAAGGCTTCTGCCACCGAGAGCCTGCGCCACGAAATCACCGCCTTGCTGACCCTCGCCACGCCCCAGGACGAAGTGGTGCTGCGCCTTGAAAGCGGCGGCGGCATGGTGCACAGCTATGGCCTGGCCTCTTCGCAACTGGCGCGCATCCGCCAGGCCGGTGTACCGCTGACGGTGTGCATCGACAAGGTGGCGGCCAGCGGCGGCTACATGATGGCCTGCATCGGCGAGCGGATCGTCAGTGCGCCGTTCGCGATTCTCGGCTCCATCGGTGTGGTGGCGCAGTTGCCCAACGTCAACCGGCTGCTGAAAAAGCACGATGTCGACTTCGAGGTGTTCACCGCAGGCGAGTACAAGCGCACCGTCACCGTGTTTGGCGAAAACACCGAGAAGGGCCGCGAGAAGTTCCAGGAGGACCTGGACGTGACCCATCAGCTGTTCAAGGACTTCGTGTCGCGCTATCGCCCGCAGTTGCACATCGATGAAGTGGCCACCGGCGAGGTCTGGCTGGGCGTGGCTGCGCTCAACAAGCAACTGGTCGACGAACTCAAGACCAGCGACGAGTACCTGGGCGAGCGTGCCCGCACCTGCAACCTCTACCACCTGCACTATGCCGAGCGCAAAAGCCTGCAGGAGCGCGTAGGCCTGGCTGCCAGCGGCTCGATCGAGAACACCCTGCTGGGGCTGTGGAGCAAGCTGGGGCGCTGGCGCTAAGGACTATGTACCGCAACTGAGGTCGGTCGTTTTGCTCTCCTGTGGATCCATGTCTCCACAGGAACACAATGATGACCGACACCATCACCCCCGGCGGCTTGCACCGCGACTTCATCCTTCGGCGCCTGCCACAGTGGGTCAAGTATTCCTCCGGCAAAGACCTGCAGCGCCTGCGCGCCACCCAGGTCGATGCGCAGTATGCCCCCGCTGCGCCCGCCGCACTTGCCGAATGGTTTACCCGCGCGCCCTTGCAACAGCAGCAGGCGCTGCGCGACTGCCAGACGCAGCTGCGCCGCTCCAGGCGCGGCCTGGCGGGCTTGCTCAAGCACCTCAAGGGCATCACCGATTTTGCCGAGCCGTTGCTCAAGGCGCGCTTGAAGGCCGAGCTGGGGGTGGACGTTGACGTCAACACCGCCCAACTGGTCCGGGTCACTCGCACCTGGGCGTTCAACCACCGCTGGCAGCAGATCACCGATGAGCGCCAGAGCCTGCTGCAGGCCGCACTGCAGAATTTTGACGCAGGGGCCACCTTTGGTGAGGACGACTACCTGTCTCACGATGGCGAGCACCGCGTCGACAAGGTGATCCGTGAGCCGGCGGTAATTACCGTCACGCGCCCCCTCAAGATGACCCCGCAAGCCTTTGCCAGCCTGTGCCATGACCTGGACCTGGGCGGGCTGTACCAGAAGCATCTGGCCGAGGTATTCGACACGCCGTTCAGCCACGCGCGCATTCGCGAGCGCTGGATCGAGTTGTACAAGGCAATGCTGCGGGTCAGCCTGCACACCGCCTACATGAAGTCGGAAATCAGCGCCGCCGCGCGGGATGCGCTGACAAGTCTGCTCGATGGCCACGCCGCGCCTCAGTACCACGGCCATCCGCTTGAAGTGTCGCAACTGAGCATGTACGGCATGAACCTTGAGGATGTGTGGGTGATCAGTGCCCGGCATGCATCCTCCAGCGCAGCGCAGCCGATCATTGTCTACCTGCCCGGTGCTCCTCTGTATCCGCTCAAGGAGTATGCATCGATCGAGGCGTTCAAGGCGGACCTGCGCATCAGCCTCAGCCAGCCTGCCTATGTCCAGTTGCTGACCAGCTATGTGGCCAAGGCGCAGCAACCGGCATTTGCGCAGACGTTGCGCGAGCACTTCTACCACAAGGTGCTGGGTGCGTCGGATGTGTTCGAGGTCGTCTACAACCCCCAGGGCAGGCTGGTCACGCGCAGCCGACGGTTGACCGGGGACCTGTTCAGGACGCTGCAAGCGCAGCATGCCGAGCGCCTCAAGACGGATGCCAAGGCCGTGATAGTGCCCAGCGCGGAACACGACCTGCGCGCCTCCCAGGCACGTTGGGCATTCTGGGAGTCGGCCGGGGAAAACGTGTTCGGCGTAGCTGCACTGTTCATCCCGGTGGTGGGGGAAGTCATGCTCGCGGTCATGGCTGAGCACCTGATCATGCAGGTCATCGAGACCGGTGAGGACTGGAGCAACGGTGATTATGACGGTGCCTGGGCGCATGTCGGTGCGCTGGCCCAGACGATCGCGGTCACTGCGGCACTGGTGCCGGCCGGTGTCGCAATCCAGGCGGGCAGCAGCCTGGTGCTGGACGAACTGCTGCAGGTCAACCTGGCGGTCGGTGGCAGCCGCTTGTGGCGCGCCAACCTTGCCCCGTACGCCCGGCCTGTCGACCTGGCCGAGGTGCTGCCCGATAGCGAGGGGCTCTACCGCGTTGGCGACAAACACTATGTGCGTATTGATGATCACGTGTACGAGGTGGCGAAGAATGAACAGGGGCGCTGGCGTGTCACCAGCGATGCGCCTGACGCCTATGAGCCGCCCTTGAGCTCCAATGGCGAAGGCGCCTGGCGCGCCGACGGCGAGCGCCCGCTGACCTGGGACCGGCGCCAGTTGCTGCGTCGGCTGGGGCATGCCACCGAGGGCCTGGAAGACACCGAGCTGGCCCAGGCGGCCGAGCTGTGCGGCGTCAGCGACGATGTGCTGCGCAAGGTGCATATCGACCAGACGCGCATGCCTGCGCTGCTGGCCGAAACCTTGCGCCGCCTGCGCCTCGACCGGCAGGTCACGCGCTTTATCGATGCCACCCGCGATGGTACAGGCCTGGGCAAGGACCTGGGCTTTCTGCCGGCGCTTGCCGTGCAACTGCCGCGCTGGCCAGGCCGGGTCATCGAGGTGTTCAGCGGGCCAGAGCCCTGGGGCGAGTCGATTACCTATGGTCGCGAACTTTACCCCCAGGGGCCGGTGATCAAGCTGACCCGTGACGACGTGTATGGTGGCCAGTTGCCCGAACGGATTCTGGCCAGCCTGGATGAAGCGTCAGCCTCTGCATTGGTGGGCGAGAGCGTTGCGTCGGGCAACCGCCTGCAGGTCTTGCGTGATCATTTGGGCGACCATGCGGCCCGGCAGCGCGGCAAGGTGTTTGACAGCCTGTACGACAGCCAGCGTCTCGAACGCTCAGTGGCCGTTCAGCGCATCCAGCGTCAGTTCAGTAATCTGCCGGATGAGGCGGCCAATGCACTGCTCGCCAGAGCCAGTGGCGCTGAGTACCGTGAATTGAGCAAGGCCGACGGCCGTGTACCCTTGCGGGTTGCCGAAGAGGCGCGGGTGTATCAGCGCGAGGCGCGTATCAACCGTGCCTTGCAAGGCCTGTATCAACCGACACTGGCGGGCGTGGACAGCGATCGCCTGGCGCTCGGGCTGCTGGGGCGCTTGCCGGGCTGGACGGCCGATGTGCGCCTGGAACTGCGTGAGGAGTCCCTCGGCGGGCGCCTGGCAGGCAGCGTCGGCGATCCAGCTGCGGCGCTCAAGACGTTGGTTCGCCAACTTGGACAGTATCGACTCTACGACCATGAGGGACTGGAACTTGGGATCACGAGCACCGTGCAGGAGGGCATGCTCAAGGCGCTGCCTGACAATGAGCGGTTGGCCATGGGCTACACGGTGCATGATGCTGGGCGTCTGCTGCCCGCATTGCGTGCGCTGGCAGTCACTGACCGGGCGATGGTGGCCGGGCTGCTGGGTATTCGGCCGGTACGTCCGTGGTTCATTCCGCCGTTTCACCTGGCGCAGCGACGGGTCGGCTACCCATTGGGTGGTATGGTGAGCCGCGCACGGTCACCCTCGAGTCGCCTGCGCGACCTGTATCCGAACATGACCCGTGAACAGCGCGAAGCCTTGATCGGCGAGTTGCAAGCGCAAGGGGACCTTGAAGCCGCCGTCAAGTCGCTCCAGCAG
The DNA here is from genome assembly GCF_010671725.1 of Pseudomonas brassicae. Lineage (GTDB taxonomy): Bacteria > Pseudomonadota > Gammaproteobacteria > Pseudomonadales > Pseudomonadaceae > Aquipseudomonas > Aquipseudomonas brassicae. The sequence continues at coordinate 4,455 of NZ_JAAHBU010000308.1, read as the reverse complement.
GAGTACGAGGCGTTGTATGACACCCTGGACGACTGGATCGAGCTCGCCGAGGATCTCGATGACGACCAGGAGATCGAATCGCGTACTGTAATTTCCGATCGCCTCAAAGAGTGCTGGCGTGCCGAGGGGAGCAACGTGCTGGACCTGACGGGCTTGTCGGTCAGTGAGCTGCCGACGCTGGACCTCAGATTCGCGCACATCGATGCGCTGATCCTGGATAGCATGGATCTGCATACGCTACCGCCTGGCTTTCTGCGTGCATTTCCCTCGATCAGGCAGCTCTCGCTTGATTTCAATGTATTGAACGCCATCCCACCTGCGATCAGCGACTGTGTCGCGTTGCGTGAGCTGAGCTTCAACGCCAACCACATCACTGGCGGTGCCCAGTCGTTCGCCCCGCTCAAGGGCTTGATTCACCTGCAGCACTTGAACCTGGGGGCCAACGCGCTTGAGGCGGTCAACCTGCAAGCCTTGCAGGACCTGAGCGGGTTGGGCAGCCTGCGCGAGCTGAGCCTGCGTGGCAACTTCCTGTCGCTTACCGCGCAAGGTATCGAGGCGCTCGCGCGCTTGCCCCTGCGTGAGCTTGACCTGGGGTACAACCTCATCTCGCTGGACGAGGCGGCCGCTCAAGCCTTTGCGCCGATGGTGCGCCTGGAGCGTATCGTGCTCACGGACAACCCCCTTGGGCGCGCCTGCACTGGGCGGGATGACCGCGTTGCGCCACCTGGACCTTGGCAACTGCCGCATCGCCGCCTGGCCCGAGGGGCTGAGCGCACTGATGGACCACGAACCACTGAGTCTGCGGGTCGTGGAGCTGTCGCGCAACCGCATCGCGTCATTACCCGACCTTGCAACGACCCGCTATGGCCAAGCCCTGCTGAGCGGGGATGCATCACGACACCTGCACCTGAATGGCAACCCGCTGCCACCGGCAGCGGCTCAACGTCTGGCCGAGGTCGGTCAGAGGGTGCATGAGTTGAACACCCTTGATTCGACGACCGTCTGGTTGGCAGATGTTACCCAGACCCGACAAGCACTGTGGCAGACATTGAAACAGGACCCGGCATTCAGGACCGTGTTCGATGTGCTGGACCGCCTGGGCAACTCCCGGGAAGCGGACCTGGACCTGGCAGGTGTGCGCGAGCGAGTCTGGTCGGTGCTGGAGTTTGCTGAGCAACACCAGGCTTTTCGCGAAGAACTGCTGGAAATCGCCGACAGCTACCCGGCTACCTGCGCCGACATGTCGGCGGACGCCTTCAGCGACTTCGAAATCGCCCGGCTGGTGTTCGACAAGGCGTTGGCCGCCGGCACCGATGATGCCCGCAGCCGAGGCATGTTCAACCTGTACAAGCAGCTGTTCCGTCGCAGCGAGGTCAACCGCCTGGCCGACCTTATCTCGCTGCGGCGCACTGCGCGCCGCGCTGCCTTGCAGGAAGGGGTTGAAGGTGCGGGCAGCGTGCCAGCGCTGGACCCGCTGGATGACATCAGCGATGAGGTGTTGCTGGCGCACCCGGTCGACGACATCGAGATCCGCCTGAAGCTGCGCCAGGGGCTGGCGGCGAAGCTGGATTACCCGGAGCCGTCCAGCGGGATGATGTTCAGCAATATCGCCGAGGTTTCCGAGCGCACCCAATCGAAGGTACGCAAACAGGTGCGCAGCAATGACACGGCTCAGGCGCGACAGGACTGGCTGGTGGGGCAGACCAGTTGGCAGTACTACCTGCGTCAACGTTATGCCGCGCAGTTCAAGATCGTCGAGGCACTGTGGGATGACGGCATGACCTACCTCGAGGAGTGCACCAGCGACGAGGCGTTGAGTGTTCAGGCACTCAGCCCCAACGTGATCGCGGCGTTGGGCACGGCTTTCCCCCAGGCTGTGCTCGACGCTGGCGGCAACTTGCACAAGGTCAGCCTGAGCGATGCCCAGTACCTGGACGCCGGGCGCGCGATTATGCGTGGTCGTGAAACCTCGGTTGAGCAATTGACGACCAGCCTGACCCGTTCAGAAGGGCTGCTCCAGTAACCGCGGGCGATCGAGCAATATGTAACGCCGACGGCATCCATGGGTTTGTTTCTCTGCATGTCCATTTACCTGCAGAGAAGCACCATGCCGTCACCTGATCTTGGCCTCAATGGCCCCTTTCTTCAGCGCCGCCTACCGGACTGGCTCAAGCATTCCACACCCGCCGCGTTCAAGCACCTGAGCCGCAGCCAGCTGGCCGAGCAAGGCGATGTGCTCGGGCTGGCGGCCTGGTTTACCGGCGCGCCCGCGGTCGAACAGCAGAGGTTGATCGCGGCTCAGGCACAAAGCCGCTTGTCGGGCCGTATGCTGGCCGTGCTGCTCAAGGACCTCAAGGGCATTGCCGCATTTGCCGAACCCTTGCTGCTGGCCAGGCTGAAAGCCGATTACCCGGCGCTGCAGATCGACGTCAACACTTGCCAGTTCGTGCAGATTACCCGTGAAAGCACCGGCAACGGCCGCTGGGAGGATGTCAGCGCAACGCGCCAGAGCCTGTTGCAGGCCGCATTGCAGAACTTCGCCGCCAGCGCCAGTTTCGTGGCGGGCAGCGGGCTCTCCAGCGATGGTGCCTATAGCCTGGAAAATCATGTGATTTACCAGTCGCCGACGGTGCGCTATGCCGCCCCCGTGGCCATTTCGCCCAGCGCCTTTGCCGGACTGTGCCATGCACTGGACCTGGGGCAGCAATACCAGCAGCACCTGAGCACGGTGTTCGAGAGCCCCGCCACCCAGGCGTCGCTCAAACAGCAATGGATCAGTGTGTACAAGGACCTGCTGCGGGTGCGCCTGCAGGTAGCCTTGATGAAATCGGAGATTACCGACGCTGCCCGCCAGGCCCTGCTGGCACTGCTACAGGGCAAGCCAGACGTGCGACTCAATGGCAAGCCGGTGGTGGTGCGCCAATTGAGCATGTATGGCGTGGCGTTGGCGGATGTGTGGATGATCAGTGCCGACCGGGTGGCCAGCGATGTGGAAGAGCCCGTGGTGGTCTACCTGCCCGGTGCACCGCTTTACCCGTTGCGCGAGTACCCGTCGGTCAAGGCCTTTCGCGATGATTTGCGTATCAACCTGCGCTCGCCAGCCTACCGGCAGTTGCTGCGCGGCTATGTACCCAGAGAGCAGGCGCAGTGGTTCTTTGCCACCCTGCAGCAGAACCTGTACCACAAAGTGATCGGCCGTGACGATGTGTGGGAAAGCGTGTTCGACCCCGCGGCCAGCCTGAAGCTGCGTGATCTGCCGCTGGCCGGCGAACTGTTCGACACGCTTTACACCCAGCACCTGCAAAAGCTCAAGGCTGATGCACGCGTGCTGGCGGTACCCAGCGCCAAGGCCGACGAAAAGGCCCGCGCCGAACGCCTGGCCTATTGGGCATCGGTGGGGCTGAATGTGCTGAATGCGGCGGCGTTCTTCGTGCCATATCTGGGCGAGGTGATGGCCGTGGTGGCCGCCGAGCAACTGATCCACAGCGTGATCGATGGCGCCCATGCGTGGGAAACCGGTGACCGTGCCACGGCGTGGGCACACCTTGAATCGGTGGCCATCAACATGGCCATGGTGGCCGGGCTGGCCGCCGTGGGCGCAGCGCTGCCCAAGGTTTCACCCAGCGAACTGGTGGACGGCCTGCTGCCCATCGAATTGCCCGGTGGCGAGCGCCGCTTGTGGCGCGTGGACCTGTCGCCGTATGCCAACCCTGTCGAGCTGGCCGATGTGGTGCCGGACGCCCAGGGGCTCTATCGGCTCGCTGGCAAACAGTATGTGCGTATCGACCAGGGCGTGTATGAGGTCAGCCAGGACGCCAACGGTGTGTGGCGAATCGAACATGGCGTGGCTGACGCCTATCGTCCCGTGCTGCGCTCCAACAATCAGGGGGCCTGGCAGGCCTACGGCGAACAGCCGCTGAAATGGTCGCGGGCGCAGTTGCTGCGGCGCCTGGGGCCGCTCACCGATGGCCTGAGCGATGCCGAGCTGGCCCAGGCGGCCGAGATCTGCGCCACCAGCGACGATGTGCTGCGCCAGGTGCACGTCGACCAGTTGCCGGTCCCGGGACTGCTCGCCGACACCTTGCGGCGCATGCGCCTGGACCGCCAGATCACGCGCCTTGTCGAAGGCACCCGCACCGGTGTTGGCAAGGGTGACGGCCTGGGCTTCCTGCCTGCGCTGGCGGTACAGCTGCCACGCTGGCCTGGGCGCCTGCTTGAAGTGTTCAGTGGCCCGGAGCCGTGGGGCGACTCCATCGTCTATGGCCGCGAGGCGTTTGGCGATGGCCCGGTGATCAAGGTCACCCGTGAGCAGGTACACGCCGCAAAACTGCCCGAAATCCTGCTGCAGGCCTTGGATGAGCCTGCGTGCCAGCAGTTGTTCGGCGACAGCGTCGAACCGCAGGCACGTTTGCAGGTACTGCGCGATCGCCTTGCCGATCAGGCCGAACAGCGCCG
>NZ_JAAHBU010000307.1 GCF_010671725.1 Pseudomonas brassicae | reverse complement strand
TTGCCAGCGAAGGGCGCAACACCGTACTGGCAGTATTACTCCGGCCACCGCCACGCCGGCTCATCCAGCCGCCCTTGCCCCACCAGCCGGGTCTGCCCCAGCACCTTCTCCAGCACGATGCAGTTGCTCTGCGCCTCACGCTCCAGCGCCGCAATCAAGCGCGCGGCATGCGACACCACCCACACCTGACAGTCCCGCGATGCGCGCACGATCAGGCGTGCCAGCGCCGGCAACAGATCCGGGTGCAGGCTGGTCTCCGGCTCGTTGAGCACCATCATGCTCGGCGGCCTGGGCGTCAGCAGCGCCGCTACCAGCAACAGGTAGCGCAAGGTGCCGTCCGACAGCTCCGCCGCCGACAGCGGGCGCAGCAATCCCTCCTGATGGAACAGCAGGCCAAACTGGCCACCCAGCGTCGCATCGATCGCCAGGCGCGCCCCGGGGAATGCATCGCTGAGGGTCGCCTGCAACGCTTCGGGGTCGCCTATCTCGATGATCGTCTGCAGCGCCGCCGCCAGGTCCCGGCCGTCATGGTGCAACACCGGCGTGCGCGTACCCAACTGCGGCCGGCGCGCCGGTGCCTGGCTGTCGGTGCGGAAATGATCATAGAAGCGCCAGCCCCGAATCTGCTCGCGCAACACCAGTACCTCTGGCGAACTGCTCAGGTTGCCGACCTGGTCGAACAGGCTGTCGGCCCCCGAGGTGTGCTGCGCCACCACCGACCATTCGCGGCCGTCACGCACCTTCACCATCGGCCCCTTGCGCTGCACCAGCAGGCTGGCCGGCCGGCACAGCGCCCCGGCCCAGATGCCCTCGCGCTTCACTTCAGGGTCCAGGGCGAACATCGACAGTGTCGGTTCGGGAATGCCCAGGCTGATCGCGTAGCCGTAGTCTTCGCAACCAAAGCCCAGGCGCAGGCGCTTGGCTTCATTGCGGCGGGTGCCCTCGATGGTGACATCGCCACTGTGCATGCGTCGGCTGATGACTTCGGGCCCGGCCCAGAACGTCGACTCCAGCCCGCCCTCGGCGGCCAGCGCATTGATCACCCCGCCCCGCGCGGTTTCCGCCAGCAGGCGCAGGGCCTTGTACAGGTTGGACTTGCCGCTGCCGTTCGGCCCGGTGATCACGTTCAACCGGCCCAGCGGCAGCACCAGGTGGTTGATCGAGCGGTAGTTGGCAATGGCCAGGGTGGTCAGCATCGGGGCGTCCTGGGGCAGGCGGTAATGCGCCACAGTATTACCTAAACCACCGCGTTCAAGAATTGCCCCCGGAACAAGCGACGGGCGGAACCCTGATCTACGCTAACAGTCGCATCTACCAACCGGTCCGACCCACGCAAGGAGCCCGCATGATGCCGTCGCCCCCCCCACCTGATTGCCTGCCTGGGGCTCGCCCTTGTGCTCGGCGGCTGTGGCGAGAAGAAAGCCGTTGCGCCCGAGCTGCCCCGAGTCGCCGTGCAGCAGGTCGAGCCCGGCGACTTTGCCGCGTCGGTGACGCTCACCGGCGATGTGCAGGCCCGCGTGCAGGCCGACCTGTCGTTTCGCGTGGGCGGCAAGATCGTCCAGCGCAGCGTGGACGTCGGTGACCACGTCAGCGCCAACCAGGTGCTGGCGCGCCTGGACCCCAAGGACCTGCAGACCAACGTCGACTCGGCCAAGGCCGAGGTGTTCGCCGAACAGGCCCGCGTCACCCAGACCGCTGCCGCCTTCGTGCGCCAGCAGAAGCTCTTGCCCAAGGGCTACACCAGCCAGAGCGAATACGATTCGGCCCAGGCCGCCTTACGCAGCAGCCAGAGTGCGCTCAAGGCCGCCCAGGCGCAGTTGGCCAACGCCCGCGAGCAACTGAGCTATACCGCCTTGATTGCCGAGGCCCCCGGTGTGATCACCGCGCGCCAGGCCGAGGTCGGCCAGGTGGTGCAGGCCACTGTGCCGATCTTCACCCTGGCCCGTGACGGCGAACGTGATGCGGTGTTCAACGTGTACGAGTCGCTGCTGATGGCCCCGCCAAGCCAGCAGAGCATCACCGTCAGCCTGCTCGACGACCCCACGGTACAAGCCCAGGGTCAGGTGCGCGAGGTCACCCCGACGGTGTCGGCACAAAGTGGCACGGTGCAGGTAAAAGTAGCCCTGAGCAACGTACCGCCCGCCATGCAGCTGGGCTCGGTGGTGAGTGCCACGGCCAAGGCCCAGGGCACTCCGAGCGTCGAGCTGCCGTGGTCGGCGCTGACCAAGGATGTGCACGACCCGGCCGTGTGGCTGGTGGGCGAGGACAACAAGGTCAACCTGCACAAGGTCAAGGTGGTGCGCTACCTCACCGGCAAGGTGGTGGTGGGTGAAGGGCTCAAGGGCGGGGAACGCGTGGTGATCGCCG
>NZ_JAAHBU010000306.1 GCF_010671725.1 Pseudomonas brassicae | reverse complement strand
CAGCCATCGGCCACCCGCTGCAGGCCGGCCTCGGCCAGGTCCAGGGCGACCAGCTGTGGCTGGTCGTCTTCGTCCCAGGCGGTCAGCAGCCCGCAGTCGATCTGCAACGCGCCGGAGCACCACGCCTTGCGGCCCTGCAGGAACACCCGCTGGTTGTCGCGGGCGACGATGCGCACCCGTGCGCTGGGCGGCTCGGCGGCCCAGACGCCCCAGATGCCATCGCCGGCCAGAGGGGCACAGGCGCACTCGGCGAGTATCGCCAGGGCGTCGGTATGGCCTTCGTAGAGCTTGGCCAGCGAAAGGTCGGCGCCGGCCACGCGTGCCAGGGTCTGCCAGCGTTGCAGGGTCTGGCCCTGGCCCGGCAGGGGCAGGCGGTCCAGCCCGGCGGCGTGCAACGCCTGCATCAATGTCAACAGCTGGCGGTCGAGGTCAAGCGGCTGCGGGCGGTCGGCGAACTGGCGCACAGCGTGTCGAGACGGCTGCGGTCGAAAGCCTGAAGGATGCTCATGGGTGGACTCCTTGGACGTCATGTCAGGCCGATGCGCTTGCGCAGCGCGGCAGTGATGGATTGGCGGGTCTTGTCGTAGCTGGCCCAGGGGTCTTCAGGCTCGGCCAGCCGTGCGCCCAGGTTGTGCAGGGGCCACTGGTTGGCGCTCTTGAGTTCGGTCAGTTCTTCACGCCGGATCGGTACCGACACCGGCAAGCCTTCTCGGGCGCGCAGCGAATAGGCGCACACGGTGGTAGCGCCACGGGCATTGCGCAGGTAGTCGATGAAGAGGCGCCCGACGCGATTTTTTGGCCCCGATAGCGCCGACAACCGCTCCGGAAACAGCCCGGCCATGTGGTTGACGATGGCGTGGCTGAAGGCCTTGACCTCGTCCCATTCCACGCGCCGGGTCAACGGCACCACCACCTGCATGCCCTTGCCGCCGCTGGTCTTGAGAAATGCCTGCAGGCCCAGTTCGTCCAGCAGCGCCAGGGTCAGCTGGGTGGCTTCGAGCATGGCCTTCCAGGGCAGCGCCAGGCGGCGGATCTTGGGGGCCAGCGACGCGCCCTTGGGAATCGCCCAGCTCTTGAGGGTGCCATCAAGCTCCAGTCGGAAATCGTAGTGCAGATGGCTGGCGTCATGTTGCTGGATACAGCACTGCAAGGCCTGCGCCTTGGGGCCGCGGTGAGACTGGCCGGCCGGCTCAGGGGTGGCGTCGAAATTGCGCTTGCGTTGGTATTCCTGCAGTGGCCTGGCCATTGCCGTGCTCCATAGGGGCTGGGTGAATCAGCGGGGTCCTATGAAGTGGGAGAGCTGCCGAGGCGGGGGAGTTCAATCGGCGTGACCGGCCTTGCGCAGGGTCAGGTTGATGCGGCGTGCGCCGAGCACAGGGTGCTCGCCGTCCTTGAGCGGGTTGACCCCGTGAAAGCGCAGTCGGTCCTCGCCACCCCACACCATCACATCGCCGTGGCGCAGGCCGACTTTGCGCGTGGGTTCGCTGCGGGTGTGGCCGCCGTACAGGAACACGGCGGGCAGGCCGAGCGATACCGACACAATGGGCTGCGAGAAGTCGCGTTCGTTGCGGTCCTGATGCAGGGTCAGGCGGTTGCCGGGCAGGTAATGGTTGATCAGGCACGCGTCAGGCCTGAAGCCGGTGAACCCGGCGGCGCTGGCCGCTGCGTCGGCCAGCTGTTCGAGCAGCGCGGGCAGGGCGGGCCAGGGTTTGCCGGTGAGCGGGTCGAGGGGGCTGTAGCGGTAGCCGTGGCGGTCGCTGATCCAGCCCAGGGCGCCGCAGTTGCTGATGGCCACCTCGATGTTGCGTCCGCCGGGGGTGAGCTGGTTGCGAAAGGGGGCGGCCCGCAGGACAGTGCGCAGGGCCGGCAGCAACGCCTCGACATGGGGTAGGGCAAAGCCAGGCAGCACCACGGTCTGCTTGCCGATCCATTCGGCTGCGCCGGATGCGGGCGGGTCGAACAGGTCCAGTTCGGGTTGTTTCATGTTCAGCGTCTCCGGTGTGCCCTTCGCCTGCATTGCCGGCCAATGGGCACCTGTCTATGCTTGGGCCTCATGGACCCCATCATACCCCTGCGCCAACCCTGCCCACCTGGCGCTTGCATCTGCGAGCGCGAGCGCCTGCTCGACACCCCAGGCGCCGACCTGCGCATCCTGCGCCTGACGCGTCAGGAAGAACACCGCCTGCTCGAACGCCTGGAAAACCTGCAAAGCCTGCCCGACCTCGAACACCTGCAACGTCGCTTGTTCGAACAACTGGGCATTCGTCTGCACATCGCCCCCGGCCCCAACGAGGTGCGCACCATGCGCGGCATCCGCATCGAGATCGAGGCGCTGCCAGGGCTATGCCGCAAGACCCGCCAAGCCATCCCGGCCGCTATCCGTCGCGCCCTGGAAAAACGCCCCGAGATCGCCTACCGCCTGCTCGACGCACACGACCTGTTTGGCCTGTAGTCACCATTGCGGAGCGTTTCCTACCTGCCAGTAGCAGCAATGCACAACATTGGCTCGTAATCTGCATTGTCCCGAAGCACCGATAGCTGATCGATTGGTCAGGCACTGGTCATCCCCGTGTCGCTGTCCCACTGCTCAAGGCCGCCCTGCATGACGCTTGCTCAATCCATTGACGCGCCGCTCGCCGATAGCGGCTGGAACGCCGAACTGAACCTGCGGTTCGTGTTCGGCGAAGACCGGACCCGTATTGGTGCGCGTCGCCATTTCGGCCCGCTTTTGGTGCAGCGCCCGTTCTACCCGGAAGGCGCGCCGTGCCACGTCTACATCCTGCACCCGCCAGGCGGCGTGGTGGGGGGCGACCGGCTGGCCCTGAACATTCATCTGGAGCCCGGCAGCCACGCCCTGCTGACCATGCCGGGGGCCACCAAGTTCTACCGCAGCGCCGGGCCGACCTCGATCCTGCGCCAGCATTTTCACCTGGCCGCAGGCAGCACGCTGGAATGGTTGCCGCAGGACAGCATCTGCTTCCCCGGTGCGCGGGTGTCGCTGCTCAGCCGCTTCAGCCTGGCCCCCGGTGCGCGCCTGCTGGCCTGGGAAACCCTGTGCCTGGGGCGCCCGGTAATGGGTGAAAGCTTCAGCCACGGCGCACTCGACAGCCGCCTGCAAGTGGACCTGCCCAACGCGCTTGGCCTGCACGAACGCTTGCGCATCGAAGGCGGGCGCCTGGACAAGCTGGCGGGTTACCCGCTGCTGGCCACCTTCTGCGCCGCACCGGCCAGCGAGCACCTGCTCGAACAGGTGCGCGAACTGATCAACGAGCTGCCAGTGCCCGCTGGGGCGACCCTGCTCGGGCAACTGCTGGTGGTCCGCCTGCTGGACCACGACAACCAACGCCTGCAATCCACCCTGCAGCGGATATGGCGCACCCTGCGACCGGCCATCCTCGGCCTGGCGCCATGCCCGCCGCGCATCTGGGCCACTTGAGAGAACGCACCATGGAGCTGACCCCGCGAGAGAAAGACAAACTGCTGCTGTTCACCGCCGCGCTGCTGGCCGAGCGCCGCCTGGCCCGTGGCCTGAAGCTCAACTACCCGGAGGCGGTGGCGTTGATCAGCGCCAGCGTGATGGAGGGCGCCCGTGATGGGCGCACGGTCGCCGAGTTGATGAGCCTGGGCCGCGAAGTGCTGCGCCGCGAGCAGGTGATGGAGGGCGTAAGCGAAATGATCCATGACGTGCAGGTGGAGGCCACCTTTCCCGACGGGACCAAGCTGGTCACCGTGCACGACCCGATCGTCTGACCCGGCCAGGAGAACGCCATGATTCCCGGAGAACTGCACGTCGCCGACGGCGACATCGAACTCAATGCCGGTCGCGCCACGATCAGCGTCAGCGTGGCCAACCACGGCGATCGACCGATCCAGGTGGGTTCGCACTACCACTTCTATGAAGTCAATAACTTCCTGGTGTTCGAGCGCGCGGCTGCGCGCGGCTTTCGCCTGGACATCGCCGCCGGCACCGCCGTGCGTTTCGAGCCCGGCCAGTCGCGTACCGTGAGCCTGGTGGCCTACGCCGGCAAGCGCGAGGTGTATGGCTTCCAGGGCCGGGTGATGGGCAAGCTGGAGAACCTGGCATGAGCCGAATCTCGCGTCGGACCTACGCCGACATGTTCGGCCCCACCGTGGGCGACCGCGTGCGCCTGGCCGACACCGAACTGTGGGTGGAGGTCGAAAAGGACTTCACGCTGTACGGCGAAGAGGTCAAGTTCGGCGGTGGCAAGGTGATCCGCGACGGTATGGGCCAGGGCCAGATGCTCGCCGCCGAGGCCATGGACCTGGTGCTGACCAACGCCCTGATCATCGATCACTGGGGTATCGTCAAGGCCGACATCGGGGTCAAGCACGGGCGTATCTTCGGCATCGGCAAGGCTGGCAATCCCGATGTGCAGCCCGGCGTGACCCTGCCGGTGGGGCCGGGCACCGAGGTGATCGCCGCCGAAGGCAAGATTGTCACGGCCGGCGGCATCGACTCGCACATCCATTTCATCTGCCCGCAGCAGGTCGACGAAGCGCTGGTGTCGGGCATCACCACCTTTATCGGTGGCGGCACCGGGCCTGCCACCGGCACCAACGCCACCACCTGTACCTCGGGCACCTGGTACCTGGCGCGCATGCTGCAAGCCGCCGACGAGTTGCCGATCAACATCGGCCTGCTGGGCAAGGGCAACGCGTCGCAGCCCGAGGCCCTGCGAGAGCAGATCGCCGCCGGCGCAGTAGGGCTCAAGTTGCACGAAGACTGGGGCTCGACGCCGGCGGCGATCGACTGCTGCCTGAGCGTGGCCGAGGCAATGGACGTGCAGGTGGCGCTGCACAGCGACACCCTCAACGAGAGCGGTTGCATCGAGGACACGCTGGCCGCCATTGGCGATCGCACCATCCATACCTTCCATACCGAAGCGCGGGCGGCGGGCATGCACCGGACATCATCCGCGCGGCCGGTTACGCCAATGTGCTGCCATCCTCGACCAACCCGACCCTGCCGTACACCGTCAATACCGTGGACGAGCACCTGGACATGCTGATGGTGTGCCATCACCTGGACACCAGCATCCCCGAAGACGTCGCCTTCGCGGAGTCGCGCATCCGCCGCGAGACCATCGCTGCCGAAGACATCCTGCACGACATCGGCGCCTTCTCCATGACCTCGTCGGACTCCCAGGCCATGGGCCGCGTCGGCGAAGTGGTGCTGCGCACCTGGCAGGTCGCGCACCAGATGAAACTGCGCCGTGGGCCACTGGCGCCGGATACCGCGCGCAGCGACAACTTCCGGGTCAAGCGCTACATCGCCAAGTACACCATCAACCCGGCGCTGACCCATGGCATCGCCCATGAAGTGGGCTCGCTGGAAGCCGGCAAGCTGGCTGACCTGGTGCTGTGGTCGCCGGCCTTTTTCGGGGTCAAGCCGGCGCTGGTGCTCAAGGGCGGGATGATCGTGATGGCGCCGATGGGCGATATCAACGGCTCGATCCCCACGCCGCAGCCGGTGCACTACCGGCCGATGTTCGGCGCCCTTGGGCAGGCGCGCAACGCCACGCGCATGACGTTCCTGTCCCAGGCGGCAATGGACCGTGGCGTGCACCACGAGCTGGGCCTGCGCAGCCTGATCGGCGTGGCGCGGGGCTGTCGCACGGTGCGCAAGGCGACATGCGGCACAACGGCCTGATGCCGAGCATCGAGGTCGACTCACAAACCTACGAAGTGCGCGCCGACGGCGAGCTGCTGGTGTGCGAGCCGGCCAGCATCCTGCCGATGGCGCAGCGTTACTTTCTGTTTTAAGGAGCGAGCATGATTGTGTTGACGCAACGCCTGGGCGAGGCCGGGCATATCAGCGCCACGGCCACCCTGAGCCTGGACACGCGCATCAAGAGCCGCGTGCGTATCACCCTGGACGATGGTCGCGATGCCGGCCTGATGCTCGAGCGCGGCCAGTTGATCCGTGGTGGCGAGCTGCTGGCCGATGCCCAGGGCGTGGAGGTGGTGCGCATCCTGGCGGCCGCCGAGCAGGTCTCGACGGTGCACTGCGACGACCCGTTGCTGCTGGCGCGGGCCGCCTACCACCTGGGCAACCGGCATGTGCCGCTGCAGATCGAGCGCGAATTGGTGCGCTACCAGCACGACCACGTGCTGGACGACATGGTGCGCGGCTTCGGCCTGCAGGTGACTGTGGAGCAGGCGCCGTTCGAGCCGGAGGCGGGCGCCTACCAGAGCGCACCGCACAGCCACACCCATAGCGATCACCTGTTTGTCCGCGTGCCTGCGCCCGCCCACTGAATTCGACCTGGAGCCTGACCCATGAAAAAGACCCTTGCCCTTGCACTGCTGATGCTGGCCGTACCGGCGTTCGCCCACCCGGGCCACGATGCCAACCCATTGCAGGACGGCCTGCTGCACCCGCTGACCGGCCTTGACCACCTGTTGATGCTGCTGGGCACCGGCGTACTCGCCGCGCTCACCGGGCGCAGCCTGGCCTTGCCACTGGCGACGCTGGCCGCAATGTTCGGCGGTGCCTTGCTGGGCCACCTGTTCGGTGGCGTGATCGGCATGGAAAGCATGATCATCGGCTCGTTGCTGGTGGCTGCCGCGGCGTTGCTGCTACCGCGTCGCCAGGTGCTGCTGGCGCTGATCATGCCGGTGTTCGCGCTGTTCCATGGCTGGGCCCATGGCGTTGAAGCCAGCCCCGGTGCGTTCTGGGTGTTCAGCGCCGGCTTTGTCGCGGTCAGCGGTTTGCTGTTGCTGGCGGGCTTTGCTGGCGGTTGCCTGCTGCGTCGCCATGCCGGCTTGCAGAAGGCGTTTGGCGGTGGCCTGCTGGCCGCTGCTGCGTTCGTGCTGGCCGGCTGATGAGCAGCGACCTGCAACTGCTGCGCCTGCTGCAACTGACCAGCGCTAACCTGCCGGTGGGCGGCTTCACCTATTCGCAGGGGCTGGAATGGGCGGTCGAGGCGGGCTGGGTGAAGGGCGCCGAGGGTTTTCGAGCGTGGCAGCGCGAGCAGTTGCACGACACCCTCGGTCACCTCGACTGGCCTTTGCTGCAACGGTTGTACGGCGCCTGCCGCGAAGACGATGCCGAGGCGTTCGCGGGGTGGAGCGAATTTCTGCTGGCCAATCGCGAAACCGCCGAGCTGCGCCTTGAAGAACGCCAGCGCGGCAAGGCGCTGGCGCGAATGCTCGATGGCTGGCAGCTGTGCCAGGCCCCGGCGTGGCGCGCCAGTGTCGAGTTGAGTCAGCTGGGCGGGATGGCCTGGTTGGGGGCGCACTGGGAGATTCCGCTGCGCCAGCTGGCCCTGGGGCATGCTTTTGCCTGGCTGGAGGGCGCGGTGATGGCGGGGGTCAAGCTGGTGCCGTTCGGCCAGCAAGCGGCCCAGAGCCTGTTGCGCGACCTGAGCGGCGAGTTGCCTGGCGTGCTTGAACGCGCACTTGAACTACCTGATGACGCGCTGGGTGGGGGCTTGCCATTGCTGGCGATTGCCTCGGCCCGGCATGAAACCCAATACACCCGATTGTTCCGATCTTGAGGAAACTGCCATGCAAAGCTATCAGCAACCCCTGCGCGTCGGTGTCGGCGGCCCGGTCGGCTCTGGCAAGACCGCGCTGCTTGAAGCGCTGTGCAAGGCCATGCGCGACGACTACCAGATCGCCGTGGTCACCAACGACATCTATACCAAGGAAGACCAGCGCATCCTGACCGAGGCGGGGGCGCTGGAGCCTGAGCGTATCGTCGGCGTGGAGACCGGTGGCTGCCCGCACACGGCGATCCGCGAGGATGCCTCGATGAACCTGGCGGCGGTGGAAGAGCTGGCGCGCAAATTTGGCAATCTGGAGGTCATCTTCGTTGAAAGCGGCGGTGACAACCTGAGCGCCACCTTCAGCCCGGAGCTGGCGGACCTGACGATCTACGTGATCGACGTGGCCGAAGGCGAGAAGATCCCGCGCAAGGGCGGGCCGGGGATCACCAAGTCGGACTTTCTGGTGATCAACAAGATCGACCTGGCGCCGTATGTCGGGGCGTCGCTGGAGGTGATGGAGAAAGACACCTGGCGCATGCGCCCGGAGCGGCCGTGGACCTTCAGCAACCTCAAGACCGGGCAGGGCCTGAGTGCGGTGATCGATTTCATCGTCGAGCGGGGGATGTTGAAACCTGCGGCATGAAAAACCTGTGTTGGCTCCATCGGCCCTTTCGCTGGCAAGCCAGCTCCCACCGTGCGCTGGCTTGCACGAAAGGGCTAGGCTGGACAACATCGACCTTGCGGCTGTATACAGTGTGCCCACCAAGGGGAGCCCGGCACAGGGCTGAGAAACCGCAGGCGCAAGCAGCGCGGTGACCCTTTGAACCTGATCCGGATCATGCCGGCGAAGGGATGGGAGCTAGCGCCTGCCTTTTTGCCGGTCTCACTGCGAGGCCGCTCCATGACTGCCC
>NZ_JAAHBU010000305.1 GCF_010671725.1 Pseudomonas brassicae | reverse complement strand
CCAGCCGATAGGTGCGCATGAATGGGGCTCCAGGACTTCGCAAAGGCGCGTATTCTAACGATTGCCCAGCAAAACTGCAGTAGTGATTGCATACCGTGTATCCGTCGCGCGCCTGCGCCTGCCCGGCGCCCTGCAGCGTGCGGGGTTCACATTAAAGTTATTTAACAATTGAAAGGACAATTGAGAGTTCCCGTGCGCACAATACCCTTGCACTTATGAAGGTATTGAGCAGGGTTCAAGGTTTAATGTTTACTTGCATTAACTGTCTGACTATTATTGCCACACCGCAGTCCTGCTTCCCTTCAATCCAAGGAATACCTCATGTCCCTGATCAACGAATATCGCGCCACCGAAGAAGCCATCAAAGAACTGCAGGCCCGCCTGAAGAATCTGTCCGAAGACAACAAGCTGAAAACAGAGCTGGAATTCGAAGCCAAACTGCGCGAGCTGATGGGCGAATACTCCAAATCGCTGCGTGACATCATTGCCCTGCTGGACCCGGAAGCCAAACTGAACAAG
>NZ_JAAHBU010000304.1 GCF_010671725.1 Pseudomonas brassicae | reverse complement strand
TGGTGACAACTTCGTCACCTTTTTGCAGGTTGCTCAGCAGGTTCTTCTGCTCTTTGGCGCGCTTGGCCTGTGGGCGCCAACGATCATCAGGTAGAAGATGACCAGGAAACCGACCAGGAAAATCCACTCGAAGCCGGTACCGGCTGGGCCAGCAGCAGCGGCAGGGGCTGCGGCATCCGCGTAAGCGGCAGGAATCAGAAAGCTCATTTAGCACTCCAAGTTGCAAGTTGTTGTACGTATCAGGTTCGACAGAACATCAGTCCAAAGGCGGCACAGGCAGCCCGCGCTTGGCGTAAAAGGCGTCGACAAAGGCGGCCAATGTACCCTGTTGAATAGCCTCGCGCAAACCAGCCATAAGGCGCTGGTAATGACGCAGTTGTGGATGGTATTCAACATGCTGCCCAACATTTCGCCGCATTTATCCAGGTGATGCAGATAGGCGCGGGAGAAGTTCTGGCAGGTGTAGCAGTCGCAGGTCGAGTCCAGCGGCGAATCATCGTGGCGATGGAACGCGTTACGGATTTTGAGCACGCCGGTATCGACGAACAGATGACCGTTGCGCGCGTTGCGCGTGGGCATCACGCAATCGAACATGTCGACGCCGCGGCGCACACCCTCAACGAGATCTTCCGGCTTGCCTACCCCCATAAGGTAACGAGGTTTGTCAGCCGGCATCATGCCGGGCAGGTAGTCCAGCACCTTGATCATCTCGTGCTTGGGTTCGCCTACCGACAGGCCGCCGATGGCCAGGCCGTCGAAGCCGATCCTGTCCAGGCCTTCGAGCGAGCGCTCGCGCAGGTGCTGGTGCATACCGCCCTGCACGATGCCGAACAGCGCCGCGGTGCTGTCGCCGTGGGCGTTCTTGGAGCGTGGGCCCAGCGCAGCGACAGCTCCATGGAGATGCGCGCGACGTCTTCATCGGCCGGGTACGGTGTGCATTCGTCAAAGATC
>NZ_JAAHBU010000303.1 GCF_010671725.1 Pseudomonas brassicae | reverse complement strand
CCAGCGAAGGGGCCCGAAAGCCAGGCCTAACCTTGCTGGCGCCCCAGCATTCCGCGCAACCGGGGGGTCAATTCGTCGAACAACGTCTGGACCGACCGCAGCGCCCGGCAGTCAGGCCTTGTCAGCAGCCACAGCTCCGTATTGCAGCCTGGCAGCGCACCGCTCAACTGCTCCACGCCCGGCAAGGTATCGGCCATGTAGTCGGGCAGGGCCGCCACTCCCAGCCCTGCCGCCACCAGCTGTGCGATCGCCGAGATCCCGCTGCAGCGATAGCGCGGCATCACGCCTGGCAGTTGCTGGCTGCGCCACACCACCGTGGCGTGGTCCTGCATCGAGTCATCCGGTGCGATCCATGGCACGCTGGCTGGCGCCTCGGCCAGCCGCTCGCGGTACTCCTCGCGGCCGCAGATCACATACGATGCCGCTCCGAGGCAGCGCCCGACAAGGTGCTCAGGTGGCGAGTTGGTCAGGCGCAGGGCCAGGTCCGCATCGCGCCGGCTCAGGTTGGCAAAGGTATTGGAGGTTGCCAGCTCCAGCGACAGTGCCGGGTAGGCCGGCATGAACTCGGCCAGCGCCGGCAGCAGCAAACTGTGCAGTACCGCATCGGTACAGGTCAGGCGCACCGTGCCACTGACCACCTGTTCGCCATGCTCCAACGCCACCCGCGCCGCATCCAGCGCCTGTTCGGCACGTTCAGCCTGCTCGGCCAGTGCCTGGGCAGTGCCGGTGGGGATGTAGCCCTTGCGGCTTTTCACGAACAGTGCGGTACCCAATGCCGCCTCCATGCGCCGGATCGAGCGGAACACCGTCGAAACGTCCACGCGCAGCAGCTCTGCTGCCTTGGCCAGCGAGCGTCCACGCACCAGGGCGAGAACCAGGGAAAGGTCGGCGTGGCTGATCTGATATTGCATCGGTGCACTCTTTGCTTGCCTAAATGCCAATGTCTGTTGCATTGGGGCCATTCTATAGTGAGGCGGCAGTCGTGAATCAACCCGCGACGTTGTCTGTACCTGGAACGACCGTACGAAACCGCGGCGTTCGACAGTTCCCCACGATGGGACCCTTAAAAACAACAATGAAACCATCGCCGCTCCCGATAGCGCTGTAACACCTCCTCCATTGCCGCCCGATAAAAAATCAAAGGATGCCTAGCCATGACGTCGGTCTCCCCGTGCGCCATCCCACTCGACGAGATGGGTGAATTTCTCAAGGCCCACCCTGAGGTGCAATTTGTCGATCTGCTGATTGCAGACATGAACGGCGTGGTGCGGGGCAAGCGCATCGAGCGTGCCAGCCTGGTCAAGGTCTACGAAAAAGGCATCAACCTGCCGGCCTCCCTGTTTGCTCTGGACATCAACGGCTCCACCGTCGAAAGCACCGGTCTTGGCCTGGACATCGGCGACGCCGACCGCATCTGCTACCCGATCCCCGGCACCCTGAGCTTCGAGCCCTGGCAGAAGCGCCCGACCGCCCAATTGCTGATGACCATGCACGAGCTCGACGGCACGCCGTTCTTCGCCGACCCGCGCGAAGTGCTGCGCGGCGTGGTCGAGAAGTTCGATGCGCTGGGCCTGGATATCTGTGCGGCGTTCGAGCTGGAGTTCTACCTGATCGATCAGGACAACCTCAACGGTCGCCCGCAGCCGCCACGCTCGCCGATTTCAGGCAAGCGCCCGCAGTCGACCCAGGTGTACCTGATCGATGACCTGGACGAGTACGTCGACTGCCTGCAAGACATGCTCGAAGCGGCCAAGGAGCAAGGCATCCCGGCCGATGCGATCGTCAAGGAAAGTGCCCCGGCGCAGTTCGAGGTCAACCTGCACCACGTCGCCGACGCCATCAAGGCGTGCGACTACGCCGTGCTGCTCAAGCGCCTGATCAAGAACATCGCCTACGACCATGAAATGGACTCCACCTTCATGGCCAAGCCCTATCCGGGCCAGGCGGGCAATGGCCTGCACGTGCACATCTCGCTGCTGGACAAGAAAACCGGCAAGAACATCTTCACCAGCGATGACCCCGAGCACAGCGAAACCCTGCGCCACGCCATCGGTGGCGTGCTCGAAACCATGCCGGCCTCGATGGCCTTCCTGTGCCCCAACGTCAACTCGTACCGCCGTTTCGGCGCGCAGTTCTACGTGCCCAATGCGCCGAGCTGGGGCCTGGACAACCGCACCGTGGCGGTACGCGTGCCGACCGGCAGCAGCGATGCGGTGCGCATCGAGCACCGTGTTGCCGGCGCCGATGCCAACCCGTACCTGATGATGGCGTCGATCCTGGCCGGTATTCACCACGGCCTGACCCAGCAGATCGACCCGGGCGAGCCGGTCGAAGGCAACGCCTACGAGCAACTGGAACAGAGCTTGCCGAACAACCTGCGTGATGCGCTGCGCGAGCTCGATGACAGCGAGGTGCTGAACCAGTACATCAGCCCGGACTACATCGACATCTTCGTCGCCTGCAAGGAAAGCGAAATGGCGGAGTTCGAAGTGTCGATCTCCGACCTCGAATACAACTGGTACCTGCACACGGTGTGACGCCTGGATCACGCAGCAACGGAGGGTTAACCGATGAACACGACCGCAGGGCGCCTGCCCTTGATTGGTGTGAGTGCCTGTCGCCAGCAACTGGGCAAGAACTCTTCGCACACCGTGGGCGACAAGTATGTCGAGGCGGCCGGCTTTGCCGGGCTACCCCTGATCCTCCCTGCGCGTGACGAGGCAGGCGACCCGAACCTTGTGCTAGAGCGCCTGGATGGCATTCTTTTTACCGGTTCGCCTTCTAATGTCGAGCCGCATCATTACAATGGCGCGCCCAGCGTGGAAGGCACCCGTCACGACGTGTTCCGTGACCGCCTGACCCTGCCGCTGCTGCAGGCCGCGATTGCCCGCGGCGTACCGGTGCTGTGCATTTGCCGGGGTTTCCAGGAACTCAACGTCAGCCTGGGCGGTACCTTGCATCAACGTGTGCACGAGCTGCCCGGCTTTCTGGACCACCGCGAACCGCCGGATGCGCCGCTGCAAGAGCAATACAGCCCCCGCCACCTGGTCACTGTGCAGCCCGGGGGGAAATTCGAGCAGCTGGGGCTGCCCTGCCGTTTCATGGTCAATTCGCTGCACAGCCAGGGCATCGATCGCCTGGCTGATGGCTTGCGGGTCGAAGCGCTGGCCCCCGATGGACTGATCGAAGCCATGTCGATGGATGACGCCCGCGGTTTTGTGGTCGGTGTGCAATGGCACCCGGAGTACCGCTTCGCCGAAAACCCGGTTTCGCTGCGCCTGTTCGAGGCGTTTCGCGAAGCCTGCATCGCCTACGCCCAGAGGCGCGAGGACGCCCTATGAGGTGACCCGGCCGGGCCGGCGCGATGCACTGCAACACGATTCATTGAGTGATAGCGGGCGCCCTGCGGAGCGCCCGAAAAATAATACCAATAGTGGCGGCAACTACTCATGAGTGAACCCAAAGCAGGCCTGTCCCCAGGTGTGGGCGGGCGTTCCAAAGGGCTGGCCAAGGGCCGGCTGGGACTGCTGGCCAGCATCGTGCTGGGCATTTCCACCATCGCACCGGTGTATACCCTCACCGGTGCCCTGGGCCCGACCGTGCGTGAAGTCGGCGCACACCTGCCGGCGGTGTTCATCGTCGGCTTCCTGCCCATGCTGCTGGTGGCCCTGGGTTACCGCGAGCTGAACGCGGCCGAGCCCGACAGCGGTACCTCGTTTACCTGGTCTGCACGCGCCTTCGGCCCGATGATCGGCTGGATCGGCGGCTGGGGGCTGGTGACGGCCACCACCATCGTGCTGTCGAACCTGGCCGGGGTGGCGGTGGACTTTTTCTACCTGTTCCTGGGGCAGGTCACCGGCAGCCACGAGGTGGCAGCGCTGGCAGACAACCTGCTGATCAACGTCACCACGTGTTGCGTGTTCATCGCCATGGCGGTGTGGATCTGCTGTCGGGGCATCGCCACCACCATGACCGTGCAATATGGCCTGGTCGCCTTGCAGTTGCTCGTGCTGGTGGGCTTTGCCATGGCCGCATTCGGCGAGTCGGCGTCAGCGCCGCCGCTGGAGTTCGACCTGGACTGGTTCAACCCGTTCGGCGTGGAGTCGTTCTCGGCATTCACCGCTGGCCTGTCGCTGTCGATCTTCATCTTCTGGGGCTGGGACGTGTGCCTGAGCATCAGCGAAGAGTCGGTAGGCAGTGACGACGTGCCGGGGCGCGCTGCGACCCTGACCGTATTGCTGATTCTGGGCCTGTACCTGGTGACCGCGATTGCCACCCTGCAGTTTGCCGGTATCAGCGACATCGGCCTGGGGCTGGGCAACCCGCGTATTCAGGAAAACGTGTTTGCTCACCTGGCCGGCCCGGTGATGGGGCCGTTGGCGATTCTGATGTCGATTGCGGTGCTGGCCAGCACCGCAGCCTCGCTGCAGTCCACCTTCGTTTCGCCGGCGCGTACCTTGCTGGCGATGGGGTACTACGGTGCGGTGCCGGAGCGTTTCGCCAGCGTCTGCCCGCGTTCGAAAACGCCGCGTTACGCCACCATCTGTGCAGGTGTGGCTGCCGGCGTGTTCTACGTGACCATGCGCACTCTCAGCGAAAACGTACTGGCCGACACCATCACCGCCCTGGGCATGATGATCTGCTTCTACTACTCGCTGACCGCGTTCGCCTGCGTGTGGTACTTCCGCCACAGCCTGACCGACAGCGTGCGCCACTTCCTGATGCGCGGCCTGTGCCCGTTGCTGGGTGGCGGCATCCTGTCGGTGATCTTCCTGCAGACGGCCTACGACAGCGCTTCGCCGACCTTCGGCAGCGGCTCGCATGTAGGTGGCCTGGGGCTGGTGTTCGTGATTGCGGTGATCATCACCCTGCTGGGCCTGGTGCTGATGATGCTGTCGCGCCTGCGGGCGCCGGCGTTCTTCCTGGGCATGACCCTGCGCCGTCACGCCACGGTGCCCAGCCGCGGTTAAGCGGCCGGGCGGGCTGCTCAGGCAAGCAATTGCGTGAGCAGCTCGGTGTGGCGCTGTTGCTGTTGCGTGCGTTGCAGCCGGTTGGCGCGGAACACCGCCTTGAGGTCTTCCAGGGCCGTGGCAAAGTCATCATTGATGATGACGAATTCGTACTCGTCGTAGTGCACCATCTCGCTGACCGCTTCGCGCATGCGCCCTTCGATGATCTCGTCGCTGTCGGTGCCGCGGTTGGTCAGGCGCTGACGCAATGCCTGCTGGCTGGGCGGCAGGATGAAGATAGAGCGCGCCTCGGGCATCAGTTTGCGCACCTGCTGCGCACCCTGCCAGTCGATTTCCAGAATCAGATCATGCCCTTGGTCGAGGGTGTGCTGCAGTGCGCTGCGCGAGGTGCCGTAGCAGTTGCCGAACACTTCGGCCTGCTCAAGGAAGTCACCCTGGGCGATCATGCGGTCGAACTCGGCGCGGTCGACGAAGTGGTAGTTCACGCCGTCGGCTTCGCCCGGGCGCATGGCGCGGGTGGTGTGCGAAACCGACACGCGAATGTGGTTGAGCTCGGTGGTCAGCATGTTGACCAGGCTGGTCTTGCCGGCGCCCGAAGGGGCCGAGACGATGAAGAGGGTGCCGCTGCTGTGGGTCATGGTAGGGGTGGCCTTACTCGATGTTCTGTACTTGTTCACGCATCTGCTCGATCAGCACCTTGAGGTTGACCGCCGCTTGGGTGCTGCGTGTGTCGAAGGCTTTGGAGCCCAGGGTGTTGGCTTCGCGATTGAGTTCCTGCATCAGGAAGTCCAGGCGCCGGCCGGCGGCGCCGCCCGACTTGAGCACGCGCCGCACCTCTGTCACGTGGGTGCTGAGGCGGTCGAGTTCTTCGGCCACGTCGCTTTTCTGCGCGAGCATCACCATCTCTTGTTCCAGGCGCTGTGGGTCGAGCTCGGCCTGCATGTCGGCAAAGCGGTCGAGTACCTTCTGGCGCTGGGTGGCGAGCATCTGCGGCACCAGCGCGCGCAGGGTGGTGACTTCTTCGCTCATGCTGTCCAGGCGCTCGTTGATCAGGCGCGCAAGTTCCGCGCCTTCGCGGTTGCGACCGTGCTTGAGCTCTTGCAGAGCCTGTTCGAACAATTGCATGGCTTCGCTGTTGAGCGCTTGCGGGTCGCTGGCATCGGCTACCAGCACGCCAGGCCAGGCCAGCACTTCGAGCGGGTTGAGCGCGGCCGGCTGCTTGATCAGGCTGGCCACGGTCTCGGCGGCGGCGACCAACTGCGCGGCGCGCTCGCGGTCGACCTGCAGCGGCTTGCCGGCGTTTTCCTCGTTGAAGCGCAAGGTGCACTCGACCTTGCCGCGCGAAAGGCCCTGGCGCAGCGCTTCACGCACGGCGCCTTCGAGGTCGCGCAGGGCTTCGGGCAGGCGCAGGTGAGGCTCGAGATAGCGATGGTTGACCGAGCGCAGTTCCCAGATCAGGGTGCCTTGGGTCCCGGCCTGCTCGACGCGGGCGAAGGCGGTCATGCTGTGCACCATGGGAAATACCTCGCAGGTAAGGGCGCAACCCAACAGGCTGCAAAGGCGCAGGATTGTAGCGCAGTGCGGCGCCGCCTCCCAATGCGCTGATGGTACAAAACGCCGTTCGGGCAGCCGGAAAACCCGACCAGGGTGGTCAGGCGCGGGCTTTGCGCGGTATACACCGACGATCGGCTGGCCGTGCATTTGCCCACAGGCATGTCCAGCACGGCCCTGTGGCCCTATAATGCCGGGCAGATTCATATCCAGTACAGGTAGCCCAAATGAAACGTCCAAGTGGTCGCGTTGCCGATCAGCTGCGCTCGATCCGCATCACCCGCAACTACACCAAACACGCCGAGGGGTCTGTACTGGTCGAGTTCGGTGACACCAAAGTCATCTGCACGGTCAGCGTCGAGAACGGCGTACCGCGCTTCCTCAAGGGCCAGGGCCAGGGTTGGTTGACTGCCGAGTACGGCATGCTGCCGCGCGCCACTGGCGAGCGTAACCAGCGTGAAGCCAGCCGTGGCAAGCAGGGCGGTCGCACCCTCGAAATCCAGCGCCTGATCGGCCGCTCGCTGCGCGCTGCACTGGACATGAGCAAGCTGGGCGACATCACCCTGTACGTCGACTGCGACGTGATCCAGGCTGACGGTGGTACCCGCACCGCGTCGATCACCGGTTCCATGGTGGCACTGGTCGATGCCCTGCGTGTGGTCAAGAAGCGTGGCGGCCTCAAGGGTGGCGACCCGATCAAGCACATGATCGCCGCCGTGTCGGTGGGCATGTACCAGGGCGAAGCCGTGCTGGACCTGGACTACCCGGAAGACTCGGCCGCCGAGACCGACCTGAACGTGGTGATGACCAGCGCCGGTGGTTTCATCGAAGTGCAGGGCACCGCCGAAGGCGCACCGTTCCAGCCTGAAGAGCTCAACGCCATGCTGGCGCTGGCGCAAAAGGGCATGACCGACCTGTTCGAGCTGCAAAAGGCTGCCCTGGCAGACTGATCGGGAGTGGTCATGGTCGAGGAGCCCAACACCGTCGTGCCGAGTGATGCTGCGCGTCACTGGGGCATGCTGTGCCACCTGGCGGCGGCCGCTGGCATGGTGGTGCCGTTTGCCAACCTGATCGCGCCGCTGGCGGTGTGGTGGTTCAGGCGCGGCGTCGACCCGTTCGTCGATGCCCAGGGCAAGGAGGCGGTCAACTTCCAGCTGACCATGACGCTGCTGGGCATGGTGTGCATTGTGGCCTTCACCGTACCGATGGCGAAGCTGGCGCTGACCATCATTTCGCTGGGCGTGGCGGTGTTGATCATCATTGCGGCGGTCAAGGTCAAGCAGGGCAAGGCGTTCCGTTATCCGCTGGCCTGGCGTGTACTGGCCTGAAACCGCAGCGTTCTCTTCGCTGGCAAGCCAG
>NZ_JAAHBU010000302.1 GCF_010671725.1 Pseudomonas brassicae | reverse complement strand
ACCAACCTGCTGGCGCTCAATGCGGCGATCGAGGCGGCGCGTGCCGGCGAGTCGGGGCGCGGTTTTGCCGTGGTGGCCGACGAGGTACGCACGCTGGCGTCACGCACCCAGCAGTCGACCCAGGAGATTCGTCAGATGATCGACCAGCTGCAGTCTGGGGTGAAGCACGCCGAGTCACGCATGCAGCAGAACCGCGACAGCGCCAGCAAGACCGCCGAAGAGGCCGGGGCGGCGAACGAGATGCTGGTACGCATCCGCCAGGCGATCAGCCGCATCAACGACATGAACACCCAGATTGCCACCGCAGCCGAGCAGCAGAGCGCCACCAGCGAAGAAATCAACCGCAACACCACCACCATTCGCGACATCAGCCATGAGGTGGCCGCAGGCGCCCGGATTCAGGTGGACCAGTGCGCGGTGATGGTCGAGCAGGTGGGCCAGCAGCACCACCTGCTCGGGCGCTTCAACGTGTGAAGCGCGTGCTTCAGGCCTTGAGCGTGGCCATGTCGATGACGAAACGGTACTTCACGTCACCGGCGATCATGCGGCTGTAGGCTTCGTTGATGTGCTGGATGTCGAGCATCTCGATATCGCAACTGATGCCGTGCTCGGCACAGAAGTCGAGCACTTCCTGGGTTTGGGCAATGCCGCCGATCAGCGAGCCGGCCAGCACGCGGCGCTTGAGCACCAGGTTGGCGGCGTGCAGCGGTGGCTCGACCGGTTCGATCAGGCCGACCAGGATATGCACGCCGTCGAACTTCAGGGTTTCGAGGTAGGGGTTCAGGTCATGCTGCACCGGGATGGTGTCGAGCAGGAAGTCGAAGTGCCCGGCCACGGCCGCCATCTGCTCGGCGTCGGTCGACACCACCACGTGGTCGGCGCCCTGGCGACGGGCCTCTTCGGCCTTGCTCGCCGAGCGGGTGAACAGCGTGACCTCGGCGCCCATGGCCTTGGCCAGCTTGATGCCCATGTGGCCCAGGCCACCCATGCCGAGAATGCCGACCTTGTGCCCGGCCTTGACGCCGTGGTGCTTGAGCGGCGAATAGGTGGTGATGCCGGCGCACAGGATCGGTGCGGCGCTGGCCAGGTCCATGCCGGTAGGGATGCGCACCACGAAGTGCTGGTTGACCACGATGCTGTTGGAGTACCCGCCCATGGTGTTGCTGCCATCGACCCGGTCCGGGGTGGCGTAGGTCATGGTCGGGCCTTCGAGGCAGTACTGTTCCAGGTCTGCGGCGCAGGCTTCGCAGTGACGGCAGGAGTCGACCATGCAGCCCACACCGACCAGGTCACCGACCTGGTAGCGGCTGACGGCGTGGCCCACGGCGGTGACCTTGCCGACGATCTCGTGGCCCGGCATCAGCGGGTAGACGGCGATGCCCCATTCGTTGCGGGCCTGGTGGATGTCAGAGTGGCACACGCCGCAATAGAGGATTTCGATCGCCACGTCGTCGGCGCGTGGGCTGCGCCGCTGGAAGGTCATGGGGGCGAGGGGCGTGGTGGCTGACTGGGCAGCGTAGCCGATGGCGGTGTACATGGTGAACCTCGCAAAGCAATGACAGTAGAGGCTGCGCATTGTCCGCGCGGGCGGGCAGGCTGCCCACCGGCAATCCTCTGGCTGTCGTGCCTGATCCTCCGGATTCTGCCGTTGTGCTGATTGGCCTGGCCCTTTCGCTGGCAAGCCAGGTCCCACAGGTACTCCACAGGCCTCAAGGGCAGTGAGAACCCTGTGGGAGCTGGCTTGCCAGCGAAGGGGCCACCGCAGGGTCAGCCGGCTTCGCGCTCCAGCAACCGATAGATCCGCTCATCCTGCGCATGCGCCACATTGAAGCGCAGCCACGGCACCACCCGCGCATCGGGCATGAACAATTGCCCGGGCGCGAGCAGTATCTTCTGCTCGCGTGCGCCCATGGCCAGCGCGGTAGCGTCCTCGATCAGCGGGTGCCGCGCCCACAGGAACAGGCCGGCATGCGGCTTGGTGAAGATCTGCATGCCCGCCGCCTCCAGCTTGTGCGCCACGGTTTCGTGGGCCTGCGCCAGGTTGGCCTGCAACTGTTTCACATGCTTGCGGTGGCGACCTTGCAGCAACACATCCAGCGCCAGTTCTTCGGCAATCGCCGAGGTGGTCAGGCCGCTGACCAGCTTGAGCGGTACCAGCTCGTCGATCAGGTCGGCATGGGCCGCAATGAACCCCACCCGCAAGGCCGGCGCGATGCTCTTGGAAAAGCTGCCCACGTAGATCACCCGCGACAACTGGTCCATGCCAGCCAGGGCCTGCTGGCCGGAGGGGTCGAGGTCGGCGTAGATGTCGTTTTCGACGATCAGAAAATCGTACTGCTGCGCCAGCAACAGCAAGCGGTGCGCCACCGCCAGTGACAGGCTGGTGCCGGTCGGGCATTGCAGGCGGGTATTGGTGAAGAACACCTTGGGCCGATGCGCGCGGATCTGCGCTTCGAGCACGTCCAGGTCGATACCCTCGCGGGTGCGCGGCACGCCCAGCAGTCTGGCGCCTTGCAGACGCAAATTGAGAAACAGGTTGTGGTAGCCCGGTTCGTCCACCAGCACGCTGTCGCCACGGTGCACCAGGTAGCGCACCAGCAGGTCCAGCGCATGGCTGGCGCCGCTGGTCAGCAGGATCTGTTCGGGGTGGGCATTGACCCGGGTGTCGAGCAGTTTCTCCGCCATCCGTGCACGCAAGGTGGCGCACCCCTTGGCATGCCCGTAGCCGCAGAATGCGCTCGGTTCGCGTCGGCTCAGGGCACGCAGGCTGCGCTGCACGCCGTCCTCGTCGGTCCATTGCTCGGGCAGCAGGCCGATGCCGGGGCGCAATTCCATGCCCATGGGCTGGAAGACCTTTTGCAGCAGCAGGTAGGCGTCGAAGTCGAAGGCATCGTCGCTGGCACTGGCCTGCACCTGCGGGGCAGGGGTGTCCGGCCCGCTGCGCACATAGAAACCGGCGTTGCGCACCGCGCTCAGGTAGCCCAGCGCGACCAGCCGGTCATACGCCTCGACGGCGGTGAAGTGGCTGACCTTGTAGGTTTGCGCGAACTTGCGGATCGACGGCAGCTTGGTGCCGGGGCTCAGGCGCTGCTCGTTGATCGCCAGGCTGATGCCGGCAACGATCTGGTTGACCAGCGACTGCGGCGAGCTGGCATCCAACAACATCATAGAAAACATCCGTCCGGGCGAGGTGTGTCGCGGTGGGTGTACTGGTGAAATCACCATAACAGCGGTGGCGCAACGGGCGCCTTGTGTTCATGGTGGGCCGCGCGGGTGTACTGCAAGATCCGTCTGTTGCCGCCGGGCCAGGTGCCCGCAACATACCATGAACAAGGAGGCGCGATGCACCACCACCCCCCTCAGATCGACCCGCAGCAGGTCTCGCCCGAAGAGTGGCAGACGCGCTGCGACCTGGCAGCGCTGTATCGGCTGCTGGCGCACTTTCGCATGACCGACCTGATCGATACGCACATCTCGGCGCGCGTGCCGGGCGAGCCGGGGCATTTCCTGATCAACCGCTATGGTGTGCTGTTCCATGAGATGCGCGCCTCGGACCTGATCAAGATCGACCATCAGGGCAACACCATCGACCCGCGCTACGATGCCGGCAGCGTCAACCGTGCCGGTTTCAATATCCATTCGGCGATCCACGCGGCGCGCCCGGACCTGAGTTGCGTGGTGCACACCCACACTGCCGCCGGCATGGCGGTGTCGGCCCAGGAGCAGGGGCTGCTGCCGATCACCCAGCATGCGTTGAAGTTCTATCGCCGGCTCGGCTACCACGATTACGAGGGGATTGCGCTGAACCCGGCCGAGGGTGCGCGGTTGGTGCATGACCTGGGCCCGCACCTGGCGATGATCTTGCGTAACCACGGGCTGCTGGCCGCCGGGCGCTGCATTGCCGAGGCCTTCAACCAGATCTACTTTCTGGAGCGCGCCTGCCAGGCGCAGGTGCAGGCGCTGGCGGGCAACCGGCCATTGCGCATCCCGCCTGAAGACGTCTGTGAGTTGACCGCACAGCAAAATGACGCCGAATACGACCAGCAGTTGCACCTGCTGGCCTGGACCGCGGCCTTGCGCCTGATTGCCGGTGATCCGGTGGATTACCGCAGCTGAAGAGCGACCACATTCAAAGGTCGCCCAGCCTGTTGCCCACTCTGCCAAAACCAATAAATTACAGAGGTAGACATGAAAACCAGAACCTTAGCCGCCGTGCTGCTCAGCGCTTTTGCCACGCACCTGATGGCCAGCGAAATGACCGTGATTTCGTTCGGTGGTGTGAGCAAGGATGTACAGACCGAAGCCTTCTACACACCCTTCGCCGCCGCCACCCACAGCAAGGTGGTGGCCGGTGAATACAATGGCGAGATGGGCCGTATCAAGGTCATGGTCGACACCCGCAGCGTCAACTGGGACGCGGTGCAGGTCGAGAGCGCCGAGCTGATCCGTGGCTGCGAGGAGGGCCTGTTCGAGCGCCTGGACACCGACCGGATTGGCCAGGAGGCCGACTTCGTGCCTGGCACCCTGTCGGAGTGTGGCGCGGGTTTGCTGGTGTGGTCGATGGCGCTGGCCTACAACGCCGACAAGCTGGCGCAGGCGCCGACGGGCTGGGTGGATTTCTGGGACACGCAGAAGTTTCCCGGCAAGCGCAGCCTGCGCAAGGGTGCCAAGTACACCCTGGAAGCGGCGCTGATGGCCGATGGCGTACCGACTGCCGACATCTACAAGGAACTGTCGACCGCGGCGGGCGTGGAGCGTGCGTTTCGCAAGCTGGACCAGATCAAGTCCGATATCCAGTGGTGGGAGGCCGGTGCGCAGCCGATGCAGTTTCTGGCCAGCGGCGACGTGGTCATGAGCACGGCGTTCAATGGCCGGGTGTTCGCGGCGCAGGAGTCTGGCGCCAATGTGCGCACGGTGTGGAAGGGCAGCATCTACGCGATCGATTCGTGGGCGATCCCCAAGGGCAGCAAGAACAAGGTCCTGGCCGAGCAGTTCATCGCGTTCTCGTTGCGCCCGGAGAACCAGAAGATCCACACCGCCAAGCTGGGCTATGGCTCGACCAACCTGCACACCGCCGACCTGCTTGACCCGGCCCTGGCCGCGCGGCTGAACACCGCGCCGGACAACCTGGCGCAGGCGATGCCGATGGACAGCGAGTTCTGGGTCAACCATGGCGAGGACCTGGAGCAGCGTTTCAATGCGTGGGTGGCCAAGACCCACTGAGTAAGGGCTGCTTGGCAGCCCTTACGCTGGCAAGCCAGCTCCCGCAGGACTATCACTGGCCTCCAAATCAGTGCTTTCCCTGTGGGAGCTG
>NZ_JAAHBU010000301.1 GCF_010671725.1 Pseudomonas brassicae | reverse complement strand
CTGGCGGTGTCCCTGTGATGATCACATCACCCGGCATGAGCGGCATGAAACGGCTCAGGTAGGACACGATATGCGCAACATTGAAAATCATGGTCCGAGTGTTACCGTTCTGATAACGCTGACCGTTCACTTCCAGCCACAGGTCGAGGTTCTGCACGTCGGCGATTTCATCGCGAGTGACCAGCCACGCCCAAGTGGCGCAAAGGAAAAGCTGCTCTTGCCCTTGGTCCATTGCCCTTCGTACTCAAGCTGATAGGCGCGCTCGGAAACATCGTTTGCCAGGCAATAACCGGCGATATGATCCAACGCTTTGCTTTCTTCGATATGCCAGGCAGGCGAACCAATCACGATAGCCAGTTCAACTTCCCAATCGAGCTTCTTGGCATCACCTGGCAGAATCACAGGGTCGTTTGCACCGCTGATGGAACCGGTGTGCTTGTTGAACACCACAGGCTGGCTTGGAATAGGCGTATTGGTCTCGGCGGCGTGGTCGGAATAATTGAGGCCGATACAGATCAGATTCGGCACACTGCCCACGCAAGGGCCCAGACGCGACCCAGCAGGTGCCAATGGCAGACGCTCAATGTCGACGCCGCGCAGCTGCTCGATACTGGACGGCGACAGCGCCGCTGCATCAATGTCATCGACGATGCCAGAGAGATCCCTGATCTGCCCTTGAGCATCCAAAATTCCAGGCAGTTCTTGTCCTGGCAAACCGAAACGAACCAAGCGCATACGTTACTCCTCAAGCGTTGAGAAAAAGACAGACAGTGATCCTGCCTCGCCGAACTGGATGTCCAGCGGCTGGTGGGTGGGAACTTCGAGTACCCCTGCATAGGAACCCGTGATCACGACCTGACCCGCTTGCAGATCGATGCCACGTGCAGAGAGAAAGTTTGCGAGCCAGACGATCGGCGATATGGGGTCTTGATCCGGATGAGTGCCGGCAATATTTTTAGGCTCGACACCAGGATGACTCAGCGTTACGTCCAAGTGAGCGGGCAAATTGTTCGAGTTCAGTGAAATGGCACGTGGCCCCAGCACTAAGCCGTGGTTGAACAAGCCGTCAGCCAGTAACTGCTCGAACGGAACCTTTTGCGGATCGGTGTAACGACAGTCGATTACTTCCAGTGCAAGGTGTACCTGACTGATAGAGCGAGTAACGTCCTCGACCGTGTACGGCGCCGCGCGGGCAGGAAGGTCGGCGCCTAACACGCAGGCAAGTTCAGGTTCGATTCGCACCTTGGAAGTAGCCACGCTCAAAGGGTATTGGTCGCAGCGCACGATGCTATCGGTGTAGATGGGCGCGACTATCCACTTACCGGGCTTGGGCAATGCACATTTCCATCCACCCACTTTTTTCCCGGCCAGCACACCCACATGCCGCTGTATCTCGAAACCTTGCTCCAGGCTCAGTGAAGCCCCATTGCATGGCAGGGCATCTAATCGATTACCCGTCTGACGTGCGCTCGCCAGTTGCGCGGCGGCGTGCAGAAGGACTGATTCAGGCGAACTGCCTGACTGATTGCACTGATCCATGAGATTCATCCCTGCACACTGGGTTGCCGAGGCCATACGGTGCCGAGCTTGTTCGCAGCATCCTCGAGCAGTGCATGCAAATCGGCGTATCGGTCTGGATGCATACGCAACACCGGACCGGCGATACTCATGGTCCCGACCACAATGCCAGATGGAATCATCTTCACAGGAACCGCGATGGCCCAAACGCCAGCCTCAGCCTCTTCCACCACAAGGCCGTAACCGCGTGCTCTGGTCGCGGCCAAGTCGGAAAGCAAGCGCTCGACCGTATTGATAGCCCGGGGCCCTTTGCCTGCACCCTGGTCTTTGCCCAAGCCATCACGGATAGCAATTTCAACAGCCTGCTCATCAGGCATGGATGCTAGCCAGGCTTTGCCGTTAGCGGTGGTGTACAGATTGATCGACTGATCCATGGCCGGCGAGTACATCAACCCGGGCGCAGCGCCTTGGGCAGAGGCCAGCCAAGACAAACCGCCCTCGCAGACGACTGTTAGACGAACCAGCTCATGGGATAAAGAAGCTACATTTTCAATGATCGGCTGAACCAACTCCGGCAATCCGATACCGTTCAGATAACGCTGCCCCAGCAGCGCCAACTTGAGTGTCAGACGATATTGGGATGTCGCCTCATCCTGCTCGGCCCATCCTTGCTCCACTAACTGCGCAAGCACACGGTGTGCCGGCCCCTTCTCCATGCCCAACTCACCTGCGATATCGGACATTCGCATCCAGCGGGCCTCACGAGCGAGCAGCTCGATAGCCTCAAGGCAGCGGTCAACAGCACCTTTAACGACTCTCATCGGATTCTTCTCAGCTGGTTATGAGCAGCGCCGACTAAAACGTGACGCGGTTCTATTTGGAACATGGTTACAATAGTAAACACTGTCTGTTCGTCACGTCAACGCAAATACATTCCATCGCTGGCACAACGGCTGCTTCGCTGCCATGCCCTGCTCACGAAGTCACAGCGTCAAGGCTGCAATTCGGCTTGATGGGCACTTTTCCTAAACAGCTCATGAGTCTTGAGCAGCAGCCTCGCTCAGACCGATCAGCAATCTGACCCGAGCCCCACTTGACAAAGGCCCTGCCCGGGAACAACATTACAAATGGAACGACGTTACAATAACAAAATCAAGGTACCGGAGACACTTCATGAGCCATGGCATCCCTAGCGATCCACATTCCAAACGTCAGTCAAGGAAGGCCGCAGCTAGCGGCTGGATCGGCTCGGCGCTGGAGTACTACGACTTTTTCATTTATGCGACTGCCGCAGCCCTGCTCTTCCCGCAGCTGTTTTTTCCAACGGACGATCCAACCGTAGGGATCATCGTTTCACTCGCCAGCTTCGGCGTCGGCTATATCGCACGACCTATTGGGGCCGTGGTGCTAGGGCACCTGGGTGACCGTCATGGTCGCAAAACGGTACTGGTCTACTGCATGTTCCTGATGGGCTTCTCGACCATGTGCATTGGCCTGCTCCCGACCTACCACCAGATCGGCGTTTGGGCTCCCGCAATACTCATCACCTTGCGTCTTATTCAAGGGTTCGCGGTTGCCGGCGAAGTGTCTTGTGCTAGCTCCATGACCATGGAGCACGCACCTGATGGGCGCCGGGGTTATTTCGCAAGCTTTACCCTTCAAGGTGTTCAAGCTGGGCAATTACTAGCGGCGGCAGTTTTCCTGCCCCTCGCCCAATTCATGCCGCGGATGATTTTGCGTCCTGGGGCTGGCGCATTCCCTTCCTGCTGAGTGCTGTCGTGCTTGTCGCCGGATGGATCATCCGCCGTGAAGTACATGAGGCCCCGGTCTTCGCTGAGGCGCAAGCACAGGACAAGCCTAGTAAATTGCCTGTTGTCGAAGTACTCACCCAAAGCTGGAAGGATGTGTTGCGGGTAATCTGCATGGCACTCTCTGCAGTTCTCGCAATCCTCGCCTCCGTTTTCGGTGCCACCTATGCAGTCCAGCCCGCCTATGGAATTGGCTTCCCTTCCGGGTTGTTCATGTGGATCCCGGTGCTCGGAAATCTGTGCGCTGTAATACTCATCCCGTTTGTCGGCAAGCTATCTGACAGAATCGGCCGTCGCCCCCCGGTGATCGTGGGCGTGCTTTGCGGCGGCCTCCTGTCGTTCGGGTACCTCTATGCAATCAGCATTCACAATCTCTGGCTGTCTCTGATTCTCTCGCTGCTCATGTGGGGCGTTGCTTACCAAGGTTTCAACGGTGTTTTCCCAAGCATGTTCCCTGAATTGTTCCGCACACGGGTACGCGTCACCGGTATGGCCATCGGTCAAAACATCGGGGTAGCATGCACTGCGTTTCTGCCAGCCCTGTTCGTATCGATTGCGCCTCCGGGCACCGAAAATATCCCTCTGAAAATCGGCGCGCTGACATTTGGCATCTGTGCAATCTGCGCGATTGCAGCATTTACTACCCGCGAAACATTCCGTATTCGCCTGAGTGAACTCGGAGACCCGAATGCGGTGCCGATGTCCGAGGAAGAGTACGAACTGCTGCGGGAGCGTTCCAATCCCAAGGCGAACACTAGCGCCCCCAATCAGTCGCTCAAAAATCAACTCCAATGATGCACGCCTGACAAACAGGCTCGTCATCCTCAATGTGTTGCGCAGTTGTTCTGTGCAGTACGTCGGGGATGGCGGCGATGAGCGTGTGCGCCGCCAGCAAGAAACCCAATGTCGCCGAGCTGGCATGTGGCGCGCACCCGCCAACTACACAGTAGGTTCACATGCATCCACTCATCACTGGCAATACCCGCATCTATGGATTGATTGGCGACCCGCTCAGGAGCGCCAAATCCCCGATGCTGCTGAACAGGCTATTTGCTGAAGCACAAACTGACGCCGTCTGCATTCCGATGGAGGTCGGTACACAGGGCTTGGCCGAGTTCGTCAAAGGCGCACGGGCTGTGCGCAACCTCGCAGGGCTTCTGGTCACCATGCCGCACAAGCAAACCATGCTTGAAATGGTGGACATGCTTCACCCCACCGCACGCGAAGTCGGCGCAATAAATGTGGTTCGCTGCGACCCGGACGGTCGCTGGGAGGGCGCAGTATTCGACGGGCTAGGTTGCGTACTCGGTATGCAGCGTAAGGGTGTTTCGCTGCATGGGAAATCTGTTCTCCTCGTCGGAGCAGGCGGCTCGGGAAGGGCCATCGCCATTGCCATTGCCGCTGCCGGCGCTCGCTCGCTGATCATTTCAGATCTGGACCCGCAACGCGCCACCGACCTGGCGCAACGCGCTGGAGAACAGGGCTCGTGTACTGTTCATGCAGGGCCGGCAGACCCTGCCGGGCATGACATCGTTATCAATGCCACCCCGCTCGGCATGAACCCTGATGATCCGATGCCAATAGAAGCAGAGCGATTGAACCCAGCCACGACAGTGGTGGACATCATCACTCGAGCCGAGCCAACCGCTTTGCTACTTGAGGCACGAGCACGCGGCTGCAAAACCCTTGATGGCCAACCCATGCACGTGGGCCAGGCCTTGCTGGCACTTAGGTTCCTTGGCTTCAAAGAGATCGAACATCGCTACTCGACGGGACTGTAACGCCCCGCCGCCTCCCGAGCGCCGACGCCCCGTCATCACGCCAATCAAAGCCTCTCTAAGCTGCGCACGCTTTCGGCATGCGCACCTTCTTCGTGACGCCCGCCATACTTACAAATTACGCAGCCCCAACCAAAACGGAACCCACTTCCGTTAGTAACATCGTCGTGATAGTCTGCTTTCAAGCTCATAACCGTAGCTTGCAAGTCATTCGTTAGCGGCTCACTCCCTAACCTCGACAACGCCTGCAGGCTTGTCAAAACTACTTGTCTATAAAGGGTGGATGTTTGAAAGTCGTTCTCCTGGAAGTCAGCCACTGGCACACCCCTCTCTATCTCGATGCGCTAGAGCGTTTGCCTGATGTAACGGTCACGGCGGTGTCCGACGCAACGGGGTCGCGCGGACCTGCGCTCGCCCAGCGTTTCGGAGCGCAGCTCTACAATAACTGGGAAACCCTGCTGGAGAACGAAGAGGCTGATTTTGCCTTTGCCTTTGGCCCACACGATGAGCTGCATGCCATAGGCGAAGCACTGATTGAGCGGAAGGTCCCCTTCGCAATGGAAAAGCCCTGTGGGCTCACACAACACGAAGTACTGGACCTGTACCAACGTACCGAAGCCGACGGCCTTTTCGTGGCGGTACCTTTGATATGGAGACACAGTGAACTACTGAACCGCCTGAAACACGAAGCCAGGGAGAGTAACGCCAAGTGGCGAACTCTGGCGTTTCGGTTCAACGCGGGCCCGCCTGGAAGGTACCTGGCTAACAGTTGTTCCTGGATGCTTGATCCGAAACGGTCGGGTGGCGGCTGCACAATCAATCTTGCCCCTCATTTCGTCGACCTGGTCCAGGAAATCACCGGCGAGGCGATTCGCAACGTATCGGCAGTAATGTATCGCGACCCGTTACTGACAGCCGTGGAGATTGGCTCATTGATGACCCTGGTGACCGAGAGTGGCTGCATCTGCACGATCGAAACAGGATACAATTATCCCGGCAATACCCCTGAGCAACGGGAGTATTCATTTTCAATGTCAAGCGATCAGTTCTATGCGCGCTCCACCGCAGACGGCATGCGGCTGGTCGATGCAGCCGGGCAGGCAAGTGATCTGCACATGAGCTTGAACTCTGATGTTTATTACGACAACTTTGTAACCGACATCCTCGCCCCCGACCGTGGTGTTGCTTATACAGGCGCACGGCTAACAACCATGCACCGTGTCATGTGTATCATCGAGGCGGCCTATGAGTCAGATCGCCTGGGTGGCGTTCCGATCACGCTCTGACACCTGTCGCGAAATAAAGGATCAACAATTGTCGCATATAGGCCGCTACTTCAATACTTTGGAACTGCTCCTTTCCCATCCAGGCGGCCTTGCCCTGTCTGAAATAAGTGAACAGACTCAAGTGGCCATGGCCACGGCTCATCGCATATTGAGCGCACTGCGAGAAAGAGGCTACGTTCACCAGGACGAGCAGGACCATTACTGCCTGACGCTGAAGATTCCCAGCATGGGCGTGAACTACATCACTGAAACTGGCTTTGCCAGGATTATGCAACCTTTGCTCAATGAACTCGCCAGCGAAACCGGCGAGCATGTCCGCCTAGCGGAGGTCGCAGAGGATCACCTGACCTGGGTACTGCAGGCCACGAAAAATACCAAAGGCCTTCAATACCGCCGCGCCCTAGACGAAAAAATCACTCCCCATACCACTGCAGCGGGTAAAGCATGGCTCTCTACGATGAGTGATGAACGCGCCATGCGCATTCTCGCCGCTTGGGATATCGAGAACAGCCGAGAGTATGCAGGGCCCAACGCCCGCGTTACGATTCGCGAAATTTTCGATGACATCGCCTTAATTCGCAAAGAGGGGCACGCAATAGTTCGAGAAGAAGGTGAAGTGGGTGTGTGCGTCGTGGCAGTGCCTGTATTCGACATGTCACGCCCCCACAGCTCGCCCCCTGTCGCCACCCTCAGCATCGCTGGCCCAATCGCCCGCATGCGAGAGGAAACCCTGGACGCTCATATCGAACACTTGAAACGCTCGGCCATAAAGGTTGGGGAGTACTGGTCGCTTTGGACTTCAGTCAGTGGTGAACATTCCCCGCCTGCGCGCTGATGCTGCAACTTGCACCTGAGCCCATTGCGGGCCTCAGGGCTACAACGACAAGCATTCGAGCGGCAATTACGGAATCTTCCAGCCCTTCGCGCGAAGATCCTGTACACCTTTGTTAAGTTCGTACAAGGCGTTTTCTTCGCGGATGATTTCGAGCACGCAGTTTGCAATACCACAGGTCGCGTGAACCGCCTCTCCCAATCCGACGAAATCCACGACCCCGGTGCCAACTGGATCATGACCCCAAATATCAGTGCCCGTGTCGGATACGTGTACAAAGTCGATAGCACTGTGATAGGCCAGCAGGCTCGCTACCGGATCTTCACCTATGTAAGCCGCGTTGGCGATGTCATAAACGACTCTGACGACATCATCATTAATAGTACCCACAACCTCTGCCAGCTCCCGCATGGTAGGAGTGAAGCAGTACGGGGTATTTTCTAGCAGCAGGCGCACACCCGCCTGCTTCGCCAGTGGTGTCAAAACCGCCAGGCTCTCGTACATCCAGTCATACGTCTTTTCAAGCGGTGGAGAAATCATCGGCCGCCGCGTGCCAGGGGATATCACCACCTCCTGGGTTTCCCAATCCACTGCCAGGTCGATTACCGCCTTGATGTGATCGATGCTCTTCTGACGCATGTTCGCAGCGGGACTGGCCAGGTTGATGTCATAACCGCCAGCGTTCAGCGACCGGATCTTAGCGTCGTACTGACGCAGACGCGCACTTGCGGCAGATCGCTCTGCATTCGACATTTCCACTGGCCAGCAATGTGGCGAGCTTACGGGCACCTCGAACACACGGTGCCCATGCTCAGATAACTGCGCAATTGCATCGATGGCCGTGGATGACCACAAATAGGAAAACGTGCTGATGATCATTTCAAAACATCCTTTCAGTTGAGTATTCACCGGAGTGAACGGGCCATTCATGTTATGAATTTTGTAGTCTGACCACTATCGCCGCAGGAAGAGGCGACGATGGATGTTCTGGATGGCGACACTTACGGCGCTGTTGAGGACACCCAGATGGCAAAAAAAACATAACGGAATCGAATTCCATTGTCAATTTGATTGCAAAGTTGTACGCCTTTTTGTAGGTTAGGGTTTCCACCTACAACAAAATCTAAGTGCGAGGGTTGTTCAATGAGAGCTTTGGTGAGTGGCGGTAGTAGCGGCATCGGTGCTTCTGCGTGCCTGAGGATCGCGGAGGCTGCGCTTGCCCGGGGTTCGCAGCCAAAAATTGCCGTGTGTGGACAGACTCCGAACGCAACCCAGGATGAGGTTGTTCGAAAAATACAGTCCATGGGTGGCATCGCGATTTCGTTGTCTGGTGACCTTGGCGATCCGGCAGTACCTGACCAACTGGTAGCAGCTGCGGTAGCGGAATTTGGCGGGCTTGACACACTTGTTGCGAATGCCGGCGTCGCGAGCCCCGGGGCGATCTGCAATTTGTCCATCGAGGATTGGGACGACATGTTCGCCGTCAACCTTCGCGGCGCCTGGTTGCTTGCCAAAGCCGCCTACCCGCACCTTCGCGATAGCCGAGGCTCAGCGTGCTTCACCTCGTCGATGTCTGGCCAGCTTCCACACGCCGGCTCTGGTGCCTACAGTCCCACCAAGGCAGCGCTGACAATGCTCGCTCAAACGCTCGCTCTGGAGTGGGCGCCTGACGGAATTCGGGTCAATGTCGTATCCCCAGGAATGACCCACACGCCGATGTCTGAAAAAATGTACGCCGACCCACAGATCAAGAAGGCTCGGGAAGCGATCATTCCACTGGCGAGAATTGGCGAGCCGATGGATATCGCGAACGTGATCGAGTTTCTCGTCAGCCCGCTAGCCGGCTACGTAACGGGACAGGATATCTGTGTCGATGGCGGGTTCTCCAAATCGATCCTTAGTCATATTCCAGGTCGACCGAGTTCCAAATGATGGGTACGCCTGTGAACTGAGCCCCATAAAAATGGGTTGAGATCGGGCTATTTATAAGATTTTCTAACTCAAATAGAGCCGTACGACGTTGAACTTGTTGTGCGGTTCCGGGCTAAAATCAATACAGCCAACGATGTGCTTGAATCGCCCTGTAGTGGTCAACTGATCCCGGACACTGCGTTAAGTTTTTCCTCGGCAACGGCAGGTGCTAAGCCTTCGTTGAACTGATGCGGTCGCCGCCAGTTGTAACGTTCCATCAGGAAACGACCGATATCTTGTTTAGCCAACGCGGCGCTCATGTAGCCCACCGTCGGTATCCATTCAGTTTTCAGGCTGCGAAATAGCCGCTCCATCGGGGCATTATCATGGCAGTTGCCGCGCCGACTCATGCTCTGTGTGAAGCGGTATCGCCATAGTCTCTGGCGGAAACTCCGGCTGCCGTATTGGCTGCCCTGATCGCTATGAAACAGCACATTCTGAGGCCGGCCACGTTGCTCATAGGCCATATCCAAGGCCTTGATCACCAGGTCAGCGTCAGGCTTGGCTGAGAACGCCCAGCCTACGACCCGGCGCGCATAAAGATCGATTACGGCCGCTAGATAGTGCCATCGACCTTCGGCCCAAACGTACGTAATGTCACCGCACCAGACCTTGTCGGGGGATGCCACGCTGAACTCTCGATCAAGTACATTCGGGATATCAGGTCGCTCCACGGTGGCCTTTTTGTAGGCATGGGAGCCCGGTTGTTTGCTGATCAGGTTCATCTCGCGCATCAACTTACGTACCTTGAATCGCCCGATTTGCGTGCCGTCCTCTTTCATCATCAGCATGATGCTTCGACTGCCCGCAGCGCTTCGGCTTTGGGTGAACAGTTCGTTCACCCGGCTGCGCAAAATCACCCGTTCGGCATCAGGGGATCGGCGTTTCGACAGTACGCGTAGTAGCAAGATCGGGTGACTTCAAATACCGAGCACAACAGATCAACCGGCTCTCGGAGCAAAGCTGACCGACTAACGCGAGCGCTCGTGCTCCTCGGCCATCAAGAGCGCGGTAGCCTATTTTAGGATCGACTTTTCCCGTTCCAGACGATTGATTCGGGCTTCCAGTTCTTGGATTTTTTGCTGCTCAGGTGTTAATGCCTTGCTGGTCGGGGTGATACCGCCACGCTCCTGCTGGAGCTGACTGACACACCGGCGCAATGCTGATTCAACTAAGCCGAGCGACCGGGCTGCCTCAATGTGGCTGTAGCCCTGGTCGAGCACCAGGCTGGCGGCTTCATGTTTGAATTCGGGGGTAAAGGTACGTCGTTGCTTGGTCATCGGACACCTCTCTATGGCGAGCATTCTCGCCTAAATGGGTGTCCGGTTTCATTAGACCACTACAGAAAAACCAATGGGCACATACGGTTAGCGGCTGAGTTTCGACGAGCACATCACGGTTTAATTAGAGAGCTGTTCTCTGCGGCTGAAGTTTAGCGGGGAAGATCTTGTGCGGTTTTCCGATGGTGCTTTGAAAAACAAAAGCCGGGGCTGTATGCCGCCCCGGCTTTTGTTTGACCCGATGAAAACCCTGCCAAGAGCAAAACACCGAGTCGATTACAACCTAGCACGGCACTTTTGCAGCGCGACCTGCGACAGTATGCCGCCTCATCGGCACCGAAGTAGCGTTTGAGGCCGCCAAGCCCGCGCTGCTTCAGAACGTCGCACCTGACATGCGCCGTCGCTCCCATAGACTCAGATTTCCAATAAAAACCTGAGAGCAAGGTCATGAAAAAAACACTCGCAATGCTTGCCTGCCTGGCATCCGCAGGCCTGGCTCATGCAGCTCAGGATCCAGAGGCAGTGTTCAACCGCTCCTGCCAGATGTGCCACAACGGCCAACTGCCCATGGCACCAAAGAAAGGCGATCAAGATGCCTGGAAAGCGCGCCTGGCCAAAGGCAACGACGTACTGGTCAAACACGTCACCGAAGGGCTCAACGCCATGCCGCCACGTGGCTTGTGCATGGACTGTACCGCCGAGGACTACACAGCCGTGATCGACTACATGTCCAATGATCCAGCCTCAAGGCCGCGCTGAGCCTAGTGTGGCCTTGAGGGCTGGGGATGATTCAGGACCGACCAGCGCGGCGCCACGCACCAAGCCACACACACAGAAACCCGCCGAGCAGCAAGACCGCGATCATCGCCCACCCGATCTCGCTGTAACCCTGGCTACGTCGTAGCAGCCAACCGAGCAATGGCGGCCCCAGCGCAAAGCCGCCGAAGAACCCCACCGACAACAGACTGGCCGAAGCGGCCGGCGCACCAAACGACCGGTCGCGTAGGGCCATGCTCATGGCCACCGCGTTGGTCGCCACCGCAGTCAACCCCATCCCGATGCTGCCGACCCATAACCACCCCCAGAAATACGGGCTGGCGTGGCCAAGGCTGAAAACCGCCAGCGCTGCGAGCAGACACAGCACCCCCAACATCACGCTTTCATCCTTCATCCGCGCGGCCAACGGCGTCAGCCACACCCGTGCCAGGATGCCCATCACGCCGAACACCGCCACCAGCGTGCCAGCCAGCACCGATGGCACGCCCAGGGTCCGTGCATATACCCCGAGATAGGTGACGAACGACGACAAGGCGATCGCCACGCAACACTGCACGGCCATCAGCAGGGCCAACCCGGTCGAAGGACGATGAAGGGCGAGTGTCAGGCATGACCTGCCCTGCGGCAATACAGGCAGATGGCGCATACTGATCCACCCCAACATCAACGCAATCGGGGCGAATACTACAAGCGCCGCCCGCCAACCCAGCCCCTGAGCGATGACAGGCAACAACAGCCCCGCCAATAGCGCCGACACCTGCACCCCGGCCTGCTTGACGCCCACGGTCGCCGCACGTTCGGCCACCGGCAGGTTTTCGGCGATCAGCAGGTTGGTCGCAGGGTTGGCCAATGCCTGGGCCGCGCCACAGATGGCCAGAGCGATGACCAGCCCCTCAAAGCCTGGTAACAGGCCGGCCAATGCATACGCCAGCGCGCAAATGCCGAACAGCAGTCCCAGTGCCCGCCGCCCGCCCAGCCGGTCGACGATGGCCCCAGCCCACACCGAGACGAAAGCAGCCAGGGCGAATGCACTCATGGTCAGGTAACCCAGCCTGTTCTCGGAAACCCCCAGGTCGGCGACCAGATACGGGCCCAACGCGCCGATGGCGTAGAACACCAGCATGGGCAGGGCCATGGCCGCACCCAGCAGGCTGCGCAACCACAGGGTGGAGGGTTGTCGAAGCGGCGTCATCGACACATCGTCAGCCTGCATGGGGGTCATCCTTGTCGTCGCGCGTTGCGCTTGTCCAGTCCACAGATAACGAAGACGGCGCGGCGAAATTCAGCCCTCCCCCAGCCTGGTAGGCAGCGATCATCTGTCGCCCCAAGGCGCTGACGAGCGCATCGTCGGTGCCATCCATGAAGTGGCTGGCGCGGGCATGTCGGTAGATCCCCGACAGTGGCGTAGCGTCGCCCAGCCCCTCGGCACCGTAGATCTGGATTGCCGAGTCCGCGTTCAGGCTCAAGGCCCTGGATGCCGCCAACTTGGCGAGGTTGGCTTCCACCTCGTTGGGCTGTTGCTGATCGAACCGGGCCGCGGCGTCGCGCAGCAGTGATCGGGCAGCGTGGATCGCCTGATACGCCTCGACCATGCGCAAGCGCACCAGTTGCTTGTCCGCCAGGCGCGCCAGGGTGCCGCGTGGCGAGACGATACGTGCGCCCATCAGATCGAAGCAGCGCTGAGCCATGCCAAGCCAGTGCGCCGAACGCAGCAGACGTCCCAGCCCAAGGCGTTCCTGGATCAGTGCGAAGCCCTGGCCGACTTCGCCAAGGACCTGCTGCGGGCCGACCCGCACCGCGCAAAGCCGCACACTGGATTGGCCCTGGTAGCGGCCAAGCACGGTCATGCGCCCGGTGATTTGCATGCCAGGCGTGCCGGCAGGCACCACGAACAAGGTCAGCGCCTGCTCCACCGGTCCCTCACTCGTGTGCGCCACTACGGTGATGAACGCCGCCTGTTCGGCACGGCAGATGAACCACTTCTCGCCGTCCAGCCGCCAATGATCAGCGCACCATTGGGCGCGGGTCGTGAGGGTCGCCGGTATGGAGCCGATGCTGTTGGGCTCCGACATGCCGTAACTGGCCACCGCCTCCCCGGCGAGCACAGGCGCGAGCACCTGCAGGCGCAACAGCTCATTGCCGTGACGCAGCATGTAGCCGTCCAGGGCCGCTTCGGCGCCGAATACGGCGGGGCCGTGTTCGGAGCGCCCCTCCTGCTCGGCAAGCGGCAGGTAATCGAGAAGCAACCCCGGCTTCAGGCCATTGGCGAGCCCCCACAGTCCAGCGGCGCGGGCGGCCTGCTGCAATTGCGCCAGGCACGCCTGGGCTGCGCCATCGCCTGCCTCCAGACACCGCTCTTGCGGGATAAGCCGCGTGTCCATGAAACGACGGATCTGTATCACCCGTGTTTGCAAATGATCGTAGTCATGCATGCAGGCACCTCAGCAGGCGATGTTCAAACTGCGTTGCAGGAAGGCCAGATCGGCGCCAAGCGCCTTTTTTGTCCACCTTGCCGGCGGGGCTCAAGGGCAGCTCACGGCAGAAGCGCAGGTACTCCGGCCATTTGTTTTTCTCCAGGCCCTGATCTCCCAGATAATCTGTCAGGTGTTTCAGAGCAAAGCGTCGCGCCCCCTCTCGCAAGGTGAGGCAGATACACACGCGCTGCCCGAGTTCGGTATCAGCTACCGGCACGCAGGCAGCACTGACCACCAGCGGGTGAGCTGTGGCCAGCCGCTCGATCTGCGCCGGGCTGATATTGGCGCCACCGCGGATGATCACGTCCTTCTTGCGCCCGGCCAGCACCAGATAACCCTTGGCATCGAGCAGCCCCAGGTCCCCCGTGCAAACCCAGCCCTGATCATCGCGGTAGCGCTGGTCGAGTTCGGGCGCATTGACGTACTGCATCGGGCTCAACGGCCCGCGAGCCTTGATTTCCCCAACCTCCCCCCGCGGTCGTTCGACACCGCCCTCATCAACGATCTTTATCTGGCAGACGCTGGGATTGGGCTTGCCAACACTGCTCAAGACCACCTCCAGCGAATCAGTCGGTAGGTTGTGACAGTTGACCCCGTCGGCCGAGCCATAGAGGCTGACCAACGCACAGCCGAAGGCCTCGACGCAGCGGCGGATGCTCTGAGCGTCGATCAACGCGCCCCCGCTGACCAGCGCCACCAGGCTGCTGCGCTCAGCCATGGGCAAGGCAGGATCCGCAGCGATACGTTGCAACATGGTCGGCACCGCGAACACATGGGTCGGGCGC
Source organism: Pseudomonas brassicae (assembly GCF_010671725.1). GTDB lineage: Bacteria > Pseudomonadota > Gammaproteobacteria > Pseudomonadales > Pseudomonadaceae > Aquipseudomonas > Aquipseudomonas brassicae. The sequence continues at coordinate 8,488 of NZ_JAAHBU010000301.1, read as the reverse complement.
AGTTGCTCGATGGCGCGGATGGCGTCGGCCGCCTCGAAATGTTCCAGGACCACCACCGAACCACCGAGCCAGGCCAGGCAGCCAGCCGTGGCGGTGGAGCCGAACGCTGACCCCAGCGGCACCAGGTACAGCCCGCGCAGCCCGTGGCTATCGGCAAGCAGGCGCTGCAGGAAACGCCCACGCCCGCCGACCAGCGCGTTGTGCGAGTACGCCACCAGCTTGGGTTCGGACTCAGTGCCGGAGGACACCAGCAGGCGCGCCGGGCTGTCGGGGCAGACCGTGGTGCGCTCCTCGGCCGCCAGCGGCGCCGAGCCCAGCAGCGCGTGCAGCGTCGACCAGCCCTGACGCTCGCCGCCATCGACCACCAGCACACGCAGGCACAACAGCGTCGGGCGCAATGACTCGATCACCTCGCACAGGTCGGTCTCGCCCTGGCATGGCGCGATGATCACCGCCCGCGCGCAGCAGCGTCTGAGCAACGCTTCGATATCCAGCCGGCCACGCCCCGGCGGAAACGGTGCGACCACAGCACCCAGCACGGCGGCGGCGAGGTCAATGGCACAGCAGTGCCAGCCATTGCCGAGTTGATACGCGATCACATCGCCCGCCACCACGCCGCGTTCGCGCAGCCCGTTGGCCAACCGCAGGCTGTAGTCGTGCAACTGGCCGTAGCTCACCTGCCCGTTCAGGGTCAGCACTGCGGGTTTGTCGGGCGCGCCAGCGCCTGACGCTCGAACAGCGCGAACAGCGGCTGGTCGGCGTACCAACCTGCCTCGCGCCAAGCCTGCCGGACAATGGCGGGCACCAGGTCGATCATGCCGGAATCGTTCATGTGAACCTCCATGGGGAAAGCACGCGGGTATAACGGCCTGGCGCCAGCCAAGGCGCCAGGTGAGGGTCATGCTGCAGTTGGGTGAGGTCTTGCCAGACGACTGCGGCAGGTACGCCTGCGCTCAACAACAGCGATTGCCAGTGCCCGGCCGTTTGCCGTGACAACTGGCCCTGCAGTGTTTCGCGCAGCGCGTGCCATGGAGACTGCGCCGCGACATCGAACAGGCGCCTGACCGCATCGAGGTCGTGCGGCGCCGAGCAGTCGATTGCCAGGCTCGCGTCCCGACATTGGAACACCGCGGTTTTCGCCTCCCGTGACCGCGCGAGGCGCGAGTGACACAGCACATCGGCGGCGCCGAGCAGCGAGCTGTCCATCCGCCCGGCACAGCCGTACAGGTGCCGGGCCAGCAGCGCGGCGACGACGCCCTGGGCAGCGATCACCCCGCCGAACACGTCCAGCACGGTGAACAAGGAGCCACCGCGATTGCCATCGCCCTGGCCAATCAGTTGGGCGACACCGGACCAGGCCTGTACCGTGAAATCCGTGCCGGGCAGGCCGGCGGGTACGTTGGCGTCGCCCCAGCCACCGGCGTAGGCGTAGATCAGCGCGGGGTTGAGCTGGGCCAGGTCTGGCTGGTCGAGTGCCAACGCCTCGGCTTTGCCGGGTGCCCAGTTGTGCAGGAACACGTCGCATCGGTTACGGTCCGGCGCAGTTGTTTGCGTTCGAGCGCTGACTTGAGGTCTAGCTCGACCATCGACTTCAGGCCGTTCAGGGCGTCGAAACGCACCGAACAGCCTTGCGCCAGCGGGGCCATGCCGCGCAGGGGGTCGCCACCAGGCATTTCCACGCGAGTCACCTGTGCGCCCAGGGTGGCCAGCAGATGACCCGCCAGGGGGCCCTGAATACGCCGACACGATTCGATGACCCGCAAACCATCCAGGGGCAGGGCCTGCGTACACGGACGTGACGGCGGCATGACGGCATGCAGGTCGAACGACCAGGGACTGTCACCGAGCACGGCCAGGGCACTGCGCTGTGTCAGGTCATGCACCGGTGTGATGGCCATCCCTGCGGCGGCACAATGCTGAACTATCTGTTCATACGGCAACGCGGCCAGGGCCTGGCACAGGGCCTCGGGCATCGGCGCGATGGCCCGGGCATAGCGCAACAGGAAACCCTGCCAACCTTGGCCGCTGTCGGCCCGCGATACGCCCAAAGTCTCCCAGAACGCCAGCCACGGGCCGGCATCCAACGTCTCCAGCTCGAACGCCACGCCATCGGCACTGATGAAAGGCGGGCGCAGCCGCGCAGCAGAACAGCCGCCAGGCAACTGTTCGGCGCCCTCCTCGGCGGTCGCCCCTGCAAGGTACTGGCTGATGCACAACAGCCCTGCCCCAGGCAGTGACAGGCTGCACTCGGCAGCCTCGCTGCCGCGCAGGCGCCCCAACGCCGCGGCCATCAGCCCGGTCAACACCAGGCTGGCTGCGACGTTGCTCAGGTAGTCCAGGTCGATGGCCTGCGCCTGGCCGCTGGCCCGACCATGCACCGCCATCAGGCCGCAGGCGGCCTGTAGGGTGAATTCGCTGACGGCTTTCGGGGCATCGTTCGTCCAGCCGCTGATGCTGCATTGGGCGGGTTGCATGCCCTCGCCTTCCAGTCGATAGACCAGCAGTCGACCATCGCCTGACGCATGTCGAACCTCCAGCCCCAACGCCCGCGCCTGGACACCCAAGGCGCGTTGCAGCGGGTCATGCTCGTCGGCGAAGGGGCCGAGCAGCCGGCACCCGCGCAGCACCGGCGCCGCGACATGGCTCATCGTGCGCCGCCGGCAACGGCGGGCAGGATGGTGAGTTCATCGCGATCGGTCAGCGTGGTATCGAGGTTGTCGAGAAAACGGATGTCCTCATCGTTGAGATACACATTGACGAAGCGGTGCAGGCGCTGCTCGTCCATCAACCGCGGGCGGATACCCGGGTAACGCCGTTCCAGGTCGTCGACGACCTCGCGCACCGTGTGCCCTTGGGCTTCGACACGCTTGCTGTCCTGGGTGTAGCTGCGCAACAGGGTGGGAACATTGATAAAAACCGGCATGGGGGACTCCTCGGCGAAAAGGCCGATAACAGGAAGAATGGGGCAGTGACGCCGCTCAGGCCGCGTGGGTGTCGCTGTCGATGATGCGCAGGCTTTCTTCGATCACCTGGCCCTGTGCGATGCGATAGCTGCGCACCGGGTGCTCGCAGCCGGTGACGGTGGACAGGATCAGGTAATGCACCTGCGGCTCGTTGGCAAATTCGATATCGGCTTTGCTCGGGTAGGCTTCGCTGGCCGTGTGCGAGTGGTAGATCACCACCGGCTCTTCCTGCTGCGCGTCCATCTCGCGCCAGACACGCAACTGTTCACGCGACTCGAACTGGAAGAAGGAAGATGACTCGGCGTGGTTAGCCATGGGGATCCACCGCGAAGGCTGGTCAGTGCCTTGCCTGCCGGCTATCACGCCGCAGGCTTCGAGAGGATGTTGGCGCTGTGCGTGGGCGATTGCGGCGGCGAGCAAGGCCTTGGAAATAATCAGCATGAGTGGCTCCGTCCTTTCAATAGCTCGGCAAGCCTGGTTCGACATCCGTGATCCAGGCCAGGATGCCGCCTTGCAGGTTCTGCGCCCGGGTGAACCCCAGGTGCTGCAATTCGACCAGCACCGCCCGCGAGCGAGCGCGGATTTGCAGTGCAGCACCAAGGGTGTGTCGCTGGCATAGCGAGCCTTAAGCTGCGCGGCGAGCTGCGCGGTCTTGGGCATCAACTGCGCGCCACGGATATGCGCAATGTCCCATTCGGTCGGCTCGCGCACATCGACCAGCACCACGGCAGGGTCCTCGCGCAGCAGCACATGCAGTTGCGCAGCGCTGATCTGCGCTACCTCCAGCGGGGCTTGCGGCACGCCGGCGCAGAAGGCCTGATAATCCTGCAAACCGGTGATGGGCCGACGATCCGGCGCGCGGCGCAGGCGGATCTGTCGATAGTTCATGTCCAGGGCGTCGTAGACCATCAGCCTGCCCAGCAGCGTCTCGCCAATGCCGGTGATCAGCTTGATCGCCTCGGTGGCCATGATCGAACCGATTGAGGCGCAGAGGATGCCGAGCACCCCGCCCTCGGCGCAGGAGGGCGCCAGCTCCGGTGGCGGCGGTTCGGGGTAGAGGTCGCGGTAATTCAGGCCGACGCCGCCTGGCGCCTGTTCCCAGAACACCGCGACCTGGCCTTCGAAACGGTAGATCGAGCCCCAGACATAGGGTTTGTTGGCCAATACGCAGGCGTCGTTGACCAGGTAACGGGTGGCGAAGTTGTCGGTGCCGTCGAGGATCAGATCGTACTCGGCAAACAGCGCCAGTGCGTTCTCCGGCTCCAGGCGTAGCGTGTGCTGGCGTACCGTGACAAAAGGGTTGAGGTCAGCGATAGCCCGCGCGGCGCTCTCGCTCTTGGCCTGGCCCAGGGTCGACTGGCGGTGGATCACCTGACGCTGCAGGTTGGAGGCCTCGACCACGTCGAAATCGACGATACCGAGCGTACCTACCCCGGCCGCCGCCAGGTACAACAGGGTCGGCGAACCAAGCCCGCCGGCACCGATGACCAGCACCTTGCTGGATTTCAATCGACGCTGACCTTCGAGCCCGACGTCGGGAATCAACAGGTGGCGGCTGTAGCGGGAAATTTCTTCGCGGCTCAGTTGTGCGCAGGCGTCAACCAGTGCGGGAAGTTTCATAGTGAAGATCCTTGGCTTAGGGCCAGGACATTCTTCGCCACCCACCTGGGCACGCCAATCCGCCTACAGCGCCCATTCATACGGATTGCGAGCGGATACCTATGAATTACGTCAGTTCAGCCCTGCCTTTACCGACCTGCTTGGGCGCAATGCCGAAATAGTCACTGAACGCTGCGCTGAAATTGCTTGGATGACGGTAACCCACCTTGTAACCCACCTGCGCGACCTGGCAGCCGTCCTGCAGCAAGGCGTAGGCACGCTGCATGCGCAGTTCCAGCAGCATGCGATAGGGCGTGGTGTTGAACAGCTGGTGAAAACCCTGCTTGAGCTTCGCCACGCTCAGGCCGACGCGGCGGCTCAAGACCTGGACGGTCAAGGGCTGGTCGAGTTCGTCGAGCATCACCTGCCGCGCCTGTTCCAAACGTTGCACGCTCATCCCGGGCAGTAGCGGCTTTGCCTCTGTGCAAGGCACGGTCAAGTTCTGCAGGGGCATGGCCAGCAGGTTCAGGACATGCAGATGGATTTGCAGTGGCGAGCAGTGTGCCTGTACCAACTGCGTGGCCAGGGCCAGGGCGTGGCTGTGCGCATTGCGGCTGGTGATCCGCTGCAGAAGCGGCGCCTCGCCCTCACACGCCAACAGACGCAGGGCCTGTTGCTCACCCATGTAGCGGCGCAGCGTGCGCTCGCCCAGCAGCACGTGCAAACCGCTGGCGCCCACGCCGGGCTGGTAGCGTGTGGCGTGCAAACAGTTGCGCTGCAGCAGGGCGATGGTCTGGCCGGCCTCGAAGATCCAGCAGCGGCCCCTGCTGTCGGTATGGCGCAACTGCCCTTTCTGCACGAAGGTCAGGCATAACCACGTGCGCCCCATGCTCTGGCGGGCATGCGGTACGGACAGGCACAGCCCGCGCGACTCGAAACGCAACAGCAGCAGATCGTCCTCGATGGCCAGAGGCTGCGCCTCACTGGGGGCAACGCGCGGCAGGCTAGCGCTTGCCGTCGCCATACGGGTCATTGATCTCACGGAAGGCATCTACCATCGCCCGCACTCCTCCATGGAACAGCGGCAGATCGAGCCAGCCTGTCGCAAAGTCTTCTGTGTTCAAGCCTGCCTGACTAAGCCCGCAAGGGTTGAAAAATGCCATTGGCGATTCTCGCCTGCCAATCCGTGCAAGGCCTTCCAGACCCACCTGCGACAAACTGCCACAGCACAACCTGCGCTGGCGCAAACCGCAAGGAGCACCACCCAGGTGTGGCAGGCTGTCGCACCCACCACTTCAAGGACGCATTGCTAGACTCGCGCATCGCCCCACTTCAACCGCAGCGGTCACCGAGCAAAGGATATGCATCGACCAGCAGGACGCCGCCACGCATTCGCCTGGACCCTTTACGCCAGCCTGCTGTTCGCCTTGCTGCACTGCGGCCTCGGTCACGGCCAGGCGGTCGGTTTGACGCTCAATGGTTTGGGGGGTGCATTCTGCGGCCACCCCGGGGCGACGCCCGGCTCGGCCAGCTTCGACAAATGGCTGGGCGATACCCTGAGCGGCAGCACTCCACTCGACTGTCCATTGTGCAGCCACACCGGTCCGGACTGCGTGCCCCGGGTAATCGACCTCCCTGTGGCCGAACATTCTGTTCAGTCTCCCCTGCCTGCGGCCCCTGCTGCCGGGCCTCGTCGCCTCTGGCCGCCGGCCAACCCACGTGCCTCGCCTGTCCTGAGCTGAACCCACCCGTTAGCCACCCTGGCGCCCTTGGCTCAATGCACATGGGGATGTCGCCATGCGCGCAGGGGTATGGCCCGCTTCGACTTTTCATATCAGGAATGCCCGGAACATGAAGAACAAGACACTCTGCTGCGCTGCCGCACTCGCCCTCTGCAGTGGCGCTACTCTGGCCCAGACCAACACCGTGGAACTGGCCGAGACACCGGTGGTAGGCGCCTCAGTCATTGATCAGAACAACGTCGACAGCTTCGCCAGCCTGACCACAGTGGTCGGCCAGGCACAGATCCGCGACCTCAATGCCCTGGACCTCTCCTCGGCACTGCGCCGCACGCCAGGGGTGGTGGTATCACGCTTCAACCCGGTCGGTTCGTTCGGCGGTGCCGAGGGCGGCGCCGTGTATATCCGTGGCATGGGCGCCAGTCGCCCGGGCAGCGAGATCAAGACCTATATCGATGGTGTACCGTTCTACATGGGCGTCTGGGGCCACCCACTGCTGGACCTGCTGCCGATCAACGCCATGCAGAGCATCAGTGTCTACAAGGGGCCGCAGCCGCAGAAGTTCGGCAACACCTTCGCCGCCATCGACCTGGCGCCCAAGGTCGCCGAACAGGGCGACAATCATCACGGCGAACTGCAACTGACCGGCGGCAGCTTTCGCACCGCGACCGAGCAAGCCAGCCTGATCGGTCGCGAGGGCAACTTCGACTACCTGCTGGCCCAGGGCGCGGCCCGTTCCGATGGCGACCGCAGCGATGGCGACGGCCGCCTGAACAATGGCATGGCCCGCCTGGGCTACCAACTGAACGACAACTGGAGCACGGGGCTATTGCTGCTGCACGCCAACAACCAGGTGTCCGACCCCGGCCAGAAAGGCCTGCCGCAGACAAAGAACGGCGAGTTCAATACCCGCGGTACCCTGGCTTCGCTGTCCCTGGCACACGCCCATGACTGGGGCAACGGCAGCGTCAAGCTCTACCACAACAAAGGGCGAGGCGCCGCCCTGGATCAGCGCGGGCTGGATGGCGACACCATCAGTGACTTCACCCTGCAAGGCATCCGCTGGGAAGAACAGTTGCGCCCCTGGCGAGGCGGCGAAGTAGCCCTGGGCCTGGACCTGGACGAGAGCAAGGGCGAAGTGCACTTCAAGCGTATCGCGCCGGCGCCACAGGCGCAATTCGACGCACCGACCCTGCGCGTGACCTCGCCGCACATCGCGGTCAGTCATGCCTTCGCCCTCAACGATCGTTGGAGCCTGACACCGTCGGCCGGTGTGCGCACGTACGCTCACAACGTCTTCGAGAACGCCACCGCGCCCCACGCTGGGCTGCTGCTTTCGTCAGACAGGGTCGAGTTCCGTGCCAACGCCTCGCGCGGTATCAACTACCCCGGCCTGGAAGCCTCGGTCATGTCCAGCCTGATCCCGGCATTGGGTGAAACCTGGAGAGACCTCAAGCCCGAAAAGGTCGACCATCAGGAGCTGGGGGTACGCTTCAACCCGATCGACAGCGCCACCCTGGACCTGGCGGTGTTCAAAGACAAGCTGCAGGACCGCTACCTGTTCGCCTTCCCGCCAACGGTATCGCGCCCCTCGTACATCAACCTCGGCAACTACAGCGTCAAGGGGGCCGAAGCCACCTGGCAGCAGCGCTGGAACAGCAACTGGAGCAGCTTCGTCGGTTTCACCTGGCTCGACCCGTCCCTCAAGACCCTGCCCTACGCCCCACAGAATTCGCTCTCGCTGGGTACCACCTACGAGATCGAGCGCTGGCGGCTGTCCGCCGATGCACAGTACCAGAAGGACATGTATGTGCTGGCCGAAGAGCGCAGCGCCGGCGCCAGCAACTTCTCCAAGGTCGACAGTTTCACCGTGGTCAACCTGCGCGTGGGTTACGCCATGCCGGCGCTGGGCAAGGTCGGTGAAGTGTTCGTCGCCGTGGAGAACCTGTTCGACCGCGACTACGCCTACCGCACCAACTACCCGATGCCCGGCACCTCGGCGCAACTGGGTGTGAAGATGGGCTTCTGAGCCCGCCAACGGATGCTGCCGGCTCCGGCCGGCAGCCTTGCACAGGAACACACAGATGAAAGCACCAATCCTCGCCCTGCTGCTGGCCTGCAGCCCGCTGCTGGCCATGGCCGACAACCCCAGCGCGCAGCAGAGCATCGAACAGCTGATGCGACACA
>NZ_JAAHBU010000300.1 GCF_010671725.1 Pseudomonas brassicae | reverse complement strand
CGCCGGCGGCGGCTCGACGGGTTTGGGCGTCGGCTTGGGTACCGGTTTTGGCTTGGGCTTGGGCTTTGGCGGTGGCGGCTTGACCGCCAGCTCGTCTTCCACCGGTGGCGGTGGCTCTACCACGGGCTCGGCCGGCGCCGGAGGCGGCGGCTCCACCACCGGTGGCGCCGGCTGGGAAAACTCGATGGTCATCGGCGGATTTCCGGCGGCACCACCGGCAATACCGGGGCTGGCGCCTGGCTCACCCAATAGGCCACGGCGCCATGCAGTACCAGCGCGAAAACCCCGAGCAGGACCTTCTCACGGCCCTTCAAGGCACTGCGTGGCGTGCGTTGCAGACGCTGTTGCGCCAGCGGCAACCGGTGCGGCCGACCGAGGTCGACCAGCTCGCCGCCCGGCGTCTGGCGCCAAAGCACATCGAGAGCACTGGCGGCGGTCTGGACATTACCCATTGATCAACTCCTGGGGGTGTTGGTGCATTCCATCGAAGGCCACCCTGTTGGCGGTGCAGACCTTCGCTGAGGTGAATGATCGACGCGAGCTGCTTATCTCTTAAAGTAATCTTTAAAGTTATGGATAGAACCTGATCGAATATTAAAATCGATCCAACCGTTCTAGCCCGCGCCAATCAAGGGCTTGCGAGCTGTGCTGATCTGGCAATGCCTTTGCAGCATGAAAAATATTCGACAAAGGCATGGAAAAACCCGCCTCAGAAGTCGTAGCGGCCCGTCACGCCCAGGGTGCGTGGCGTGCCCAGCAGGCCTTCGTAGCCACCGTTGGCCGCGCTCCACAGGGTGGTGTAGTAGGTCTTGTCGAAGGCGTTCTTGAGCCACAGCGACACGTCCCACTGGCCGCCACCGGCATCGCCGCGCAGGCCCGTGCTGAGGTTGACCAGGGCATAGCTGGGGATCTGCGCGAACTCGGAGTCTTCCACCGTGCCCACCGCCTTGGAGCGGAACGCGTAGCTGGCGGTGACGTAGGGCTGCAGGCCGTTGTCCAGGTCCCATTGGTACTGGCCATTGGCATTGCCGATCCATTTCGACGCGCCGACCACCTGGTGCCCACTCAGGTCGCAGGCCGCCGGGGCACCCGGTTGCAGGGCGACTTCCGGCGCGCACGGGGCATCCTTGTAGGACAGGTAACGCACATCGTTGTAGGAGCCGTTGACGTTGAGCGTCAGGCCGCGCACAGGCACCAGGGTGCTTTCGAACTCGACCCCGCGCGAACGCACGGAGCCGGCGTTGGTCAGGTACTGCACACGGTTGGCGTCGTCGTAGGCGTTGGTCTGGTAGCCGTTGACCTGGGTCCAGAACAGGTTGGTGTTCAGTTGCAGGCGGCGGTCCCACAGGGTGCTCTTCAAGCCCAGCTCGGCGTTGTTGGCGCGCTCGGTGCCGATCAGCAGCGAATCGGCGCCGGCCACCGGTGCGGTGCCCACCGCCAGGTTGACCCCACCGGACTTCTCGCCGTGGGACACAGTGGCATACCCCAGCAGGTCGTCGCTGAAGCGGTAGCTCAGGTTGAGCAGGCCGCTGGGGCTGGTGCTGTACTGGTTGAGGTCGCCCGATTCGTAGGCACCGGTGCGACCCTGGCGCACCGCTGCGCCGCGCCGGTGACGGCGGTGCCGCCGAC
>NZ_JAAHBU010000030.1 GCF_010671725.1 Pseudomonas brassicae | reverse complement strand
GGGGTGCCTGTGGGAGCTGGCTTGCCAGCGAAGGGAGCACTACGGTCTCAGCGGGTGCTGGCGGCCAGAATCAGTTGCTTCATCTCGCTCACCGCACCTTTGAAGCCCACGAACAACGCATGCGCCACCAGCGCATGGCCGATGTTCAGCTCGTTGATACCCTTGATCGCCGCCACCGCTTCGACGTTGTGGTAATGCAGGCCATGCCCGGCATTCACGATCAGCCCCTGGGCCAGGCCAAACGCCACGCCATCGGCTACACGCTTGAGCTCTTCGGCCACCTCGGCCGGGGTCTGCGCATCGGCATAGCGCCCGGTGTGCAGCTCGATTGCCGGCGCGCCAACCCGGCGCGAGGCCTCGATCTGGCGCTCGTCGGCATCGATGAACAGCGACACTTCAGACCCCAATCGCGACAGGCGCTCCACCGCCGCCTTGATCCGCGCCTCCTGCCCCGCCACGTCCAGACCACCTTCGGTGGTCAGCTCCTGACGTGTCTCGGGCACCAGGCAGATGTGCGCCGGACGAATGCGCTCGGCAAACAGCATCATCTCTTCGGTCACGCCCATCTCGAAGTTCATGCGCGTCTGCAGCACGTCCTTGAGCACCAGCACGTCGCGTTCCTGAATATGCCGGCGGTCTTCGCGCAGGTGCACGGTAATGCCGTCGGCACCCGCCTCTTCGGCGTCCAGCGCGGCCTTGACCGGGTCGGGGTAGCGCGTGCCGCGGGCCTGGCGCAAGGTCGCCACGTGGTCGATGTTCACGCCGAGGAGGATGCGGTTGCTGGTGGTCACGAAAAGACTCTCCTGAAAATTGAGCCTCACAGCATACGTCGTGATCAAGGCTTGCGAAACAGTTCCCGACTGACCAGCGGGCGACCGCCCAGGTGTACCGCCAATGCCTGGCGCATCAGCGCTTGGCGGCCCCCAGTGCACCCGGCACCGACCACTCGGCGTCGGCCATGGCCAGCAGTTGTGCGCCGCTGAACAGCCCCGGCTGCACCAGGTACACCCGCTCCAGGCCGGCATCGACCTGCAGCCGGTACAAGGCGTGCGCCTGCAGTGGCTCGCCATTGATGTCGTGGTCCAGCGCAAAGCCGTAACCCAGTTCGTCCAGCAGGCGCCATTCGAACGCTCGCAGCAAGGGTTCCAGGGGCCGCCCGGCGCCCAGCGCCTGCAAGGTCGCGGCGTACTGTTCGAACATGACCGGGTGCGGGTCTTCAGCCTGCAACAGGCGGATCAGCAACTCATTGAGGTAGAGCCCGCTGAACAGCGCATCGCCATTGAGCCACACCGCCACCCCGGCACTGTCCATGCGCCCGACGTTCTTGAGCTCGCCGCGCCCGTGGAACTGCACGTCCAGCGGCACAAACGGGCGGGCCAGGCTGCCGGCCTTGCCACGCGCACGGCGCAGTACGGCGCGCAGGCGACCTTGCGGGGTAAGGAAGTCGACCAGCGCACTGGTTTCACGGTAGGCCCGGCTGTGCAGCACGAAGGCCGGTTGGCCGTCTGGCAAGTCCATGATCAGTGCTTCGCAGAAGAAGAAGGCCCGCCACCGGACGGTGGCAGGCAGGGGCAATCAGAGGTCGCCGTAGCCCAGCGAACGCAGGGCGCGCTCGTCGTCGGACCAGCCACCCTTGACCTTGACCCACAGGTTGAGCATGACCTTGGCGTCGAACAGCAGCTCCATGTCCTTGCGCGCCTCGGTGCCGATACGCTTGATGCGCTCGCCCTTGTCGCCAATGATGATCTTCTTCTGGCCATCACGTTCGACCAGGATCAGCGCATGGATATGCAGGACCTTGCCCTGCTGCTTGAACTCTTCGATCTCTACGGTGATCTGGTACGGCAGCTCGGCACCCAGCTGACGCATGATCTTTTCGCGTACCAGTTCGGCGGCCAGGAAGCGGCTGCTGCGGTCGGTGATCTGGTCTTCCGGGAAGAAGTGCTCGTTCTCCGGCAGGTGCTTGGCGATCAGCGCTTCGAGAGCATCGAGGTTGTGCCCATGCTGGGCCGAGACCGGCACGATCTCGGCGTTTGGCAGCTGTTGCTGCAACCATTGCAGGTGCGGCATCAGCTCGGCCTTGTCCTCGATGCGGTCGGTCTTGTTGATGGCCAGGATCACCGGGCCCTGCACGTACTGCACACGCTCCAGCACCAATTGGTCTTCGTCGGTCCACTTGGTGCGGTCGACCACGAAGATCACCACGTCGACGTCTTTCAACGCCGCCGAGGCGGTACGGTTCATGTAGCGGTTGAGCGCCTTCTCGTTGCCCTTGTGCATGCCGGGGGTGTCGACATAGACCGCCTGCACGTCACCTTCGGTCTTGATCCCGAGCATGTTGTGACGGGTGGTCTGCGGCTTGCGCGAGGTGATCGCGAGCTTCTGCCCCAGGATGTGGTTGAGCAGCGTCGACTTGCCCACGTTGGGGCGGCCGACGATGGCGACGTAGCCGCAACGGGTAGTGTTCTGTTCAGTCATTGCCATTCTCCACGCCCAGGGCGATCAGTGCTGCGGCGGCCGCGACCTGCTCGGCGATACGCCGGCTCACGCCCTGCCCTCGGCTTTTTTCAGTCAAAAGGGTCACTTCGCATTCGACGAAAAACGTCCGGCAATGGGGTTCACCTTGAATATCCACCACTTCGTAGCGGGGCAGTTCGCACGCACGCGACTGCAAGAACTCCTGCAGGCGGGTTTTCGGGTCCTTGTTGGTATCGACCAGGGTCAGGCTCTCGAACTCGCCGGCCAACCACGCCAGCACCCGGTCACGCGCGGTGTGCATGTCCGAGTCCAGGTAGATCGCACCAATCAGGGCCTCAAGGGCGTCGGCCAGGATCGATTCACGTCGGAACCCGCCGCTCTTGAGCTCGCCCGAGCCCAGGCGCAGGTACTCGCCCAGGTCGAAACCACGGGCCAGCACGGCCAGCGTCTCGCCCTTGACCAGGCGCGCACGCAAACGCGACAGCTGGCCTTCGCGGGCCTGCGGGAAACGCTCGAACAGCGCCTCACCGGCGACGAAGTTGAGGATCGCATCGCCCAGGAACTCCAGCCGTTCGTTGTTGCGCCCGGCAAAGCTGCGGTGCGTGAGGGCCAGCAGCATCAGCTCCTGGTTCTGGAAGGTGTAGCCGAGCTGGCGCTCGAGGCGGCTCAAGGAAACGCTCACAGTGTACCCACGCGCTGTTCGTGGTCGATTTTCAGCAGCGACGCCGTAGCGCCGGGCTCACACAGTTCAATCGGGCTCAGGGCCTTCGGGGTTAACGCGTTGTTCAAATGCAAATCCTGAAAGACGGTTTGGTTCATGCCTGACGTGCGGCCGGGCGCGTCTTGTGGACGCCCTTGTACAGCCTATGCCAGAAAAGCATTCGGCGCTGTCCCAAGGACAGCGCCGCTGTGGTGTTACTTGATCAGACCTACCCGCGAAAGGCTCGGGAAATGGCTGAGCTTAGGCTCCGGCCAGCTCATCCAGATGGCGAAGGCCTTGCCGACGATGTTCTTGTCCGGGACCATGCCCAGCAGCTCCTTGGGAATGCTTGGGTCATCCCAGTAGCGGCTGTCGTTGGAGTTGTCACGGTTGTCGCCCATCATGAAGTAATGCCCGGCAGGCACTACCCACTGCTGATCCGGCGGCATGCGGTAGCGGCTCATCTCCTTGCGGATAAGGTGCTCGGCCTCGCCCAGTTTTTCCTTGTACAGCTCGGCGCTGCCCAGGGTACCCGGCTCGCTGCCGACCAGTTGCTCGGCAATCGGCTGACCGTTGACGAACAAGCGCTTGTCGCTGGTGTAGCGTACCTGGTCGCCCGGCAGGCCGACCACGCGCTTGATGTAGTTGACGTTCGGGTCGCTCGGGTAGCGGAACACCATCACATCGCCACGCTGCGGGTCACCCACCTCGATGACCTTCTGGTCGATCACCGGCAGGCGAATACCATAGGAGAACTTGTTCACCAGGATGAAATCGCCCACTTCCAGCGTCGGCTTCATCGAACCCGAAGGGATCTGGAACGGCTCGACCAGAAACGAGCGCAGCACCAGCACGATGAACAGCACCGGAAAGAACGACTTGCCGTACTCGACCAGCAACGGCTCCTTGTTCAACTGCTCCAGCACCCGCATCTCGGGCTGCTCGACGCTGTCCTGATAGGACGCGATCGCAGTGCGCCGACGCGGTGCCAGAAACACCAGATCGACCAGAGCCAGCAGCCCACAGATGGCAACGGCGATGACTAGCAACAGCGGGAAATTTAGTGACATAGGACCTAACTATCCAACCTGAGCACGGCGAGGAAGGCTTCTTGTGGAATTTCCACGTTGCCGACCTGTTTCATGCGTTTTTTACCGGCCTTCTGCTTTTCCAACAGCTTGCGCTTACGGCTTACGTCACCACCGTAGCATTTGGCCAGTACGTTCTTTCTGAGCGCCTTGACAGTGGTACGCGCCACAATCTGCCCGCCAATGGCGGCCTGGATTGCCACGTCGAACATCTGCCGCGGGATCAGTTCCTTCATCTTCTCGGTCAACGCGCGGCCTTTGTAGTGCGCGTTGTCACGGTGCACGATCAACGCCAGGGCGTCGACCTTGTCGCCGTTGATCAGTACATCGAGCTTGACCAGGTTGGCCGACTGATACCGATCGAAATGGTAGTCCAGCGACGCGTAGCCGCGGCTGGTGGATTTGAGGCGGTCGAAGAAGTCCAGCACCACTTCGTTCATCGGCAGGTCGTAGCGCACCTGCACCTGGGAACCGAGGAACTGCATGTCGCGCTGTACGCCGCGCTTCTCGATGCACAGGGTGATGACGTTGCCCAGGTGCTCTTGCGGCACGAGGATGGTGGCGGCGACGATCGGCTCGCGGAAATCCTCGACCGACGACACATCCGGCAGGCGCGACGGGTTGTCAACGTAGATGGTTTCGCCGGTCTTGAGCTTGACCTCGAAGATCACGCTTGGCGCGGTGGTGATCAGGTCCAGGTCGTATTCGCGCTCCAGGCGCTCCTGGATGATCTCCATGTGCAGCATGCCGAGGAAGCCGCAACGGAAGCCGAAGCCCAGCGCGTCGGAGCTCTCTGGCAGGTACTGCAGCGACGAGTCGTTCAGCGTCAGTTTTTGCAGGGCGTCACGAAAATCCTCGAAATCTTCGGAGCTGACCGGGAACAGGCCGGCATATACCTGCGGCTGGATGCGTTTGAAGCCCGGCAGCACTTCGACGTCCGGGGTGCTGCTCAAGGTCAGGGTGTCACCTACCGGTGCACCGTGGATGTCCTTGATGCTGGCGATGATGAAGCCCACTTCGCCGGCCTTGAGGTCGGCGGTGGCGGTGTGCTTGGGGTTGAACACACCCACGCTGTCGACCAGGTGAATCTTGCCAGTGGACTTGACCAGGATCTTGTCGCCTTTCTTGACCCGCCCATGGCGTACGCGTACCAGGGACACGACGCCCAGGTAGTTGTCGAACCAGGAGTCGATGATCAGCGCCTGCAGCGGCGCCTCGATGTCACCGGTTGGCGCCGGGATGGTCTGCACCAGGCGCTCGAGTACCTCGTCCACGCCCATGCCGCTCTTGGCACTGCAGGCCACGGCGTCGGTGGCGTCGATGCCGATGATCTTCTCGATCTCGTCCTTGACGCGGTCCGGATCGGCCTGTGGCAGGTCCATCTTGTTCAGTACCGGCATGACCTCAAGGCCCTGCTCGATGGCGGTATAGCAGTTGGCGACCGACTGCGCCTCTACGCCCTGGCCGGCATCGACCACCAGCAGCGCGCCTTCGCAGGCGGCCAGCGAGCGGCTGACTTCATAGGTGAAGTCGACGTGGCCCGGGGTATCGATGAAGTTCAGCTGGTAGGTGACGCCATCGTTCGCCTTGTAATAAAGGGTAACGCTGTGGGCCTTGATGGTGATCCCGCGCTCGCGCTCGAGGTCCATGGAATCGAGTACCTGCGCTTCCATCTCGCGCGCAGTGAGGCCACCGCACATCTGAATGAAACGGTCGGCCAGGGTCGACTTGCCATGGTCAATGTGGGCGATGATGGAGAAATTGCGGATATGACTCAAATCACTCACGGGTCAACACTCAAAAAGGCTGCGGGGCGAACGCCCGCCGAAAAATAGCCGGGAATTGTACCTTATGCACGGGCCAGCCGCCACGCCCGCCCGCCGCAGTTTCATCCAGCCTGATATTTATGCCAGTAGCCCGCAGGGCGAGCGGGCCGTAACGTCAAGGGCCGTCATGGAGGAAACATCATGAAAAAACATCAGCAGGATGGCCCCGGAAGCCTCGACCCGACGTTTGGCGAGGATGGCCTGATAGCGCTGCCGGTCTTTGCCGACCAGGACCGTTTCGTCACCGGCCTGCAAGCCTACGAAGACCACATGCTGGTCAGCGCCATGACCACCGAAAACCTGGAAGCTCGCTATGCAATGGCCCGTTTCCTGGAGAACAGCCAGCTTGACCCGAGCTTCGGCGCCGCAGGGTTGGTCTTCGGCACCTTTCGCCCGCAGGCGGTTTCCGGTACCGAGACCATCGCCATCGCGCCCGACGGCAGCCTGTGGGTGGTGGGCTGGATGCAAAGCGCGGACAAACCGTTCACCCCACTGCTGGCGCACTTCCTGGAGGATGGCAGCCCGGACAATCACTACAACGCGCCCTACTGCTACCAGTCCCTCGACATGCCCGCCGGGCACAATCTGCTACTGCATGCCAGCACGCTGCACGCCGGCACCGATCATGTGCTGATCAGTGTCAACACCCAGGCACCGTGCGGGCGAAACCATGCCCGCCTCTATCGCCTGGGCCTGCAGGGCGAACCGGGCTTCGCCAGCGCTGCCTGGATCGATATCGCGCATGGTGCGGACGAAGTTTTCGTCACCTCGGTCATCCAGCAGGACCGCACCTTCCTGGTCGCCGGCACGCTGAAAACCGACGAGCAACGCTCTCAAGGCTTCATTGCGCGCTTCCATGATGACGGCACCCCCGACCTGAGCTTTGGTGAGCAGGATGCGTTCCAGGTCTACAGCGCACCGGGGCTGGACCGCGATATTGCCTTCAATCAGTTGCTGCAGCGGCCCGATGGCCGATTGACGGTCGTCGGGCATCTGCCCCATGCCCAGCCAGAGCACGCCAATGCGATGGTCTGGCAGTTCATCGGCGACGGTACGATTGACGCTACGTTCAACGCCGGCAATCCGGCCGTGGTGACCTTCAGTGTCGACTCGAGGGATGAATGGCAGGCAGCCACTTTGCACGCCGATGGCAAGCTGGTCGTTGCCGGCCACGCCTCACGCTACGCTGTACACCTTGCACGCTACACCACCGACGGGCGCCTGGACCAGGCATTTGGCGAGGATGGGCTTACCCACCTCGACATCGCAAACGACCGCAGCATGGCCATCAGCGCGTTATCACCCTCTGCCACGCTGCTGGCGTTCAACGGCAGGGGGCCAGGAGGTTTCGTCGGGCTGCTGGCAAAATTTCGCAACTGAGCCATCGCCCATGAAAAAGCCCGACGCACTGGCGTCGGGCTTTTTCATCGCTGCTTACTCAGCCAGCTTGAAGGTAATGAAGCTGGCACGTCCCTGACGCAGCACGCGCATCGACACCGAACGGTTCTTCGGCAGCTCCTTGGCGATTTCGGTAAAGCTCTTGGCCGACAGGATGGCCTGGTTGTTCAGGTGGCTGATGACGTCGCCCGGACGCAGCCCGATCAGCGCCGCAGGACCGTCCTGCACTTCCTTGATGACCACGCCGCCCTTGAGTTCCAGGGCCTTTTTCTGCTCGGCGGTCAGGTCGGCGACCGATACGCCCAGGCGGTTGCTGCTGCGCTCGACACCGCCGTTGGCACCGGTGGTCACTTCCTGATCTTCATCAGGCAGTGCGCCGATGGTCACGTCCAGGTTCTGGCGCTTGCCGTTGCGGATGATGTCCAGCTTGGCCTTGGCGCCATCTTTCAGGCCACCGACCAGGTGCGGCAGGTCGGCCGACATGACGATCGGTTGACCATTCATGCTCAGGATCACGTCACCCACCTGCAGGCCACCCTTGGCTGCCGGGCCGTCTTCAAGCACCTGGGCCACCAGCGCACCGGCCGGCTTGTCGAGGCCGAACGATTCGGCCAGGTCCTTGTTGACCTCCTGGATCACCACGCCCAGCCAGCCGCGGCTGACCTTGCCGTCTTTCTTCAACTGGTTGGAAACATCCAGTGCCACATCGATCGGGATGGCGAACGACAGGCCCATGAAGCCACCGGAGCGGGTGAAGATCTGCGAGTTGATGCCGACCACTTCGCCATTCATGTTGAACAGCGGGCCACCGGAGTTGCCGGGGTTGATCGCCACGTCGGTCTGGATGAACGGAACGTAGGTATCGTTGGGCAGCGTACGGCCCTTGGCACTGACAATACCTTTGGTCACCGAGTGGTCGAATCCAAATGGCGAACCGATGGCCAGCACCCACTCACCCACCTTGAGTTTCGCCGAGTCGCCCAACTTGACGATCGGCAGGTCCTTGCCTTCGACCTTCAGCAGCGCCACATCGGTACGCGGGTCGGTGCCAACCAGCTTGGCCTGCAGCTCGCTGCGATCGGACAGGCGCACGATGATTTCGTCGGCATCGGCCACCACGTGGTTGTTGGTGAGGATATAGCCGTCGGCAGAAATGATGAAACCCGAACCCAGCGACTGTGCCTCACGTTGGCGGTCGCCACGCGGCGAGCGCGGGGTTTGCGGCATGTTGCGCTCGAAGAACTCGCGGAACATCGGCGGCAAGCCTTCCAGGTCAGGCATCTGGCCCGCGGCGTACTTGCGATCCGGCAGTTTCTGCTTGGTACTGATATTCACCACCGCCGGCGAGGCCTGCTCGACCAACGTGGTGAAATCAGGCAAGGCTTCGGCCTGGGCGTCAAGCACCTGACCGAGCATGAGCACGGCGGCGAACACCGACAGATAGGATTTCAAGCGAGGTATTGACATACGGCTCCCGTCACAACGAGCGTGGTTAAGCAGTAGGGACCTGCCAACGCACAAAGCCCGGAGACACCCGGTGAAGGATGAGACCAGGCTCGGTGGATCGGCATTCTTGATGCTGCAACAGCAGTAAAGGCCAGCCCCCGAAAGGACTGACCTATAGATAATTCTGAGTGATTTTGCAAACTCGAAGGCTTACGAATCATGTCTATGCCTTGACGGCCGATTCCTCATCCACGCCTCAGCGATGGTTCATCATTGACTGGCCTGGGCATCTTGGGCACGCATCGACAGGGCGACCCGTTCGGCTGTACCAATCGGTATTTCACCGACCACCGTGACCACTACATCGCCCTTGGGCGTGGTCAACCGGCGCGAAACTGCCACCGTGGGGCCCAGTTGGGTGCGGGTGTCGGTAACATCGCTGCCGGCCAGCGGCTCCAGGAACACCGAGAAGCGCGCCAGACCATCGTCATACATCAGGCTGCTGACCGTGCTCTTGTTCTGCGGGTCTTTGCGCACCGAGCTGTTGACCAGTTCGAACCCTGGCGGCAACCAGTCCGAACGCCACCCTGCCGCCGCTTCGGTTACCCGCTCAGCCGCCTGGACAACCGGCTTGCAATTGCCGCTGGCCTGCAGTTGGGCATCGTCAGGGGCGTCGGCGGTGTCCAGCCGGGTGAACTGGAAGCGCTCGAGCAGTTGCTCCTTGTCGTTGAGCAACAACGACTTGAGCGGCAAGCCGGTCTCGCGATCCAGGTGCAATTCGAAGGCGTAGCGGTGCTGGTCACGCGGCCGGAGGGTGATGATCACCACTTCGCGGCCGGCAACACGGGAGCGCCCCGCCACACTCAGGTCGTACCAGTTCATCAGTTTCAAAGGATCGAGCACACGCGCCGATGATTGCGCCGCGTTGCCTACCCCTGGCGCCAGGTCCCGCTTACGCACTGGGTATGCCCATCGACCCGCACGACTTCCTGGGCCGGGCCGTCGAGCTGCAACAACCGCTCGCGGACTTTGCCAGCCTGCACCCGATGCCAGATATCGTGGGTAGAGAAGCTACCGTTACGCTCGTAAACGAAAGTACCCTGATAACTCTGCTGCTGCTCGGCCTTGGCCAGACGGTTCAACCAGTCTGCAGCGTCGGTCGAGGAGTTGGCGGCCAGCACTGGCACCGACAAGCATCCACCGAGCAAAAGCGGTAGTAGAGGTAGCGCTCGCATGATCCTCCTTACTTAGCGATTTTCCAGGCTGGCCGCACGGGCATAAGGCAGAGCGCTTTCAGTCCCTTTCACTGCCGCTTCCTGGGCATGTTGACGCAGGTAGCCTGGCAGACGCTGGTCTTGCCAGCCGCTCTGGCCTTGCAGCACGCCGTTGGCCATCGGGCCAGTGGCTTGCTCGGTACTGTCTTCACTATAGCCTGCCAATACGGCCGGGCCCTGCACCTGTGGTGTCAGGCCGTGCTGCGCAGGCTGCTGCGCGGCCAGTTGGGCGCCGCTGATCTCATCCTGGTTGTACAGGCGTACACCGGCCAGTACGGCCACGGTGACAGAGGCAGCGACGGCCAGACGACCCAGGCTGCGCCATGGACCGCGGGCAACCTTGACCGGGGTAGCTTCGTCGGCCAGTGCGGCGCTGACGGCTGCAGCGATGTCCAGCTGCGGCAGCAGCAGTTCCTTGTGCATTGCTGCGCGAGCAACCTGGTAACGCGACCAGGTAGCACGTGTTTCATTGTCGTCGACGGCACTCAGTACCCGACGCAACTCCAGTTCGTCCGCTTCGTTATCCATCACCGCGGACAGCGATTCCTGCAAAGCTTCACGACTCATGGCGGTTCCTCTCTTGGCTGTCGCCGCTGTCTCAGGTTTCCTGCAACAACGGCTGCAGGGCTTTATCAATGGCCTCCCGAGCGCGGAAGATTCGAGAGCGCACGGTACCCACCGGACACTGCATGACGCTCGCAATGTCTTCGTAACTCAGACCATCGAATTCACGTAAAGTTAACGCCGTACGCAAATCTTCTGGCAGCTGCTGGATGGTTCGGTGGACGGTGCCCTCGATTTCATCCCGTAACAGCGCGCGCTCTGGAGACTCGAGATCCTTGAGCCCATGATCGCCATCATAGAATTCCGCATCCTCGGAACTCACATCGCTGTCTGGCGGCCGACGACCGCGTGACACCAGATAGTTCTTCGCCGTGTTGATCGCAATGCGGTACAGCCAGGTATAAAACGCACTGTCACCACGAAAATTGCCAAGCGCACGGTAAGCCTTGATGAACGCTTCCTGTGCCACGTCCTGGGCTTCATGGGTGTCGTGCACAAAACGCACGATCAACCCGAGAATCTTGTGCTGATACTTCAGCACCAACAGATCGAACGCTCGCCTGTCGCCACGCTGTACGCGCTCGACAAGCTGCTGATCCTCTTCCTGGGTTAGCATGAACACTCCTCGGTAAGCCTGGAGGAGCGCTGCATTGGCCATCGTTCAGGCTTGCAACCATAGACTCGGGCTTTTCGCAAAAGTTCTCCCCTCCAAGCAAGTTTCCTGCGGCCCTTGGTCGGCCCGCACGAAAAACGCAGCGCGGACACGGCCGGCTGCGTCAATAGTCTGATCATCGTGTCAGTGGGCAGTGCCGATAACGGCCCCTCGCCTACCGTGGCCACGCCGCCCCTGGCGTGCAGACAACCTTCTATGGATACGTGGCGTTCCAGGAAAGTTCCCACACCTGAACAAACAGGGCATCACGTACGCCATGGATATCAGGGCCTTGAGGCTGCTATAAAGGCAACCCACCCAGATTCACGATAGTTTCACAATGCCATAAACGCCTGACTATTGTGCCGATACCCCCGTCCTTATACTAGTGGTCGCCTCGCTCGGATATCCCTGACATGAGCCAACAATTCCAACATGATGTTCTGGTGATCGGTAGCGGTGCCGCCGGCCTCAGCCTGGCCCTGAACCTGCCCGCGCACCTGCGCATTGCCGTACTGAGCAAGGGCGACCTGGCCAACGGCTCGACGTTCTGGGCCCAGGGTGGCGTCGCCGCCGTACTCGACGACACCGACACCGTGCAGTCCCACGTCGAAGACACCCTCAATGCCGGTGGCGGGCTGTGCCATGAAGACGCAGTGCGCTACACCGTGGAGCACAGCCGCGAAGCCATCCAGTGGCTGATTGACCAGGGCGTACCGTTCACCCGTGACGAGCACGCAGGCGTGGACGAGCGCAGTTTCGAGTTTCACCTGACCCGCGAAGGCGGTCACAGCCACCGACGCATCATCCATGCTGCCGATGCAACAGGCGCAGCGATCTTCACCACGCTGCTGGAACAAGCCCGCCAACGCCCCAATATCGAACTGCTGGAGCAGCGCGTAGCCGTCGACCTGATCACCCAACGACGCCTGGGCCAGGCGGGCGAGCGCTGCCTGGGCGCCTACGTGCTCAACCGCGCCAGCGGCGAGGTCGACACCTTTGGCGCACGCTTTACCGTGCTGGCCACCGGCGGCGCAGCCAAGGTGTACCTCTATACCAGCAATCCCGACGGTGCCTGCGGAGACGGCATTGCCATGGCCTGGCGTGCAGGCTGCCGGGTGGCCAACCTGGAGTTCAACCAGTTCCATCCCACCTGTCTGTACCACCCGCAGGCCAAGAGTTTCCTGATCACCGAGGCCCTGCGCGGCGAGGGCGCCCTGCTCAAGCTGCCCAACGGCGAGCGCTTCATGCCGCGTTTCGATCCGCGCGCCGAACTGGCCCCGCGCGACATCGTGGCCCGCGCCATCGACCACGAAATGAAGCGCCTGGGCGCCGACTGCGTGTACCTGGACATCAGCCACAAGCCCGCCGAGTTCATCAAAGGCCATTTCCCCACCGTCTATGAACGCTGCCTGACCTTCGGCATCGACATCACCACCCAACCGATCCCGGTGGTGCCGGCGGCGCACTACACCTGCGGCGGGGTGATGGTCGATGACCACGGGCTGACCGACGTGCCAGGCCTCTATGCGATCGGCGAAACCAGCTTCACCGGCCTGCACGGCGCCAACCGCATGGCCAGCAATTCGTTGCTCGAATGCTTCGTGTATGGCCGCTCGGCCGCCACCGACATCCTCGCCAAGCTGTCCAGCGTGGACATGCCCGAAGCGCTGCCATGCTGGGACGCAAGCCAGGTCACCGATTCGGACGAAGACGTGATCATCGCGCACAACTGGGATGAGTTGCGCCGCTTCATGTGGGACTACGTGGGTATTGTGCGCACCAGCAAGCGCCTGCAACGGGCCGAGCACCGGGTGCGCCTGCTGCTGGACGAGATCGACGAGTTCTACAGCAATTACAAGGTCAGCCGCGACCTGATCGAACTGCGCAACCTGGCCCAGGTAGCCGAACTGATGATTCGCTCGGCGATGCAGCGCAAGGAATCTCGGGGTCTGCACTACACCCTGGACTACCCGGACATGCTGCCCGTGGCGCACGACACTATCCTGCAGCCACCCACCTACGCCGACTGAACTTGAGCCGCACACGCAGACGCCGGTGCTGCACTGGCTCCAGCGCATCAGCGCCGATGCACAGGCTGCGACTGAACCACTGCCCTGGCTGGCGATAGCGCACGATCACCAGCCCCGGCAGGGCCAGGCTGTCACGGCACAGCTGCACTGCCTGCCAGCCTCCCGCCACGCTGAACAGCTGCCAGCCGAACGGGTCGCGACGCAGGCCGGTGACGGCGCGCGGGTGATTCAACAGGATATGCCGCGGCAACACCCAGCAACCATGTGCTGCGCACGCGCTCAGCCCAAGCAGGGCCAACGACAGGGGGATCGCCAGCAGGCTCAATGCAACCAGCGCCAGCACCTGGCACACGAGGTAGGCCACCAGCAAGGCCCGAGAGCCCCGCCAGTGGCACGCGAACTGCTCACTTGGGCTGGACACGGTCCAGGATCATGCGAACCATGCGCTGCAGCTCCGGGTCGTCGGACTCGCTGCGCTCCATGAACCAGCCGAACATGTCCTGGTCTTCACAGCTCAGCAACCGCACATAAAGCTCGCGGTCGGTTTCACTCAGGGTGGCGTACACCTCCTGGGTAAACGGCACCAGCAATACGTCCAGCTCCAGCATGCCGCGGCGGCTATGCCAGAAGAGCCGGTTGAGTTCAGTTTGTTCGACCATGGAGCCCTCCTCAAATTGGCCGCCAGTATACAGGCCGCGCGCGGCCACCGTACAAGGCGTTGGTCTAGCCCAGCTACCTATTTTGCCGACAGCACTCTATGATGGCCCTCAGTCTTGATTACCTGCGATGACCCATGGCCGACTCCGCATTTTTCTGCCCCCTGTCTTACGAGGGCGTCCTCGCCGTCCGCGGCTCTGACGCCGGCAAGTTTCTGCAAGGTCAACTGACCTGCAATATCAACTACCTCAACGAGCACACCGCCAGCCTCGGCGCCCGTTGCATGGTCAAGGGCCGCATGCAGTCGAGCTTTCGCATCGTGCAGCACGCCGACGGCTACCTGCTGGCCATGGCCAGCGGGCTGCTCGAGGCGCAACTGGCAGACCTGAAGAAGTACGCGGTGTTCTCCAAGGCCAAGCTCACCGACGACAGCGCCGAGTGGGTACGCTTTGGCCTGTACCAGGGCGACCCGGCGTTGCGCACACTCGGCCTGGAGCCACCGGCACAGACCGACGCAGTGGCCCGCCACGCCGACCTGCTGGCCATCGCGGTATCGCCTGCACGGGTCGAGCTGTGGGTACCGGCCGCACAGGCCGAGGCCGTACAGGCGCACCTGCAGGCACAGCTGCCCACCGCGGAGCTCGACGACTGGCTGCTGGGGCAGATACGTGCCGGCATCGGCCAGGTGATGGCGCCGACCCGCGAACTATTCATTCCGCAGATGATCAATTTGCAGGCAGTAGGTGGCGTGAGCTTCAAGAAAGGCTGCTATACCGGCCAGGAAATCGTCGCGCGCATGCAGTACCTGGGCAAGCTCAAGCGTCGCCTGTATCGCCTGGCACTGGCCGACACGCCAGCACCGGCGCCCGGCAGCGAAATCTTCTCGCCCACCCACGCCTCGTCGGTAGGCGAGGTGGTACTGGCAGCCCGTGCACCGTCAGGCAGCGAGCTGCTGGCGGTGCTGAGCGCCGACGCCGTGGCAGATGACAACCTGCACCTGGGCAGTCCCGATGGCCCGCGCCTGGCACTGCTGACACTGCCTTACGAACTGGACCGCGATCGCGAAATCCAGCGCTGAGCCAACCTGCCCCGCCGCGCCATTGCGGTGGAGCCCACCCTGAATGCGCTAGAGAATCAACGATGAACACGCTGGCCCAGAGGGTTGAAGCACAATTGCTCACCGCCATCGACAACGATGATCTGGTGCTGCCAACCTTGCCGGAAGTCGCCCTGAGCATCCGCGAGGCGGCCGAAGACAGCGAGATCAGCGTCAGCACCCTGAGCAAGGTGATCGGGCGCGATGCCGCGCTGTCGGCGCGCCTGATCAAGGTGGTCAACAGCCCGCTGCTGCGCGCCGCCACAGAGGTCACCGACCTGCAGACGGCCATCACGCGCATGGGCATCAACTACAGCTGCAACCTTGCCATCGGCCTGGTGATCGAGCAGATCTTCCACGCACGCTCTGAAGTGGTTGAGCAGAAAATGCGCGAAATCTGGGCAAAAAGCCTTGAAGTCGCAGGCATCAGCTATGAATTATGCTTGCGCTTCACCCAGCTCAAACCCGATCAGGGCGCGCTTGCCGGGCTTGTCCACCAGATCGGTGCGCTGCCGGTGCTGACCTATGCCGAAGAACACAACGAGTTGCTCTCCGACCCGGTCTGCCTCAACCATGTGATCGACCTGATACACCCCGTACTGGGCGACAAGATTCTCAGTGTGTGGGAGTTTCCCGAGCAACTGGCGGCCCTGCCGAGCAAGGCCCAGGACCTGGAGCGCTGCACCGACAAGGTCGATTACGTCGACATCGTGCAGATCGCCCGCGCACTCAGCGATGGCAACGAGCACGCGCTGAGCCGCCTGCCGGCGCTGCGCCACCTGAACCTGCCGGCCAACACCCAGCTGCAGTTGAGCGAGCTGATGGGCGCCAAGCACATGTTCCGCGGCTGATCAGGCCACCGGGCTGAAGCTGACGCGCACCTTCAGCCCACCACCTTCGCCGTCATGCAGGCTGATCAGTGCCAGGTGCGCGCGGCAGATCTCGCCGACGATCGCCAGGCCCAGGCCAGTGCCCTGCGCACTGCGCCGATAGAACCGCTCGAACACCCGCTCACGCTCATCGACGGGAATCCCTGGCCCATCGTCTTCGACCTCCAGCACCCCAGGCGCGCTGACGCGCAAGATCACGTTGCCGTTGATCGGCGTGTGCGCCAGGGCATTGTCCACCAGGTTGCTCAACAACTCGTTGAGCAGGGTTGGCTCACCACGCACCCACACGGGCGCTTCGGCCTCCAATGCCAGCGCCACGCCCCGCGCATGAGCCAGCGGAGCCATGGCCATGCCCAGCTCACGCGCCAGTTGGCTGAGGTCGAGCAACTGTGCGCCGCCTTCGGCGATTGCACGCGCGCCGTTTTCGACCCGCGCCAGCGACAACAGCTGATTGGCCAGGTGGGTAAGCTTGTCGGTGCCCAGTGCCGCCGACTCCAGGGTCTGGCGCCATACCTGCGGCTCCTTGGCACGCAAGCCCAGCTCGACGCGTGCCTTGAGCGCCGCCAGTGGCGTGCGCAGCTCATGGGCCGCATCGGCGATAAACTGCGCCTGGCGTTCGAACTGGCCACGCAGGCGTTCGGTAAAGTGGTTCAACGCATGCACCAGCGGCCCCAGCTCGCGCTGCACCTGCACCACCGGCAGCGGCCGCAGGTCGTCGGGCTGGCGCTCTTCCACGGCCCCGCGCAGCCGCTCCAGCGGACGCAACGCCGCGCTGACCGCAAACCACACCAGCAACAGCGCACCCAGCGCCAGCATGCCCAGGCGCAGCAGCGTATCGGCCATCAGGCTGCGCGCCATGCGCACCCGCGCCTCTTCGGTTTCGGCCACGCGGATTTCCGCCATGCCGTTCATGTTCGGCTCGCTCACCGCCTTCAACAGGCTGACCACGCGCACGTCCTGGCCCAGGTAGCGCGCATCGTAAAAGCGTGCCAACGCGGGATAATCGTCGGTGCGTGGGGTATTGGGCGGCGGTGGCGGCAGGTTCTCGTAGCCGGAGATCAGGCGCTGATGGATATCGTTGACCTGGTAGTAGATGCGCCCCGCACTGTCGTAGGCGAAGGTGTCCAGCGCCACATACGGCACATCCGCACTGAGCGTGCCGTCACGTTGCGACAGGCCCGCGGCGATGGTGCGCGCCGACGCCAGCAGGGTTCGGTCGTAGGCTGTGTCGGCGGCCTCGCGCCCGTTCCAGTAGGCACTCAGGCCGCTGGCCAGCATCAACACCACCAGCAGCAGCGCGAGGTTCCACAGCAGCCGCCCGCGCAGGCTGCCAGCGTCACGCATCACGGTGCTCAAGCAGGTAGCCGAGCCCGCGGAAGGTGACAATGGCCACGGCCTGGCCATCGAGCTTCTTGCGCAGCCGGTGCACATAGATTTCGATGGCGTCGGCACTGGCTTCCTCATCCAGGCCAAACACCTGCGCCGCCAGTTGCTCCTTGCTCATCACCCGGCCCGGACGCGCAATCAGCGCCTCCAGCACGGCTTGCTCGCGGGACGTCAGCGTCAGCAGTTCCTCACCCAGGGTAAAGCGCCGGGTATCCAGGTCGTACACCAGCGGGCCGCAAGCCTGCTGCGCTCGCCGCCCAGCACGCTGCGGCGCAGCAAGGCCTTGACCCGCGCTTCCAGCTCAGTCAGTTCGAACGGCTTGGCCAGGTAATCGTCGGCGCCCAGGTTCAGGCCGTGAACGCGGTCCTTGACGTCACTGCGTGCGGTCAGCATCAACACCGGCAGCGTCTTGCCGCGGGCGCGCAGGCGCGCCAGCACCTCGAAACCGTCCATGCGCGGCAGGCCCACGTCAAGCACCGCCACGGCGTACTCCTCGCTGGCCAACGCGAGGTCGGCGGCCACGCCATCGTGCAGCACATCCACCGTGAGGCCGGTGCTCTTGAGGGCCTGAGCCACGCTTTCGGCCAGTTGCAGATGGTCTTCGACGAGCAGTACCCGCATCGATTTCTCCCGGTCTTGTCGCATTCAGTGGCGCGGAGTTTACCGCGCGACGGGCGCCTGTGAAGTCACCGCGCGATTGAAAGACCACTGAAAGGTTAGCGAAAGGTTGAGCCCCTAGCATCGCCCTACGGCCTGTTGCGCATGCCGTTGATCGAACCGAAGTGTTCGACCCCAAATAAGAACAATAACGGAGTTACTCCACGATGCTGTCCACCCAGCCTCAGGCGCCTGCGCCTATCCGTCGTCTGCACACCCGCCCCTCTGCCATTGCCAGTGCCCTCGCCCTTGCCGGCGTTGCCCCGCTGAGCCAGGCCGCGTTCATCGAAGACAGCACTGCCACCTTCGAAACCCGCAACATGTACTTCAACCGCGACTTCCACAATGAACCCAGCACCTCCCAGTCCAAGCGCGAGGAATGGGCCCAGGGCTTCATGCTCAACCTGGAGTCTGGCTACACCGAGGGCACCGTCGGTTTTGCGTCGACGCCCTGGGCATGCTCGGGGTCAAGCTCGACTCGGGCCGGGGCCGCACCGGCACCGGCCTGCTGCCGACCCACGATGACGGGCGCGCCGCCGACGAGTACGCCAAGCTCGGCCTGACCGGCAAGGTCAAGGTCTCGGCCACCGAACTCAAGGTCGGCACGCTGATCCCGGAAACGCCGACCCTGCAGCCCAACGACGGGCGCATCCTGCCGCAAACCTTCGAGGGCGGGCTGCTGACTTCGCAGGAGATCAAGCACCTGACCTTCACCGGCGGGCGCCTGGAAAAGACCAAGGACCGCAACGACACCAACAAGGAAGACATTGCCCTCAACAACAAGAACAGCCGCTTTCTGGGCACCGTTGAAGGCAACCATTTCGACATGGCCGGCGTGGACTACAAGTTCACCGACCGCATCACCGGCAGCTACCACTTCGCACAGCTCGACGACGTGTACCGCCAGCACTTCGTCGGCCTGCTCGCGACCCAGCCCTGGGGCCCGGGCACCGTCGGCGCGGACGTGCGCCTGGCGTTCAGCGACGACCAGGGCCAGGCCCGCGGCGGCAAGATCGACAACACCTCGCTCAGCAGCCTGTTCAGCTACGCCCTCAACGGCCACAAGCTGAGCGCCGGCTACCAGCAGATGTCGGGCGACAGCGCGTTCCCGTATGTCGATGGCGCCGACCCGTACCTGGTCAACTTCGTGCAGATCAACGACTTTGCCCAGGCCGACGAACGCTCGTGGCAGGCGCGCTACGACTATGACTTCGGCAAGCTCGGCGTCCCCGGCCTGAGCTTCATGAGCCGCTACCTCAGTGGCGACAACGTCAGCCGCGCGGCCGGTGGCGAAGGCAAGGAATGGGAACGCGACACCGAGTTCAAATACGTAGTACAAAGCGGCGCCCTGAAAAACGTCGCCGTGCGCCTGCGTAACGCCACCTTCCGCTCCAACTTCTCCCGCGACGCCGACGAAGTCCGGCTGCTGGTGAGTTACAGCGTGGCGCTTTGGTAATCCGCTTATAACAACAATGTTCACGGAGACTGACGATGACTTTTTCACTGCGTACCCTGGCCCTTGCCACCGGCTGCCTGCTGTTGGCCGGCAACGTCCTGGCCGCTGAACCCAAGCGCCCCGAGTGCATTGCCCCGGCATCCCCCGGCGGCGGCTTCGACCTGACCTGCAAACTGGTGCAGAGCGCCCTGCTCAACGAGAAGATCCTGAGCAAGCCGATGCGCGTGACCTATATGCCCGGCGGTGTCGGGGCGGTGGCCTACAACGCCGTGGTAGCCCAGCGCCGGCCGATGCCGGGACCCTGGTGGCGTGGTCCAGCGGTTCGCTGCTGAACCTGGCCCAGGGCAAGTTCGGCCGCTTCGACGAGAACGCGGTGCGCTGGCTGGCAGCGGTAGGCACCAGCTACGGGGCCATCGCGGTGAAGAAGGACTCGCCCTACAAGACCCTCGACGACCTGGTCGCGGCACTGAAAAAGGACCCGAGCAAGGTAGTGATCGGCTCGGGCGGCACCGTCGGCAGCCAGGACTGGATGCAGACCGCACTGATTGCCAAGCGGCCGGGATCGACCCGCGCGACCTGCGCTATGTGGCCCTGGAAGGTGGCGGTGAAATCGCCACGGCGCTGCTGGGCGGGCATATCCAGGTGGGCAGTACCGACATTTCCGACTCCATGCCGCACATCCAGAGCGGCGACATGCGTCTGCTCGCGGTGTTCTCTGCCGAGCGCCTGGACGAACCGGAGATGAAGGATATCCCTACCGCCAAGGAACAGGGCTACGACATCGTCTGGCCGGTGGTGCGCGGGTTCTACCTGGGGCCGAAGGTGAGCGACGAAGACTACGCCTGGTGGAAGGCATCGTTCGACACGCTGCTGGCCTCCGAAGAGTTTGCCAAGCTGCGCGACCAGCGCGAGCTGTTTCCGTTCGCGATGACCGGTGAAGAACTGGATGGATACGTGAAGAAGCAGGTGGCGGATTACAAGGCATTGGCCAAGGAATTCGGGCTGATCCAGTAACCCCAGAAGCTTCGCCGGCAAGCCGGCTCCCCCAGGGGCACCGCCGTCCTTGTGGGCGCTGGCTTGCCAGCGAATGGCCGCACCGCCATTTTTCACCTTGAGGATTACTCTATGATCCTGCAACGCCTCTTCGCCCTGACCCTGCTGGCAGCCTGTGTGGCCCTGGCGATCATGGCCTGGCCCTACCAGGCCGCGTTTTCCTACGAACCGGTCGGCCCGCGTGCCTACCCCCTGCTGATGCTCGGCCTGATGGGCCTGGCGCTGCTGTACATGGCCATCCGCCCGGCCCCCATCGTGCGCAAGGACGATGAACCGGAACTGGACCGCGAAACCCTGACCAAGATCGGCCTGTGTATCGGCCTGCTGCTGGTGTTCGCCGCCACGTTCGAACCGCTCGGCTTCATTCTCAGCAGCACCCTGATCGGCATCCCGATGGCGCGCCTGTACGGCGGCCGCTGGCTACCCAGCACGGTGATCGTCGGGCTGATGAGCATCGCCCTGTACCTGCTGTTCGACCGCGCCATGGATGTGCCCCTGCCCCTGGGCCTGCTCGACGTTCTGGAGAATTGACATGGATACTTTCAGCTACCTCGGCCAGGGCTTCGGCGTCGCCCTGAGCCCCTACAACCTGGTCACCGCCCTGTGCGGCACGCTGATCGGCACCGTGGTCGGCCTGCTGCCGGGCCTGGGCCCGATCAACGGCGTGGCGCTGCTGATCCCCATCGCCTTCGCCCTGGGCCTGCCGCCGGAGTCGGCACTGATCCTGCTGGCCGCGGTGTACCTGGGCTGCGAGTACGGCGGGCGCATCAGCTCGATCCTGCTCAACATTCCGGGTGAAGCCTCTACCGTAATGACCACTCTGGACGGCTACCCGATGGCGCGCAAGGGCCTGGCGGGCGTGGCCCTGTCGCTGTCGGCATGGAGCTCGTTCATCGGCGCCTTCATCGCCACCTGCGGCATGGTGCTGTTCGCGCCCTTGCTGGCCAAGTGGGCGATCGCCTTCGGCCCGGCAGAGTACTTCGTGCTGATGGTGTTCGCCATCGTCGCCCTGGGCGGCATGGCCGGCGACAAACCGCTCAAGACCTTCATCGCGGCATTGATCGGGCTGTTTCTCTCGGCCGTGGGCATCGATGCCAACAGCGGCGTGTACCGCTTCACCGGGGACAGCATTCACCTGACCGACGGCATCCAGTTCGTGGTGCTGGTACTGGGCCTGTTCTCCATCAGCGAGATCCTCCTGCTGCTGGAGAAGACCCACCACGGCCACAAGGCCGTGGAAGCCACCGGACGCATGCTGTTCAACTTCAAGGAAGCGGCCTCGGTGTTCGTGGTGAACATCCGCTGCGGCCTGCTGGGCTTCTTCATGGGGGTATTGCCGGGCGCCGGCGCAACCCTGGCCAGTGCCGTGGCCTACATGACCGAAAAACGCCTGGCGGGCGCCAGCGCACCTTCGGCCAAGGTGACAAGCGCGGCCTGGCCGCCCCGGAAACCGCCATCGGCGCCTCCTGCTGCGGCGCCCTGGTGCCGATGCTGACCCTGGGTGTACCGGGCTCGGGCACCACCGCCGTGATGATCGGCGCATTGAGCCTGTACAACATCACCCCCGGCCCGATGCTGTTCGAACAGCAGCCGGACATCGTCTGGGGCCTGATCGCCTCGCTGTTCATCGCCAACATCATGCTGGTGATCCTGAATATCCCGATGGTACGCCTGTTCACCCGCATCCTCGCGGTGCCGAACTGGGCGCTGGTGCCGGTGATCGCGATCATTACCGCCATCGGCGTGTACGCGGTGCACGCCACCACCTTCGACCTGTTCCTGATGATCGGCATCGGTATCTTCGGCTACATCCTGCGCAAGCTGGACTTCCCGCTGTCACCGCTGCTGCTGGGCTTCATTCTCGGCGGCCTGATGGAGCAGAACCTGCGCCGTGCGCTGTCGATTTCCAACGGCGCGCTGGAGATCCTCTGGGCCAGCCCGATCAGCATGGGTGTGTGGGCACTGGTGGCGCTGATGCTGACCTTGCCGCTGCTGCGTATCTGGCGTCGCCGCAGTGCCCAGCGTCGTGCCCTGGCCGATGTCTGACACCACCTTAAAACAGTGGTGGGCTACACCGCTGGTCGGCCTGGCCGGCGGGTACCTGGCCAGCCTGGTGGGCTGCCGTTGCCGTGGATGGTCGGCGCGTTGCTGGCGATCATCCTGGTACGCTGCCTGACCCCGTGGCAGATCGCAGAAATCCCCAACGGACGCAAATGCGGCCAGTGGATCATCGGCATCGGCATCGGCCTGCACTTTACCCCCCAGGTCATCGAGCAGGTCGCCAGCCATTTCGGCCTGATCTTCTTTGGCGCGCTGTTCACCAGTGTGTCCAGCGTGATCGGCGTGTGGCTGCTGCTGCGTACCGGTGAAGACCGCGCAACGGCGTTCTTCTCAAGCATGCCGGGCGGTTCGGGCGAGATGGTCAACCTGGGCGCGCGCAATGGCGCAGTGCTCAGCCGGGTCGCGGCCGGGCAAAGCTTGCGGGTACTGGCGGTGGTGCTGTGCGTACCGGCAGCGTTCAAGTTTGTGCTGGGTGACGGCGTGCCCTTGAGCCATGCCGGGGCGGTAGACTGGCACTGGCTGGCATTGATCGCGCCGCTGGGGGTACTGGCGGCGCTGCTCTGGCAGCGTCTCAAGCAACCCAACCCCTGGCTGTTCGGGCCGTTGCTGGTAGCCTCGGTAGCGAGCCTTGGCGCCGACCTGCACACCGGCCTGCCCGACGTGCCAGCCAGGTCGGCCAGTGGCTGATCGGCAGTGGCCTGGGTTGCCATTTCAACCGGGCGTTCTTCCGGCGTGCACCGTCGTTCCTGGGCCGCACCCTGATCGCCACGGCGCTGACCATGCTGCTGGCGGGCCTGGCGGCGTGGGCCCTGAGCGTGCTGACCCAGCTCGACCTGCGCTCGCTGACCCTGGGCATGATGCCCGGTGGCATCGCCGAGATGAGCCTGACCGCCGAAACCCTGCAGCTTTCGGTACCGCTGGTGACCGCACTGCAAGTGATGCGCCTGCTGTTTGTGCTGTTTCTGGCCGAGCCGTTGTTCCGGCACTGGACCGCCGAACGCACGTCCACTTCACCCTGAAAAAAAAGGAAGCCGAGGCTTCCTTCTTTCATGGTGGGCTGCTTAGAAACGGTAGCTGGCACCGAGGCTGAAGCTGTAAGGCATCTCGATGTTCTTGCCGTTCATGTAGCCTGCTTCGCTGTATACCTGGAAGTCCTTGGCGACAGTCCAGGCAACCCCTGCGCCCAGCTCGGCACGCGAACCGGACAGGTCGTTGTTGAACACGTTGTTGTTCACCTGCACCTGGTTGCGCTGAGCGAACTCGTGGGCGAAGGCAGCCTTAACGTAGGGCTGGATCATGCTGTCGCCGCCCAGCGAAATCGTCTTGCCGACCGTGGTGCCGACCTTGCCCAGCAGCGAGCGGCTGACATCGCCATTGGCCTTGAAGCCGTTGTCCAGGGTGAAGTCCTTGCCGGCAATGGCGGCAGTGGCCACCTGCGCAAACGGTTCGATGAAGTAACCGTCATTGAGCTTGATGTGCCGGCCAGCTTCGACAGAGGCGCTCAGGCCATGGGTATCGTAGTCACCCTTGGTACGGGTACCGTCGCTCAGGCCGATCTTGGCATTGTTCTGGTAGCGGTTGTATTTAAGCACGCTGTCCACGTAGTAGCCGCTTTCCCGGTCCATCCAGGTGGCGTAACCACCCACATAGTAGCTGTCGATGCTGCCGGACGTGCCGTAGTTCAGGTTCAGGTCGGAACGGCTATGGCCGGCCAGCACCCCCACCAGCCAGTCGCTTTCACCCAGGCGGGTATCGGCACCGAAGGTAAGGCCACGCTGGTTCTGCTGGTAGCCCACACCCGAGGAGGCATCGGCAATGTTGTGCTGGTTGCCGTAGGTAAGCATCCACACACCGGTGTGCTTGCCTTCGTTGTCGTGCACTGCACCCATGCGGCTGCGCAACGACCACAGTTCGCCGTACGACACGGTGATCGCGGTGTTGAACAAGGCCATCACCGAGCGGGTCATCGGGCTGATGGTGCGGGTCTCATGGTCCAGGTACCAGTCCTGGTCGTCCTTTTGCACCAGCTTGTAGGAATAGGCCCCCAGGTCCACCTGCTGGCCGGCGTTGAGCAAGCCGAATTGCGCATTGCCCGCGCCCACATGCACGACTTTCAGGCTGGGCAAGGACGGCTCGGCGCCGTTGGAGCCGATCAGCAGGCCATGGTTGCCGCTGGCGTTGCCGGTGACATTGAGGAAGTCGGTGTTGCCGTTGGAGAAATCCGACGCCATGACGAAGGTGCCGTTACCGGACAGGTTGTCCACGTTCAGGCGATAGAACGTGGCGTTGTCGCCAAAGCTCACCTGGCCGCCGTTCATGGCCAGGTTGCCGACCGTGTTGTCGGCATTGAGCGTCCAGTTGGAGTTGCTGTTGATATTGACCTGCTGGACGTTGTCCAGGCGGCCGGTGAGCTGCGAGCTGTTGTTCAGGCTCAGGGTAGCCGTGCCGCCCGCCGCCACGATGACGTCGCCGGTGTGGCTGGACCGATCAAAGCCCAGTACGGCGCCGCTGTCTGCCGCCACCTGCACGCGGCCCCACAAGATCCGAGCGTCTGACCTGTACAGTGGAAGCGCCCCCCCCCCCAGCTCGAGTATCACGCCATTGCCGCCCGTGAGTGTTGTACCGTTGCTCAGCACAATGCTCGCACCCGAGGCAGAAGTCACCCGGACGGCCGAACCGGTGCCGCTTTCGACATGGGTATTGTCCAGCTGCAATTGCGGTACCGCAGGATGGGTCACGCTTTCGCGCAACAACCACACACCATTCTCTTCACCACGGATCTGCCCGCCACTGGCGTTGAGTGTGCCACCGAGCAAGCGCGCCCCTGAACTGTTCGCACCCGTGCCGGTCAGCATTGAGTTTCGCAGGGACAGTTCGCTGTAGGCGGTCACCTGAGCCCCATACGTCCCCCCCCTGACAACGCTGTCGGTCACGCTTGCAGTGGAGCCGGTAGTGAGGCTGGTGGTACGCACCAGAGTCATCCCGCCACCTTGAGTACTGACGATTTGCGCGTTACGGACCGTCGCCTGGCTGTTGACCAGACGCAACCCACTGACTGCAGTGGTGGCAATGCCACCACCGGTGAAGTTGACCGTGGAATTTGACGCTTCGATCTCCGCGGTCTGCGCACCTTGCGCATTGAGCACCGAACCGTTGATCAACTGGTAGCTGTCCGCTGGCGTGCTGCTGGTGATAGCACGGGTCTCGGCGTCCAGAAACTCGACAGCCACAGCAGGCGTGGCAAGCATTACTGGCAACACGGCCATCATTCGGAGCGAAACTGCCAACGGGCTCAAAAGAGCGGTAGATTTCGAGGAGCCGGCCGAAGAGCAAGCGATCCTGTCAGTACTGGTGCGATTCACTAATTGCTTCATGGCCTCAGGCCTCCTGAAATAACGACGCGCAGCATACAAACCGTAACTGATCAGGGCTGTAGGAATATTCCGGCTTTGATAGGAGATTTAAATACAGTTCCTGATATCCATCACCCAAACAAAAACACCGAAAGCAGTAACCTGCTTCCGGTATTTTTGCTAACCCGCTGCGCGACCGGTCAATTGACCGGCCAGCAGTAACCATTGCCGTTTTTCAAGGTGTAGTTAACACGAACGGTTTCGGACGTGCCGGTGGCCGCACCCTGTGCTTTGACAATCCGCCAGAAGAACGCACAATGGCCAACGCGCTTGGTAAAGTCCATGTTCGGGTAGTAGGGAATATCGAAATCAAGGAACGCCGCACCCGCAGGAACCTTACGCGTGAAAACACCTTTGGTTGAGGGTACTTCGGCACCGCTGGGCACGTTATTGATGACGTAGTTATCAAACATGACCCAATGCAGTTCCACATCATCGTTGGCTTTCAAGTTATTCACATCACGTACCTGCACACGCAAGCCTTCCCACGGTTTACGCGCACAGTTGATGATTGTCGCGCCCGCCGCAGCCCCCACAAATGCGGGCTTGGTCATATTTTCGACCGTCGACACCGACACATCGACCAGCGTCGTTTCAGATTGCTGATAGTTCGTCGCAGCGCTGTTTTTAAAGATGCGGTAAAACACTGGAATCTTGCCATTGCCCACTTGATTGATATTGGCCCATGGAATGGAAAGTACTTTTTCCTCGTCGGCCACATCACCCGGTTGTACGGTGTACTCCACAACAGGGTTGGGCAAGCCACCGTAATAAACCCGCACAATCTCACCTTCTTTAAGCGGGTCGTAGAAATTGAATTTGGCGTCGGCCGGTTGACCTTTGTCTCGTGGCTCCAGGATGTCCAATGTATTGGACACCGCACCGAACACGCGGGGCTTGTCCAGCAGCGGGTTGACCGGATCCGGCTCATTGGGGTTCACCGGCCCGGCCGTCGACAGATCGACCACTACCGGCGTTGACGGTGATACACGTGGCTGGCCGCTGCCGCGTGTGACCGTGTAGTAGACATTGACACTGTACTCATCGCCCCGGGCGGCCAATTCCGCATAGCTCAAGCGTGTGGTGAGTGTCGGGAAGTAGATGGTTTTCAACAGAACAGGGTTGGAGCCATCGGCCTCACTCGCATACACATCGATCTTGTCGTCACGCAGCGGGTTCGTATACTCGGGCACATTGATATCCACGCCCGCACGCGCATCAGCCTGGTCGATCACAGGGTTGGCCGCTGGCACCAACGGCGCCTTCAAGTCGGCAGGTTGCGGTGTCAGCACGACCCGCACTTCGGCCAGTGACGCCAATTTCGACTCGTTGCCTGCACGGTCGAACAACCAGTAGCTGATTTCCTGTACACCTTCGCCCAAGCTCCGGATATCCGCCGCGCTGATCGTGACCTCCTGAGGGGTAGCGCCAATATCGCCGTTGATGTCCGACAGCGGAACCTTGCCATACTTCAATACATAGCGGTCGCCGCCCTGCTCGTCGAAGTAACCGGGGATCGACACGGTCAGCCCACCATTGGCGGTCAGGTACGCCTCATCCACTTCGCCGCTGGGCAAGGTGGGCAGTGTCACTGCAATCGGTGTATTGCCGACATTCGGGTCGGTCAGGTCAACCGTGAAGACGGCGCCATCGGATGACTCTTCGTTCTGGCTGAAGTCATTCTCGACCACGAAGGTAATCAAGCGCTCGCCAATCCCGAGTTGGTCGCGTGGAATATTGAACGTGGCCGGAACGGAGGCAGGATCAACCGGGTAATCGAATCGATATTCCGTTTTTATTTTCTGCCCATTGATGTAGAAACTGATGACGTCCTGGCTGGCATCTGGCAAGCCCTCGGTGTCATCCCATGTAATGCCGGAAAGTTCAAGCCCCATGAACCATTGCTCTTTGCTGAGCAGATTGATCTGAAGATCAACACCGTTCGGCAGTACATTGTCCGGAATGGGAGCGGGAAACCTCGCTGCGCGCTTCGCATCTTCAGCGAGCAGCCGGACATTGGACGTTCTTGCCTCGATCGGCGAGCTTTGGATAAAGCTGCGCACGGAAGACGCTGACGCACTACTGGAAATACCGCGTTCTGCAGAAGTATATTGTTGCTTTGCACTGGTAGGATCTTTCTCTTGCGATGACATGGTGATGCTCCCTGGCAATTTAATTAGCAAACCGGTAAGACCGGTACAGGTACAGCAGAAGGTAAAGCGCCATTGCATTACAAAGTGAACCGCAACTTTATTTAACCAACTATTTAAATCGTGTACACCTGACAAAGTTATCAGCCAGTGCCACCCCAAGCCTGATTTCATCCGGTAATATCAACGCCCGGTACAGGGTTTGCTGGCGCCCGGTCGAGTAAGAGAAATACTCACGTAGGTTTGCGGCGCAATACCAAAGCGCCCGTCCACCAGTTGCAGGGTGTACCCAACTTGCGCGGAGCCGTCGGGGTTGTTTGGACGGGGCTGGCCCGCCGGCCATAACGGCAGTACCAGCGTATCGAAGGGCTCGACTCGTATCTCGATACTTTCCCCACGTAAATCCTGCGCGTTCAGGGTTTTGTTGAACGTCTTCAGCGCACCGGGCATCGGAATCTCACCATTGGTTTGACGGCATAGTTGCCACGTCAGCGAAACCTGGTCCCCCGGCGACATACGCACATCAACCGGCACATGCACACGGATGCCATCCCAGGGACGGCTGTTGCAATTGATCCAGCCAAACAAGGTGGCATCTGGAAAGGTCACCGGCCCAAGTTCGGTGAGTACTGGAATCTGCACACGCACTCGGGTTGCGGGCGAACGTTGACGATTGACGTCGTTGAACGTCCAGTAATGAACCGCCACGTTGCCGCTGCCAGTCGTCTCTATCACTGCCCAGGGGACCGGCGAAAACGTAACCCAATCGCCGGCACGATCCTGCGCCTTGACCCGATAAGTCGCCACGACCTGAGTCTCGTTCCCCCAATGCAACTGCAGCAGATCGCCCGCCTGCGGCTGATCGAACAGCAGTACACGCACCTCGGCATCACGCTCGTAATCGTCGAGTGTGAGCACGTTGTCACCGGTGAGCCCTTTGACCACCACAGGCTTGAGCCATGGATTGATCGGGTCCGGTCCGACCGGGTCGGGGCCAGCCACGGTCAGATCGACGAAAAAGGCGACAGAGGGTGCGTTGAGTGGTGGCTGGGTACCCCGGCTGCCCTCATACCTCACCACACAAGGCACAACTGAGGCAAAGCCATCGGCACTGACCACCTCCCAACTCACTGGCAGACGCAATGGCCATGCCTGGTTGGCTGCCACGAAAAAGGGGGCCAGGGGGCGGTTGTTCCAGTAGGCCTGGATACGGTCACCCGCCAGCGCCTCGGCAATGAACGGGATATGCACCTCCACACCGCGACGCGCGTCCTCCAGATCGATCAATCGATCAAACTCGGCAAGAGGTACCACCGGAGCAGGCAGCATAATCGGGCCGCGCAACTGCACGTTCAGGTACTCGGCACGTGAACGAGGGTTTTGGTTGCCTGCACGGTCAGTCAGGAAATAAAACACGTAGCGGTAGCCA
Source organism: Pseudomonas brassicae (assembly GCF_010671725.1). GTDB lineage: Bacteria > Pseudomonadota > Gammaproteobacteria > Pseudomonadales > Pseudomonadaceae > Aquipseudomonas > Aquipseudomonas brassicae. The sequence goes on along the minus strand of NZ_JAAHBU010000030.1, from coordinate 24,199 downwards.
TTGCCCGAAGCCGCCAGCACCTCCTGCGGATAGAACACCTCTACCGCAGCGCCGGCAACATGCTCAGGTCCACCCGCAGGCTACCGCCACGCAGCACGCTGGGGTGGGAAGGGTCGGCAGAGACACCGACAAAGTATTCGACCAGATCGCCTTCGCGAATGTCCGACCAGCGCGGCACGATCGCCGGCAAACGGCCCCGGTTGAGTTCCAGGTAAGCGTCGGTGACGCCCTGCTCGATGACCTGATCGTCGAACCCGAGCCGTTCGCCCCGGTTGTTGTGATTGGGCGCTTCGCGATCGATATTGATCAGGATCTCGTCCGAAAAAGCCTCATTCTCTGACCAAAGCATCACCTCATACTTGAGGCGATGAATGCCTGGAGCAGTCAGAAACTCGCGAGGCACGAATGCCGTGAACGGAAAAACCTGATCGGGATCGAATGGCCAGGTGAAGACGTAGGGAGCGCCAACCGTTGCATTGTCCCAATACAACTGAAGCATGCTCTGCGTGCCAGGTGGATCATCCGCATCCACTGGCCACGACGTGGCGATCAGCACGCGTAACGGAGCGTCCTGGGTGGCTCGGTCGATGAGGTAGGCGCCGCCATCGTCAGCAAGCAGCTCCAACGCGTCGGGCACCTGCGGCAACACTACCTGAAAGGTTCCTGAGTTCCTGGCTGTGGGCATTTCAATTCTCCAGATCGAAATGAGGCCAAAGCGCACTGGGTATGTCCAGGACCAGGCCACGACCACCATTTAACGGTGATCGAGAGCCGTGCGAAACTGACAAAAATACTAGGTAGCGACGTTCATGCAGAAGGCAGTGCCCACTCGATCGGCGCCAGCCCGTGCTGTTCCAGAAACTTGTTGGCCCGGCTGAAATGCCCGCAGCCAATGAAGCCGCGATAGGCCGACAACGGCGAAGGGTGCACCGACTTGAGCACCAGATGCCTGGTACCGTCGATCAGTGTGGCCTTGCCCTGGGCGTGCTTGCCCCACAACAGGAACACGACACTGGGCTGCTGTTCGCTGACCCGCTGGATGACACGATCGGTAAACGACTCCCAGCCTTTTTTGGCATGCGACGCCGCAATCGCCCGCTCCACGGTCATGGTGGTATTGAGCAACAGCACGCCCTGCTCGGCCCAGCTCTGCAGGTACCCGTGGTTGGGGATGGGGATGTTCAGGTCGCGCTGCAGTTCCTTGTAGATATTCACCAGCGAAGGTGGCGCTGCCACGCCTGGCTGCACCGAAAAACACAGACCATGGGCCTGGCCCGGGCCGTGGTAGGGGTCCTGACCGAGGATGACCACTTTTACCTGGTCCAGCGGGGTCGAATTGAGGGCGTTGAATATCAGTGGGCCCGGCGGATAGATTTCCTTGCCGGCCGCATACTCCTGGCGCAGGAATTCACGCAGCTGTTGCATGTAGGGCTGTTCGAATTCGGCGCGCAGCGCCTCTTTCCAACTAGGTTCGAGCTTGATGCGGTCATCGGTGGTCATGGGCGCTCCCGTAGGCAATGGGTGCGGACACTAGGAAAGCCACCCGTGCTTGTCAATCGATCCGACCGGCGACATGCATGATCGCTGACAGTGGCCATACTTGTCGGGATAACCGGATCGAGGTAACCCATGGCCGTAGCCTTCGAAGTACTCACCGGCGTCGACGGCGCCCGCATAGGTGTTGCCAGCCTGGATGCGCCACAGTCACTCAATGCCCTGTCACTGTCGATGATCGAGCAGTTGAGCAGCCACCTGCAAACCTGGGCAAACGACAACGCTATCATCTGCGTGTTGCTGCGCGGCATGGGTCCCAAGGCGTTCTGCGCAGGCGGTGATGTGCGCAGCCTGGTGCAGGCCTGCCGCGCCCACCCTGGCGAAGTGCCGGCGTTGGCCGCGCAATTCTTCGCCGCTGAGTACCGCCTCGATTACAACCTGCATCACTATCCCAAACCCCTGCTGTGCTGGGGCCACGGGCATGTTCTGGGGGGCGGCATGGGCCTGCTGCAAGGCAGCAACGTGCGCATCGTGGCACCGAGCAGCCGCCTGGCAATGCCGGAAATCAGCATCGGCCTGTACCCGGATGTGGCAGCCAGCTGGTTTCTCAGCCGCCTGCCAGGACGCCTTGGCCTGTTCCTCGGGCTGACCGGTGCGCCGATCAATGCACGTGACGCACTGGACCTGGGGCTGGCGGACCGCTTCATGGGTGAAGAACAACAAGAGGCTTTGCTGGAAGGGTTGTTGCAACTGAACTGGCAGGAACAGACTGCCATGCAGCTCAACAGCCTGCTCAAGGCGCTGGAGCAGCAAGCACTGGCGCAGTTGCCGCCGGCCCAATGGCTGCCACGCCGTGCGCAGATTGACGCAATGCTTGATGTCAGCGACCCGGCCTGTGCCTGGAGGGCCATTGCACAATGGCGCACCCATGACGACCCGCTGCTGGCCAAGGCGGCGCAGACCCTCGTCGAAGGCTGCCCACTGACAGTACACCTGGTGTGGCAGCAGATCGCGCGGGCTCGCTACATGTCACTGGGGCAGGTGTTGCAAATGGAATATGCAATGAGCCTGAATTGCTGCCGATACCCGGAATTCAGTGAAGGGGTACGCGCACGGCTGCTGGACAAGGACCAAGCGCCGCGTTGGCACTGGCCAGAGGTGGCGCAGGTGCCACAAGCTGTGGTCAACGCCCATTTCGGCAAGGCCTGGGAGGGGCGGCATCCGCTGGCGGACCTGGTCTGAGGTCGGACGCCTTTGGTTCGCCGACCTCGGTGGCGCCCACCACTGATGGCACGTAGCGTGCGCTCTCGCGAACGGGCAGGCAGTGTGCCAACTGGTATTTTTGTCAGTTACCACACACGCGCTAGTAGCGTTCAATAGGCCAAGACCCTTTGCCGGAACGTGAACATGCCAGAGATGACCATCCTTGAAGATGTGCAGGCAGCCCGACAACAGCTGCAACCGGTCCCACGCCCGCGGCCTTGCGTGGTTTTGCTGCACGTGGAGCATTGCCCTCCCTGCAAACAGTTGCACCCGGAGGTTGAACGGGTCGCCAGAGTGACCCCTGATGTCGATTTTTTTTCGTTTCAGGCCGAGGGGCAGGATGCCTTGTGCGAAGAACTGGGTGTCGTGGGGTTTCCCGCGCAGGTCTTTACTGACTGCCAAGGCAACCAGAACGCGGTGGTTGGTACGAACTGGACCCGCATCAACAGCGCATTGGACAAACTTCTGCCTGAGCACCTGCGATTGAAGCCCCGTAGTCCATGAGAAAGAGGCCGCTTGCGGCAATCAACGGCGCGAGCGGCGATCACCCCAACCGTTGTCATGACGACCATGGCCACGCTCGCGCCCATGATCGTTGTCCCGGTCATGGCGCCACTGTGGCTGCTGGCCCGGCCCCTGACGATAGCGCGAGTCATGGTAGTAGCGCCCCGGCGCCGGACGCGCGCCGTGGTAGCCAGGCCCAGGGTAAGGCCGATACTGCGGCACCGGTACCGGCCGGTAATAACGGGGCGCCGGCGCGTAATAGCGCGGCTGCTGCGGTACCACGTAATAGCCACGGTTGTAGGGATAGGCACGGTCATAGCCGCGGTAATCATAGCGATCGACACTGTACACTTCGCTTCGGTAGTAGCCCGGCCCCGCGTAATAAGGCGCGCACGCGGTAGTCAGCACACCCAGCAATACAATCAGCAAAAGTCGGCGATACATGGCGGCCTCCCGGACCGCTGAACTGCACATCCCAGCGGCGCTGGTCGGCGTCGATCGGCAAGCGTTCATCGACACAGGTTAAGACAACCGATTCGACGTGCCGTGCGATTTGCGCAATAAATTGTAACAACGCTGATAGCCTTAAAAATCGTCCAGTTATTTTTTGCGCGCACCTCTAGAATGGGCGCATCGGTACCCGCCTCGGAAATGCCATGCCGCTTCGTTCCGCCCTGTTCTCGCAACGTTCGTTGATGTTGGCATTGCTGTTACTGCTGGGCTGCGGCTTTCTCGCCACCTCGCTGCTCAGCTACTTCGCCTCGCGCAGCGAGATCCGCGACAACATCATCAATACCGAACTGCCGCTGACCTCGGACACCGTCTACTCGGAAATCCAGAAGGACCTGGTGCGTCCCGTGGTGGTCGCGTCGATGATGGCCCAGGACACTTTCTTGCGTGACTGGGCGATTGGCGGCCAATCGGACACCGCCCCCATCACCCGCTATCTCAATGAAGTGGTCGCACACCAGAACGCCTACACGGCGTTTTTCGTGTCCGAGGCAACCAGCACCTACTACCAGGCCAAGGGTGTGCTCAAGCGCATTGACCCGACCACACAACGCGATCGCTGGTACGCCAGGGTCAAGGCGATGCGCACCCCGTACGAGATCAATGTCGACCTGGACATGGCCAACCAGGACAGGCCCACCGTGTTCATCAACTACAAGGTGCTCGACTACCGCAACCGCTTCATCGGTGCTGCAGGCGTAGGCCTGACCGTAGAAGCCGTGATCCAGCGCCTGGACAACTATCAACAGCGCTACCAGCGGGCGGTCTACTTCGTCGACGCCACGGGCACAATCGTGCTCACAGGTTCGGCTGGCGGGCCGGACGGGGTGCGCAGCGGCCGTCTGCTCAAGGAGGTGCCGGCCCTGGCCGAACTGCTGCAGAAAATGCCCACGCCCCTCGGTGGCAACCACGAATACACCCACGACGGGCATAGTCACTTTCTCAATGTGCGCCTGATTCCGGAGCTGAACTGGTACCTGTTCGTCGACAAGCGCGACGATGTGGCCCTGGACAGCGCGCGCCAGTCGCTCTACATGAACCTGGTGATCTGCGCCATGATCACCCTGGTGGTGCTGTCGCTGCTCAATGCGATGATCCGCCGTCACCAGGACAACATCCAGTCGCTGGCTACCCTCGACAGCCTGACCGGGCTGCCCAACCGCCGCGCCTTCGACCTGCTGGCCGCCCAGGCCATACAGGAAGCCGCCCGCGAACCGATGCCGCTGGTGGCCTTGCTGATCGACCTGGATCACTTCAAGGTGCTCAACGACACCCACGGCCATCTGGCCGGCGACGAGGTACTGCGTCAGTTCGCACGGATACTGGAAAGCTGCCTGCGTCAGACCGACATCATCTGCCGCTGGGGCGGTGAAGAGTTCATCGTGCTGCTCAAGAACACCGAGGGCGATGCCGCGCTGGCCGTGGCCGAAAAAGTGCGTCAGCGTACCGAGCAACTGGCGTTCAGCTATGCCGACACGGTGCTCAAGGTGACCATCAGCATTGGCTTGAGCGCGCGCCAGAGCGACGATACCCTGCATACCCTGATTGCCCGTACCGACCACGCGCTGTACCGGGCCAAGCAGAACGGGCGCAACCGCGTGTGCTGCGAGCGGCCCAGTGTGATGACGACCAGAGCTGACGATGAGCGCCCCGCGCATGAATGACACCCGCCATTGCCCCGCCTGCGGCGCCAGCAACCAGTGCAGCCTCGCCGACCCGCGCAGTGCGACACAGGCGTGCTGGTGCTACAGCGTGCAGATCGACCCCAAGGTGATCGAGGCGTTGCCTGCCGAGTTGCGCAACAGCGCCTGCCTGTGCCCGCGCTGCGCCCAGGTCGAAGCGCAATTGCAGGCAGCCAAGTTGGCGCCGAACCGCTAGACTGCGCGCCCCTCCCTGCCCGCCCTGCCGTCATGCGCATTGATCGTTTCCTGAGCAACCTGCCCTGTTTCAACCGCCAGCAGGTACGCCTGTTGCTGGTGCAACAGCGCGTGCGCGTGGACGACGTGGCGGTCAGCGACGGGCATTATCCGGTCAGCGTGTTCAGCCGGATCGAGGTTGACCAGCAGCTCCTGCAGGCCGGCCAGGCCGCTCGCTACTTCATGTTGCACAAGCCGGTCGGCTGCGTCAGTGCCACGCTCGACCCGGTGCATCGTACCGTGCTCGACCTGCTCGACGAGCCGGACAAGCACACGCTGCACATCGCCGGGCGCCTGGACTTCAACACCACCGGCCTGCTGGTACTGACCAATGACGGCAGTGGTCGCGACGCCTGACCCAGCCAGCCACGAAACTGCCCAAGACCTATTACGTCGAAACCGAGCAGCCGATTACCGACGCCTACATCGCAAAATTCCGCGAGGGGTGCTACTTCGCTTTCGAGAACCTCACCACCCTGCCCGCCGAGCTGACCCTGCTCGGCAGCCACAGCGCCCGCCTGAGCATCGTCGAAGGACGCTACCATCAGGTCAAGCGCATGTTCGGCTACTTCGACAACAAGGTCACGCGCCTGCACCGCGAGCGCATGGGGCCACTGCAACTGGACCCCCAACTGGCCCCCGGCCAATACCGGGCCTTGCGCGCCGACGAAATACGGCCCATCTGAAGTCACGACCGCTCGGCAGAAAATAATCGCGGATTTGCCCAACGGCACTTGCGGGTTGCGCAGGCGCCTGCTTGAATCCAATCGTCAGTCTGCATGTGACCCAACGGTCACGCACGCAGTTCAAGACACCTTTTTGCTGGCGACCGGCACCTCGAAGTGCTGGAGTCCGGCAAATTGCCCACCTAACAACAATACCCGTCGACCAGGCTGCAGCGGATCGACACCGGGCCCCTCGCTTCACTTCAAGGCGTATGCCTACCTGTCATAAAGAACGGGCAAGCTAGCTTGCACGGATACCCTTTTTGCGCCAGGAGTCGATGACATGAGGCCAGAAATTGCTGTGCTGGATATACAAGGTCAGTACCGGGTTTACACGGAGTTCTATCGCGCAGACGCCGCAGAGAAGACGATCATCCTGATCAACGGCTCGCTCGCCACCACAGCGTCTTTCGCCCAGACGGTGCGCAACCTGCACCCACAATTCAACGTGGTGCTCTACGACCAGCCCTACTCGGGCAAATCGAGGGCGCACAACGTCAACGATCACCTGCTGACCAAGGAAGTCGAAGGCCAGATCCTGCTGGAACTGATCGACCACTTTGGCGCAGACCATGTGATGTCGTTTTCCTGGGGCGGTGCCTGCACCTTGCTTGCACTGGCGCACCAGCCGCGGCGCATCAAGAAAGCCGTGGTGAGTTCGTTTTCCCCCGTCATCAACGAACCGATGCGCGACTACCTGGAACGCGGCTCGCGCTATTTGCGCGAGTGCGACCGCTTTCAGGTCGGCAACCTGGTCAACGACACCATCGGCAAGTACCTGCCGTCCTTGTTCAAGCGCTTCAACTATCGGCATGTGAGCAGCTTGCACAGTCACGAGTACGCGCAGATGCACTTTCATATCCACCAGGTGCTCGACCACGATCTGGAGCGCGCCTTGCGCGCGGCACAGGCCATCGACATTCCGGTACTGTTCGTCAATGGCGAGTGGGACGAGTACACCACCGCCAACGATGCCCGACAGTTTGCCCGGCATGTACGCAACAGCCACTTCAGCCCGATCCGCAGTGCCGGGCATTTTCTGGACATGGAAAACAAGGCGGTCTGCCGCGATACACGTGACGTGCTGCTGGGCTTCCTGCAGCCGCAGGCGCGGGAACCGCGCGCGCGCAATCATTACGCGCAGGGCCAGCATGCGCTGGCCATTTGAACAGCTCGAGCACCTGTAGCGCAGTCCGCGGCATCATCAGCCCCGCCGGGCACAAGCACGATGCACGCCCTCGCGCTGCAGGTCGCACGCACGTCGTGAGAAGAAAGGCTTCAAATCGTCGCGCAGTTCTGGTACAAAGTGCGCCTGCAAGCGGGTGTCGTATAATGGCATTACTCCAGCTTCCCAAGCTGATAACGAGGGTTCGATTCCCTTCACCCGCTCCAGCTTCCCTTTCTCGGCATCTGCCCGCCAGGAACCACCAAGGTTCCTGAATAGAACCCCGCCTGTCCCCGCCTTCAGAGCAAGCGCCTAGCCTTGATCCAGCATCGCCCGTACCTGCTCGACCGTCACTTTTGGAATCAGCGAACGCGGAATTCTCGACGCCTGCGACACGTTGTAGACGGCAAATCTTTCGCCCATCACCCGCTTGGCCATCAACTTCATCGACGGCAGGATGCGGCGCTCGTAATGCTGGTCCAGGCCGCATGGCGACTTGATCGCGTGGTTGTGCTCATAAAATCGCCCTACAGACTGATTCAGGTCAACACCCACCAGGAAGACCTTGGTAAAACCCACATGGTAGGCAACCTGCAGCGCCAGGTAGGCGACCGTACGCGCGTCGAAGTAACCGTGCTGCATATCCTTGCTGAAGCCGATCGAGCGGGCACGCTTGTTCCACAGCGCCCAGCTTCTGGCATGGTGAGGTTCGCGCTTGAATATCGAACCGAGCAATGGCAGATCGTTGGCCTTCTTGAGCAGGTACATTTCGCCCGCCGCAGGTTCGACCTCGGCCTGCCACAGCGCTACCCGCTTGCTGCGCCGCATGGCCAGCGCATACAACGCGGGCTGCTGTACACTGAAATGGGTGTCCGAACAGACGTAGAAATAGGGATCGATATCAGTATCGGCAAACATCGAAATGGCGCCGTTCATGGTGATCATGGGCACATCGGCGAACTGCTCGATGGGGAAATCCCTGGCGGAACTCCCCGACGCAACAATGATGACCGGCCCCTGTGCGATATTGCGGCATGACGCAAAATTTTTGACCGAGCCGTGAAGGCCCGGGCCATCAGAAAGTACAGCTTCCATTGGCATCCAAGGGGTCTGAAGTCGATGAGCGTTCAGTATAAACCCATGGCGATAATTCCTAAAACTGCGTAATTCTACTCAACACAAATGCGCTATTGCGCTGCAGTCCTGTCTGAAACATTACAAGGATCGGTTCATGTTTCTTTCCCGCTGGCTCCCCGGCCTCGCCAACCTGCTGCACTACCGCGCAGAATGGTTTCGTCCCGACCTGCAGGCCGGCTTGTCGGTTGCCGCCATCCAGATCCCCATCGCCATCGCCTATGCGCAGATTGTCGGCCTGCCGCCGCAGGTTGGGCTGTATGCGTGCATCCTGCCGATGATCGTGTACGCGCTGATCGGCAGCTCGCGCCAACTGATGGTGGGGCCGGACGCCGCGACCTGCGCCATGGTCGCCGGCGCCGTGGCCCCCCTGGCCATGGGCGACCCCGAACGCGTGGCGCAGTTGTCGGTGATCGTCACGGTACTGGTGGGGATGATGCTGATCGCCGCCGGCCTGGCCAGGGCCGGCTTCATTGCCAGCTTCTTCTCGCGCCCGATCCTGATCGGTTACCTCAACGGCATCGGCTTGAGCCTGCTGGCCGGGCAACTGGGTAAGGTGGTGGGGTTCAAGATCGAGGGCAACGGCTTCGTACTGAGCGTGATCAACCTGCTGCAGCGCCTGGGCGAAATCCACTGGCTCACCCTGTTCATCGGCCTGGCCGGCCTCGCACTGCTGATCTGGCTGCCACGGCGTTACCCCAAGTTGCCCGCCGCACTGGTGACCGTGGCGATTGCCACGGCGCTGGCCGGCCTGTTCGGCCTGGACCGTTTCGGCGTGGCGGTGCTCGGCCCAGTGCCGGCCGGCATGCCGACGCTGGCCTGGCCGCAGACCAACCTCGAAGAAATGAAAAGCCTGCTGCGTGACGCCCTGGGTATCGCCACCGTGAGTTTTTGCAGCGCCATGCTCACGGCCCGCAGCTTTGCCGCGCGCCATGGCTATGCGATCAACGCCAACCACGAATTCCTCGCCCTTGGCGTGTCCAACCTCGCCGCCGGCGCCTCGCAGGGTTTTGCGATCAGCGGCGCAGACTCGCGCACGGCCGTCAACGACATGGTGGGTGGCAAAAGCCAACTGGTGGGGATCATCGCCGCCGTGGTGATTGCACTGTGCCTGCTGCTGTTCACCGTGCCGATGGCGTGGATCCCGCAGGCGGCGCTGGGTGCCGTGCTGCTGATGGCAGGCTGGGGGCTGATCGACGTGCAGTCGCTGCGCAAGATCTACACCCTCAGCCGCTTCGAGTTCTGGCTGTGCATTCTGACCACGGTGGGGGTGCTGGGGGTTGGCGTGTTGCCGGGCATCATCATTGCCGTGACCCTGGCGATCCTGCGCCTGCTCTACAGCATCTACCAGCCCACCGATGCGGTACTCGGCTGGGCGCCAGGCATCGAGGGCCAGGTGGACATCCGCCGGCACAAGGACGCGCGCACCGTACCCGGGCTGGTGGTGTACCGCTTCGACGACGCGATCCTGTTCTTCAATGCCGACTACTTCAAGATGCGCCTGCTCGACGCCGTGCAACAGGAAGCCACGCCGCGGGCGGTGCTGTTCGATGCCGAAGCGGTCAGTTCAATCGACGTGAGCGGCATTGCGGCGCTGCGCGAAGTGCGTGAAACCCTCATGGCCCAGGGCATCTTGATGGGCATCGCACGGGCCCGCGGGAGCTTCCTGCGCATGCTGGTACGCTCCGGGCTGGCACGCGAGATAGGCAGCGAGTTGCTGTATGGCTCGGTACGCGCGGGGATCCGCGCGTACCGGTTGTGGCGCAACAAGATGATCCGCCTGGAACAGGAGCAAGCCTGACGCGGCGTGGCCAGCCCTCAATACCCCAAACAGATGCCTGCCATCCATTGTCTGATCATTCTTCAGCCTCTTGGTATGGCCGGCATCGTCAGCGCCGCTGAATGCCCCGCGGTGGCGTGCTACAGTCGCGACCTGCCACTGTGCACATACATCCCAACGAGACCCGCATGCCCCACCCCGACCTAGACGCCAGCCTGACGGCCTGGCCACCGCTCAATGCCGCCCACCCCTGCACCGGCCTGCTGCTGGGCAATGGCGCGAGCCGCGCGGTGTGGCGCCCGTTCGCCTATTTTTCGCTGTTCGAACTGGCCCAGCGTGTGCGGCACAAGCCACTCGGGTTGAGCGACCAGGCCTTGTTCAAATCCATGCACAGCGAGCTGTTCGCGCCGGTACTCAGTGCGCTGAACACCACTGTGCAGGTGAATGCGGCGCTGGCCATCAGCTCGTCGGCACCGCTCAATCGCTACTACGCGATCAAGGAAGCGCTGATCCATGCCGTGCGTAGCGTGCACATCCCGTGGAAGCTGCTGCCCGCCACGCACCTGGCGGCAATCAATGCCGAACTGCGCCGTTATCGCAGCGTGTATTCCAGCAACTACGACCTGCTTTGCCACTGGGCCATCAGCCAGGCACCGCAGGGTTTTCAACAGGTATTCGACGACGAGGGCGACTTCGACGTCAGTTGCACCCAGGGGCCAGGCACCCGCGTGCACTACCTGCACGGCGGTCTGCACCTGCTCAAGACCCAGCACGGCACTACGCGCCAGCGCGCCGCCAGTGGCAGCCAGTTGCTCGACGGCTTTGCCATCAACACACCGGGCGATGTGCCGCTGTTCGTCAACGAAGACAGCAGCGACAACAAGCTGCGCGCGATCCGCAGCTCGGACTACCTGACCTGGTGCCATGCCGCCCTGGCCAACCAGCGCGAGGGCCTGTGCGTGTTCGGTCATCACCTGGACCGGGCCGACCGTCACCTGGTGCAAGCGATCAAGCAGGCGCAACCTGCGTACCTGGCAATCTCGATACTGCCGGTGAGCGATGCGGCGATCGTGAGCCAGAAGCAGCACTACGCGCGGGTATTCGAAGACTGCCCGGCACTGACGCTGCATTTTTTCGATGCGACGACGCACCCCCTGGGCGCGCTGGAGACGATTGCGGCACCGCCCCCCAAGGCCGTGGGGCGACGCCGGCACTAGACGGCGCCTGGGTAAACTGTATGGATACCTTTGTTGCCAACTGTAACAAGATTCCCTCGCGGGCCTGTGGCTCAATGAGCGGCCACTCCCGCCCTCGGCCCCCCTCATGTCTACCCGCGAAAACACCGGCCTGGCCCTCGGCCTGCTTGGCGTGCTCATCTTCAGCCTGACCTTGCCCATGACCCGCATTGTGGTTCAGGAAATCCACCCGCTGCTCAATGGCCTCGGTCGCGCGCTGGTTGCGGCAGTTCCGGCGGCGGCGCTGCTGCTGTGGCGCCGCGAAAAATGGCCCACCTGGCAGCAGATCAAGGGCTTGAGCCTGGTGGCCCTGGGGGTGATTCTTGGTTTCCCGGTGCTCTCGGCCTGGGCCATGCAGAGCGTGCCCGCCTCCCATGGTGCCTTGGTCAACGGGCTGCAGCCCTTGTGCGTGGCCGTGTATGCCGCGTGGTTGTCGCACGAGCGGCCGTCGCGGGCCTTCTGGGCGTGCGCCGCACTGGGCAGCGCACTGGTGCTGAGCTACGCAATGATCATGGGCGCCGGGCAGATTCAGGCGGGTGACCTGCTGATGCTGGCGGCGATTGCGGTGGGCGGCCTGGGGTATGCCGAAGGCGGGCGCCTGGCACGCGAGATGGGTGGCTGGCAGGTGATCTGCTGGGCGCTGGTGTTGTCCAGCCCGTTGTTGCTCGGGCCGGTGCTGTACCTGGCGTGGCAGCATGAGGGCGGCATCAGCCCGCGCACCTGGTGGGCGTTCGGCTACGTGTCGTTGTTCTCGCAGTTCATTGGATTTTTTGCCTGGTACGCCGGCCTGGCGCTGGGAGGGATTGCGCGGGTGAGCCAGGTACAGTTGCTGCAGATCTTCTTCACCATTGCGCTGTCGGCGATGTTTTTTGGCGAAGCGGTCGAGCCGATCACCTGGCTGTTTGCAGGGGGTGTGATCCTGACGGTGGTGCTGGGGCGCAAGACGCGGGTGCACCCGGCGCCGGTCAAGACCTGAGGTGCCGCCATCGCGGCAGTGAGATTCAGGCCGGAATCAAGCCATCCGCCCGCAACAACGTCTCCAGGCAATGCTCCTTGACCGCATAGAAGTCTTTGAGCGCCTGGATCTTCTCCAGCAACGCACCCGGCGCCGGCGCCTCGCGCCGCTTGGTGGCAAGGATCATCTTGTTCTTGTTGGTGTGCTCCAGCGAAATGAACTCGAACACCTTGGTCTCGTAACCACAGGCCTCCAGGTACAACGCGCGCAAGCTGTCGGTAAGCATCTCGGCCTGCTGCCCCAGGTGCAACCCATACTGCAGCATCGGCTTGAGCAGGCCCGGGCTGTTCAGTTGCGGGCGGATCTGCTTGTGGCAGCAAGGCGAGCACATGATGATCGCCGCACCACAACGGATACCGGTATGGATCGCATAATCGGTGGCAATATCGCACGCATGCAACGCGATCATCACCTCGATGGCACTGGGCACCACGCTGCGCACGTCACCGCATTCAAAATGCAGCCCCGGATGCTCCAGGCGCGCCGCCGCCGCATTGCACAACTCGACCATGTCCGGCCGCAGTTCCACGCCCGTGACCTGCGCCTCGCGCTGCAGCGTGTTACGCAAGTAGTCGTGGATGGCAAAGGTCAGGTAGCCCTTGCCCGAACCGAAGTCTGCCACACGTACCGGGTGGTCTGCGGCGATCGGCGCACTGGCGAAGGCGTGCGAGAACACTTCGATGAACTTGTTGATCTGCTTCCACTTGCGCGACATCGCCGGGATCAGCGCCTGCTGCCTGTCGGTCACGCCCAGGTCATGCAGGAACGGCCGGCTCAGTTCCAGGTAGCGTTTCTTCTCGCGATCATGCTCGCCGGTCACCGTCTCGCGCACCTGTTGCAGCGCATTGCGATGCAGCATCGGCTTGCCCTTCTTGGTGAACTCCAACTGCACCTCGTCGCTCAGGCTCAGCAGGTGTGCATTGCGAAAATCACCCGGCAACAGCGTGTCGATCAGCCCGAGCGCCTCGTCCAGCGCCAGGTTGCGGGTGATGTCGCGGGTCTTGTAGCGGTACACGAACGACAGGCTGGGCTGCCCCTTGACCGTCAGCGGCTTGGCCGTGACCCGCTGCAGGTCGACCTCGCTGCCGACATGGCGGGCCAGCACCAGCTTGATGAAGGTGTGCTGTTGCAGGCTGGTGGCGAGCAGTGCCATGAACTGCGCGCGCGCGTCCGGCGCGGCCTGGGCGATGGGGGTAGCGGACATTTGCAGTGGGTGCCTCGGGTTGCGGAAGGCGCCCGCAGGCGCACAATGGCGCGCATTTTACGTGGATGCCGGCGCCAGGCACAGCGTTTGTCGATCAGCGCACGCGCTCTGCGTGAATGCCCGTAACACCCCGCACTTGAGGCATAATCCGACGCCGCCGCTGGATCGAAATGGCTCAATCGGCTAAAAGATGCCCCAGCAAACTACAACAATAGCCGCTCCCCCAACTTCGGCTGGACAGTCTTGACCGTGACGACTGTCGTAGCCCTGAGAACAGAATTCATGAACAAGCTGTGTTTGCTGGGCCTTCTCGTCAGCCTTGCCAGTCAGTCGGCGTTGGCCGATACCCCTGCCGCCGCGCTGCAGGACAAACAGGCGTTCATCGCCAACCTGCTCCAGCAGATGACCGTCGAGGAAAAGATCGGCCAGTTGCGCCTGATCAGCATCGGCCCGGAAATGCCGCGCGAAATGATCCGCAAGGAAATCGCCGCCGGGCGTATCGGCGGCACCTTCAACTCGATCACCCGCGACGAAAACCGGCCGATGCAGGACGCCGCCATGCGCGGGCGCCTGAAGATCCCGATGTTCTTCGCCTACGACGTGATCCACGGCCACCGCACGATCTTCCCGATCAGCCTGGGCCTGGCCGCCAGCTGGGACATGGACGCGATCGCCAGGGTGGGCCGCACCTCGGCCATCGAAGCCGCTGCCGACAGCATCGATATGACCTTCGCACCGATGGTCGACATTGCCCGCGACCCACGCTGGGGCCGCACCAGTGAAGGCTTTGGCGAGGACACCTACCTGGTATCGCGTATCTCCAAGGTGATGGTCGAGTCGTTCCAGGGCCACAGCCCGGCCAATGCCGACAGCATCATGGCCAGCGTCAAGCACTTCGCCCTGTATGGCGCGGTGGAAGGCGGGCGCGACTACAACACGGTCGATATGAGCCCGAACAAGATGTACAACGATTACCTGCCGCCCTACCGCGCCGCCATCGATGCCGGCGCGGGCGGCGTGATGGTCGCGCTCAACTCGATCAACGGCGTGCCCGCCACCTCCAACACCTGGCTGATGAACGACCTGCTGCGCCGCGACTGGGGCTTCAAGGGCGTGACCGTCAGCGACCATGGCGCGATCACCGAGCTGGTGCGCCACGGCGTCGCCGCCGATGGCCGTGAAGCTGCACAGCTGGCGATCAAGGCCGGCATCGACATGAGCATGAACGACACCCTGTACGGCCAGGAGCTGCCAGGGCTGCTCAAGTCGGGTGCGGTCAAGCAGGCCGAACTGGACAACGCCGTGCGTGAAATCCTCGGCGCCAAGTACGACATGGGCCTGTTCGCCGACCCGTACCGCCGCATCGGCCAGGCCAAGGACGATCCGGCCGACACCTACGCCGACGCGCGTCTGCACCGTGACGCCGCACGCGACGTGGCGCGCCGCAGCCTGGTGCTGCTGGAAAACCGTGCCCAGACCCTGCCCCTGAAGAAAAGCGGCACCATCGCCCTGGTCGGGCCGCTGGCCGACGCGCCGATCGACATGATGGGCAGCTGGGCCGCCGCCGGCCGCCCGCACCAGTCGGTGACCGTGCGTGAAGGCCTGCGCCGCGCGCTGAGCGACCAGGCCAAGGTGATCTACGCCAAAGGCTCCAACGTGACCGGCGACAAGGCCGTGCTCGACTACCTGAACTTCCTCAACTTCGACGCCCCGGAAATCGTCGACGACCCGCGCCCTGCCGCCGTGCTCATCGACGAGGCGGTCAAGGCCGCCCGCCAGTCCGACGTGGTGGTGGCGGTGGTCGGCGAGTCGCGCGGCATGTCCCATGAGTCGTCCAGCCGTACCACCCTGGAAATCCCGGCGGTGCAACGCGAGCTGATCAAGGCCCTGAAGGCCACCGGCAAACCGCTGGTGCTGGTGTTGATGAACGGCCGCCCACTGTCGCTGGCGTGGGAGCGCGAGCAGGCCGATGCCATGCTGGAAACCTGGTTCAGCGGCACCGAAGGCGGCAACGCCATCGCCGACGTGCTGCTCGGCGACTACAACCCCTCGGGCAAGCTGGCCATCACCTTCCCGCGTTCGGTCGGGCAGATCCCGATGTACTACAACCATATGCGTATCGGCCGCCCATTCACCCCGGGCAAACCGGGCAACTACACCTCGCAGTACTTCGAGGAGCCCAACGGCCCGCTGTACCCGTTCGGCTACGGCCTGAGCTACAGCGACTTCAGCGTCTCGGCGCCAAGCCTGTCAGCCACCAGCATCAAGCAAGGCCAGAGCCTGCAAGCCAGCGTACGCGTGAAGAACACCGGCACGCGTGATGGCGAGACCGTGGTGCAACTGTACCTGCAGGACGTCGCGGCCTCGGTGAGCCGCCCGGTCAAGGAGCTGAAGAACTTCCAGAAGGTCATGCTCAAGGCCGGCGAAGAACGCACCTTGCGCTTCACCATCAGCCCGGACGACCTGAAGTTCTACAACAACCAGCTGCAATGGGTGGCAGAACCGGGGGAGTTCAACGTCCAGGTCGGCCTGGACTCACAGACGGTGCAACAGCAGAGCTTCAAGCTGCTGTAAGCCGCTGTCATGCTCACGGGGAAGCGCCTGCCGGCCTTCCCCCCTGCCGGGGTACTGCTTGCCATGCCTTCAACCCTACGTGCCGTGCGCCTGGGCCTGATTCTGCTGCTGATCACTGCCGGCACGCTGCTTGCCGCCGGCTGGGCCATGCACCAGGCCAAGCGCCAGGCGATGCTCGACGACACCCAGCGTGCCAGCCAGCAACTGGGCCTGTACGCCAATTCGCTGCACACCCTGATCGAACGCTACCGCGCGCTGCCTGCGGTGCTGGCGCTGGACAGCGAACTGATCACGGCCCTCAGTGGCCCGGTCGATGACGCGACCCGGGACGCCATGAACCTCAAGCTTGAACGCATCAATGGCGCCGCCCGGTCTTCGACCCTGGAACTGCTCGATCACACCGGCCTGGCGGTTGCAGCCAGCAACTGGCGCCTGCCCAACAGCTATGTCGGGCAGAACTATGGTTTTCGGCCCTATTTCAAGCAGACCCGCACCCAGGGCAGCGGCCGCTTCTACGCGGTGGGTGTGACCAGCGGCATTCCCGGCTATTTCCTGTCCAGTGCGGTGCTGGGCGACGGCGGGCGTTTTCTTGGCGCCATGGTGGTCAAGCTGGAGTTCCCCGAGCTTGAGCGCGAATGGCGCCAGGGCAGTGACGTGCTGCTGGTCAGCGATGCACGCGGGATCATTTTCATCGCCAATCAGGACGACTGGCGCTATCGCGAGCTCAACCCGCTGTCGGCGGCTGACTTCAACGAGCTCGATGCCACCCGCCAATACGACAAACAGGCGCTGCTGCCCCTGCAGCGCCAGGTGCTGACGCGCTTCGACGACAACAGCCATCTGGTGCGCGTGCAGCGCCCCGAGGGCAGTACCGACTACCTGTGGGAAAGCCTGCCCCTGGAAGCCGAGGGCTGGACCCTGCACTTGCTGCGCAAACCCCAGGCCGGCGATGAAGGACGCAATGCCGGCCTGGCCGCCGCCGCCCTCTGGCTGACGCTGGTGTTCGCGGTGCTGTTCGTCAGCCAGCGCCTGCGCCTGGCGCGCTTGCGCAAGCGCAGCCGCGACGAACTCAAGCGCCTGGTCGAGGAGCGCACCCGTGAACTGCGCACCGCCCAGGAAGGCCTGGTGCAATCGACCAAGCTGGCGGCCCTGGGACAGATGTCCGCCGCCCTCGCACATGAGCTGAACCAGCCGCTGACCACCCAACGCATGCAACTGGCGACCCTGCGCCTGCTGCTCGACGGCGAACGCCTGGACGAAGCGCGCCAGGCCCTGCAACCGCTGGAGCAGATGCTCACGCGCATGGCAGCATTGACCGGGCACCTCAAGACCTTCGCGCGCAACAGCCCCAGCGGCTTGCGCGAACGCCTGGACCTGGCCACGGTGGTTGACCAGGCGCTGCAGTTGCTCGACCCACGCATTCGCGCCGAGGGCGTCAGCACCGCGCTCTACCTGGCTCGCCCCGCGTGGGTCCGCGGCGATCCGATCCGCCTTGAACAGGTGCTGATCAATCTGCTGCGCAATGCCCTGGATGCCATGGCCGACAAGACCTGGAAACGCCTTGAGATACGCATCGAGAACAAGCACGAGCACTGGCACCTGAGCGTGCTCGACAGCGGTGGCGGCATCAAGGAGGAGCACCTGGGCAGCGTGTTCGACCCGTTCTTTACCACCAAACCGGTGGGCGAAGGCCTGGGGCTTGGCCTGGCGATTTCCTATGGCATCATCCATGAAGCCGGCGGGCGCCTGCAGGCAGACAACCAGCCTGGCGGTGCACGCTTGAGCTTCATCCTGCCCTGCGACCCGGAGCCCGTATGCTCAACGCCGTAATGATCGTCGACGACGAAGCCAGCATTCGCACGGCCGTGCAGCAGTGGCTGAGCCTGGCCGGGTTCCAGGTGCAGGTATTCGAACGCGCCGAAGCGTGCCTGGCACAGCTGCCCGAGCATTTCGCCGGGGTGATCCTGAGCGATGTGCGCATGCCCGGCATGGGCGGCCTGCAGCTGCTGGAGCAGTTGCAGGTACGCGATACCGACCTGCCAGTGATCCTGCTCACCGGCCACGGCGATGTGCCGATGGCGGTGCAAGCCATGCGCAACGGTGCCTACGACTTTCTCGAAAAGCCCTTCAGCCCCGACAGCCTGCTCGGCAGCTTGCGCCGCGCGCTGGAGAAGCGCCAGTTGGTGCTGGAGAACCGTCGCCTGCATGAACAGGCCGACCTCAAGGCGCGCCTGGAAACCACCCTGCTGGGCATGTCCCAGGGGTTGCAGCAGCTGCGTCGCCAGGTGCTCGACCTGGCCGGGCTGCCGGTCAACGTGCTGATCCGCGGCGAAACCGGCAGCGGCAAGGAGCGCGTGGCGCGTTGCCTGCACGATTTCGGCCCGCGCGCCGCCAAGCCGTTCGTGGCGCTCAACTGTGCGGCCATCCCCGAGCAACTGTTCGAAGCCGAATTGTTCGGGCATGAAAGCGGTGCCTTCACCGGCGCCCAGGGCAAGCGCGTCGGCAAGCTCGAATACGCCAACGGCGGCACGGTGTTCCTCGACGAGATCGAAAGCATGCCGCTGGCCCAGCAGGCCAAACTGCTGCGCGTGATTCAGGAGCACACACTGGAGCGCCTGGGCGCCAACCAGAGCATCAGTGTGGACCTGCGCATCATCGCCGCGACCAAGCCCGACCTGCTGTTCGAAGCGCGTGCCGGTCGTTTTCGCGAAGACCTGGCATACCGTCTCAACGTGGCGGAACTGCACCTGGCGCCCCTGCGCGAGCGGCGTGAAGATATTCCGCTGCTGTTCGAACACTTTGCCCGCGATGCCGCTGAGCGCCTCGGCCGCAGCCCGCCACCGCTGAGCGGGGTGCAACTGGGCCGGCTGCTCAGCCATGACTGGCCAGGCAACGTGCGTGAGTTGGCCAACGCCGCCGAGCGCCATGCCCTCGGCCTGGGTGAGCCCGAGCCAATGGCGCCAGGTGCCGGCCAGTCGCTGGCCGCGCAGCAGGAAGCCTTCGAGGCCCAGTGCCTGCGCGCCGCACTGAGCCGTCATCACGGCGATATCAAGGCGGTGCTCGAAGAACTGCAACTGCCGCGTCGCACCTTCAACGAGAAAATGCAGCGCCACGGCTTGCTGCGCGAGGACTTCCTCGAACGCCCGCAGCCGTAGGCGGAATCTTGCCGACAGCCCGCCGCGCAATGAGCGGATTTCCGCTCACCAATACGTGCAAACCCTTCTAGAACGGCCCTTACAGGCCTGGCACAAGTCCTGCTATAGCCGTATCAGGCTGCGTTTCGGCGCGCTCCACAAAAACAACTAGAAGGATCCTTCAATGGATAACTCCACTTCATTGCCTGCTGGGGCGGCGGCCGCACCCGCTGACAAAACCACCTCCAGCCGTCTCAAGTCGATTTTCTCCGGCTCCATCGGCAACATGGTCGAATGGTACGACTGGTACGTCTACGCCGCGTTCTCGCTGTACTTCGCCAAGGCCTTCTTCCCGGCTGGCAACACCACCACGCAATTGCTCAACACCGCTGCGATCTTTGCCGTGGGCTTCCTGATGCGCCCGATCGGCGGCTGGCTGATGGGTATCTATGCCGACCGCAAGGGGCGCAAGGCCGCGCTGATGGCCTCGGTGCTGCTGATGTGTGCAGGCTCGCTGGTCATCGCCCTGACCCCGAGCTACGAAACCATCGGCGTTGCAGCGCCAGTGCTGCTGGTGATCGCACGCCTGATGCAGGGCCTGTCGGTGGGCGGTGAATACGGCACCTCGGCCACCTACCTGAGCGAGATGGCAACCAAGGAGCGTCGTGGCTTCTTCTCCAGCTTCCAGTACGTGACGCTGATCTCCGGCCAGCTCATCGCGCTGGCGGTGCTGATCATCCTGCAGCAGACCCTGACCACCGAGCAGCTGTACTCGTGGGGCTGGCGTGTACCGTTCGTGATCGGTGCACTGTGTGCGGTGGTGGCGCTGTATCTGCGTCGCGGCATGGAAGAAACCGCCTCGTTCACCAAGCAGGAAAAGCCGAAAGAGAGCTCGATGCGCACCCTGCTGCGTCACCCCAAGGAGCTGGCGACCGTGGTCGGCCTGACCATGGGCGGCACCCTGGCGTTCTACACCTACACCACCTACATGCAGAAGTACCTGGTGAACACGGTGGGCATGAGCATCAGCGACTCGACGATGATCTCGGCGGCCACGCTGTTCCTGTTCATGTGCCTGCAGCCGGTGATCGGCAGCCTCTCGGACAAGATCGGCCGCCGTCCGATCCTGATCGCCTTCGGTGTGCTGGGCACGCTCTTTACCGTACCGATCCTGACCACCCTGCACACCATCCAGAGCTGGTGGGGCGCGTTCTTCCTGATCATGGCAGCACTGATCATCGTCAGCGGCTACACCTCGATCAACGCAGTGGTAAAGGCCGAGCTGTTCCCCACCGAGATCCGTGCGCTGGGCGTGGGCCTGCCCTACGCACTGACCGTGTCGATCTTTGGCGGTACCGCGAATACGTGGCGCTGTGGTTCAAGAGCGTCAACATGGAAACCGGTTACTACTGGTATGTCACCGGGTGCATTGCCGTTTCGCTACTGGTGTATGTGTTCATGAAGGACACCCGCACCCACTCGCGGATCGAAACCGACTGATCGCCGTCAGGCGTTAGCAAAAGGGGGCCTCCAGTGATGGAGGCCCCCTTTTTCATGGCCTTAATCGGGCATTAATGCGGCTGCGCGATGCTGTGCTCACTCAAAACCGAGTCGTCTGCTTCGCCGGCAAAACCGGCCCTACCGGTGTACGTAAACCTGTAGGAGCCGGCCTTGCCGGCAAAAGGGTCAGCCCATATATATCGATTAATTAAATATTAATAGGCTATTTTTTGCGCTTTTTAATCGATTCTATCGGCGTAACATCAACCCCACAGCAGCAAACAACCCCATTACCCGGAGCACTGACCCATGAAAACCAAACTGATCCTGACCCTGACCCTTTCCATACTGGCTGCCAACGCCTTCGCCGCAGATGGCTTCGACCGCACCAAGGCGCACAACTTCGCCACTGAAAACGCACAGCCCGCCAAGGTGGCAGAAGACGGTTTTGATCGCACCAACGCGCACAAGTTTGCCGAAGACGGCTTCGATCGCACCAATGCGCACAAATTTGCCGCAGATGGCTTCGACCGCACCAAGGCTCACCGCGTCAGCTGAGTCGCATTGCAGCGCACAGCCCGGCTTCGGCCGGGCTTAGTCGTGTTCAGGGGCGGTGAGTCTTGGCACACTAGGCGCACCCTCCGTCCACAAGGCCCGATGATGTACTACTACGAACCCGCAAAAGGCCACGGCCTGCCCCACGACCCGTTCAACGCCATCGTCGGCCCACGCCCGATCGGCTGGATTTCCTCACACGACCGTGAAGGGCATCTGAACCTGGCGCCCTACAGCTTTTTCAACGCCTTCAACTACATCCCACCGATCATCGGTTTCTGCAGCGTCGGGCGCAAAGACAGCCTGAACAACATCGAGCAGACCGGCGAGTTCGCCTGGAACCTGGCCACCCGCCCGCTGGCCGAGGCGATGAACCAGAGCTGCGCGGCCGTGCGCCGCAGGTCGACGAGTTCGCCCTGAGTCAATTGACCCCGGTCGCCTCGAAGGTGATCGCCGTACCGCGGGTACAGCAAAGCCCGGTGTCGTTCGAATGCAAGGTGACCCAGATCGTGCAACTGCAACGTGCCGATCAGGCCCTGGTACCCAGTTGGCTGATCCTGGGCGAAGTGGTGGCCGTGCATATCGCCGAACACCTGCTCAAGGACGGCATCTACGATACCGCCGCGGCCGAGCCGATCTTGCGCGGCGGTGGCCCGGCCGACTATTTCGAGCTGGGCAACCTGTTCAAGATGGCCCGTCCACAGGGGTGACTACCAGATCAGTTCGGCGTCGGCGCTGACGCCGTTCAGGCGCGCCAGCTCGCCGACGGCGGCGTCGTCGGCCTCCAGCGCGGTGCTGAAGGTCTGGCCTGGCAGCACCTTGTGAAACCGCGGTGCGCCACCGGCCCCCAGGGCCTTGACCGCGATTGCAGCGCGGTAGCCGCCCTCGCCCGGGACCACTGCCGAGACTGCTTCGAAGGCGTCGAATTGTTTACGTGCCATTGCCACTCATCCACATCGGTTACAGGAAAGCCGCCATTCTAACCTGTCACCTGCTCGGTGAAGGTATGCAGGTCGAGGCTGTCGACTACCCGCGCCTGTACCAGCTCACCAAACAGCTGCAGGCTGGGCGAGGCGAAATAATCGTGCAGCGCCGAGGTGTCGGCCCACACCCCGTTGAGCAGCCACAGGTCGCTGTCGCAGGTCGAGCGTTGCACGCTGAAATGCAGGCACCCCGGGGTCTGCCGCGAGGGTTCCAGCAACTGTTGCAGACGTGTACCCAGTTCGGCCGAACGGCCCGCGCTGGCACGCACGAAGGAAAGGTGGCTGACCGGTTGCGATGACGTCATGTGCAGTGCTCCTTGAAGCGGCCAGGTAGATAGACCAGGCTGCCAAGGCTACGAGGCACCGCGCCAGACGCGTTAGGCGATTCCTGTCAACGGCTTGCCTGATTCTGCACCCGCAGCAGGATCGTGCAAGAACTGCGCAGCATCCAGCTAGCATCCGCGCTTGCACCTACCTATGCTGCGCCCACCGGCAGAGGAATCGCACATGTCAGTCCCTGAACTCACCTCCCCTTCACTGGACCCGGCCCTGGAGCTGCTGCGCCTGGAGCTGGCCGGGCTGATCAGCCGCCATTGCACGCCCCACGGCGGCGCCCCCTCGGCCATCGCCGACCTGCACCTGACCCGCTACGAGCAAAGCAGCCGCTCGATGCCAAGCCTGGCGCAGCCGGCCCTGTGCATCCTGGCCCAGGGCCGCAAGGAGATCTGCCTGGGCGACGAGAGCTATGTCTACGACCCCTTGCACTACATGGTGGTGTCGGTGGCCATGCCAATCAGCGGTGCCCTGCTTGAAGCCAGCCCGCAGAACCCCAGCCTGGGCATTCGCCTGGACATCGACCCGGCTGAAATCAACGCGCTGATCGCCGAGGCCGGGCCCATGGGCGTGCCCTCGCAGCCGTCGGAACGCGGGCTGTTCATCGAGCGTCTGGACAGCCAGCTGCTGGATGCACTGCTGCGCCTGATCCGCCTGCTCGACACGCCCAAGGACATCGGCGTGCTGGCGCCACTGATCCGCCGCGAGATCCTCTACCGGCTGTTGCGCGGACAGCAAGGCGCGCGGCTGTACGAGATCGCCATGGCCAATACCCAGACCCACCGGGTGTGCCAGGCAATCCAGTGGCTCAATGACCATTTCCATCGCCCGTTGCGCATCGACGACCTGGCACGCGAGGTCAACCTGAGCGCCTCGACCCTGCATCACCGCTTCAAGGCGGTGACGTCGATGAGCCCGCTGCAGTACCAGAAGCAGTTGCGCCTGCAGGAGGCCCGTCGGTTGATGCTCAACGACGGGCTGGAAGCCGCGGTGGCGGGGTATCGGGTGGGGTATGAAAGCCCGTCGCAGTTCAGCCGCGAGTACAGCCGGCTGTATGGGGCACCGCCCTTGCGGGACATGGCCCGATTGCGCAGCGCCCTCTAGTGCGCCTTCGCTGGCAAGCCAGCTCCCACAGGTACAGTGCCACCCTTGAATACGGCGCGGTCCTTGTGGGT